>JAHBXX010000039.1 GCA_019636245.1 Planctomycetota bacterium | reverse complement strand
GCCGAGACCGAGGCCGAGGCCGCTGCCGCGCCACGCGTTCACTGGATCCTCACCCACAGCGCCGTGGATGGCACGCCGCCGTTGTCGATCAAGTAGCCGCGCGGCGCCACCAGCTCCGACGGTACGTCGAACTGCCGCGTACGCGCGTTCACCGCCGTGCTCGCCAGCTCGACGTAGCGCGCCGACATGTCGTCGTGGTGAGTCACCGCCCAAGGCGCCGTCCGCACCACGGCAGCGGGATGCACCCGCTGGGCCACCGGGCCAAGCACGTCGAGAGAGAGAGCTGCGTTCGACGCGGCTTCCGTTCGACGTGCACCCATGCGAGCAGGTCTCCGTGAAGTGGCCAGCGCCACACCTTTCCCCGGTGCAGCCAGAACCCGGAGAGTACCCATGGCATCGGCATGCGCCCACCCCCCTGGCAGCGTCCCGACCAGGGAACGAAACCCAGGGGTCGGGGCGAGCCTCTGCCCTCGTGCCCTTTCGGCCCTCGTCGAGGACCTGAGTCTCCCCGCTGAAGGGCCGCCCTCGGCGGCGACCCAGGCGGCGGGCCGCACGACGCCGCCTCCCCTCCCTGCCGGTCATGGCCCTCGACGAGCGCGGTGCACCGTCGTTCAGACGTTGCGCAGACGAATCGCCCCGGTCGGGCAGTTGCGCTCGCAGGCCATGTCGCGCGTGCACTCGTAGTTGTGCAGCTTGCGCACCACGTCGCCGATCGGCACCGCCGCGTAACCCTGGGTCGCGCAGGTCGCCGCGCAGATGCCGCAGTGGATGCAGGCGTTCATGTCGACCTGCAGCAGCACGTGGTCGCGCGGCCGCGACACCATGCGGTCCTCCTCGGCGACGACCTCCGGCCGGCACAGGTAGCGCGTCAGTGGATGGGTCGTCAGCACCTCGAGCGCCTCGCGCTCGCCGAGCCGCACGATCTCCTGCACGTCGGGCATGTCGAGCAGCCCGAGGTGCGACACCTTCGGCTTGACCACCACCGTGCGGTCGTCGGCGTAGCGGTGCAGGTTGTGCTCGTTCAGCGCCTGTCCCATGACCTCGTAGGTCTGGAACAGGATGTGCGGCAGGCTCGCCTTGTACGGCGTCTGCGCGTGCAGGTCGCGGTGCGACAGGTCGACCCCGATCACCAGGTCGGCGCCGCGGGCCCGGGCGATGCGAAGCGCCAGCGTCTCGGTCATGCCGCCGTCGACGAAGTGGTCGTCGCCGATCGCCATCGGCTCGAAGATCGTCGGCAGGCAGGCGCTGGCGTAGACGGCGTCGGCGACCGGCATCGCGTCGGAGCCGGGCAGACCGAAGAAGCGCGAGGCGCCGGTGGTCAGCGACAGCGCGTTGCAGAAGAACGGCCGCTGCAACTCCTCGAACGACCGGAACGGCAGCCAGCGCCGCAGCAGTTCGTGGAAGGTGCGCCCCTTGTAGACCGAGGCGTGCCGGTAGCCGCGCACCAGGAACTTCAGCAGGTTCAGGCGGAAGTACTGCTTCAGCGAGATCTCGGCGGCGACCTCCTCGATGCGGCGGCTGTCGTGCCCCGCGGCGAACAACGCGCCCATGACCGCGCCCATGCTGGTGCCGACCACCTCGTCGACCTGCAGGCCCAGGCGCTCGATGGCACGCACCACGCCGATGTGGCAGAAGCCGCGCATGCCGCCGCCGCCGAGCACCAGCACGGTCTTGCGCGGCCGCACCGAGCGCTCCAGGGGCTCCTTCGCCGGCCGCTCGGCGCCGGCGCCGGGGAACGAGCCGTCCTGGGCCAGGCCTTGGTGCGGATGCGGAGGTCTCACGGTGGGTCGGAACCGCCGCGGCACGGGCCGAGGGCGGCTCCCATGTCTCTAGATCGACCACCGGGAGAGGTTGTCTGAAGACCGCAACTCGCGGCAGCCGACAAACTAGGAGAGGTGGGAGGACCGAACCGCATGATCACCTGGCAGCGACTGCAGCGGATGCCGCGCGACGAGCAGCGCGCGCTCCAGGGCCAGTTGCTGCAGCGCTACGTGCGCGAGCACCTGTATCCGTTCTCGCCGCACTACCGGGAGGTGTTCGACCGCGCCGGCGTGCGGCCCGAGCAGATGCGCAGCATCGACGACCTCCGGCGGCTGCCGTTGTCGAGCAAGCAGGACCTGCTGCCGACCGCCGGCGAGCCGCAGCGCTTCAAGCGGTTCGTGCTGCAGCCCGACCCGGCGAAGATCCGCGCCGCGTGGCCGCTGCGGCGCAAGCTGCCGCTCCTGTGGCAGAGGTGGACGCAGGGCGTCGAGGCGGTGCGGACCCGCGTGCGGCAGGAATTCGCTCCCTGCTTCATGACCTTCACGACCGGCCGCTCGGCCGAGCCGGTGCCGTTCTTCTACTCGCCGCACGACATCCAGAACCTGCACCGCACCGGCGCGCGGCTGATCGACGTGATGGGGCTCAGCACCGAGTACCGCGTCGCCAACGTGTTCCCCTACGCGCCGCACCTGGCCTTCTGGCAGGTGTTCTTCGCCGGCCAGGCCACGGGCATGATGGCCCTGTCGACCGGCGGCGGCAAGGTCATGGGCAGCACCGGCGACCTGCGCGCGATCACGCGCCTGCGCGCCGACGCCCTGATCGGCGTGCCCGGCTACGTCTACCACCTGCTGCGCCGCGCCGCGCAGGAAGGACTCGACCTGTCGTCGATCCGCTGCGTCGTGCTCGGCGCCGAGCGCGTCGCCCCCGGCCTGAAGGCGAAGATCACCGCGCTGCTGGCCGCCACCGGCGCGCACGACGTGCGCGTGTTCGGCACCTACGGCTTCACCGAGGCGCGCATGGCCTGGGCCGAGTGCCCGACGCCCGACAACGCCTACACCGGCTACCACCTCTACCCCGACCTCGCGATCTTCGAGGTCGTCGACCCGAAGACCGGCGAGGTCGTGCCCGAGGGCGAGGACGGCGAACTGGTGTTCACGCCGCTCGCCGCCCGCGCCAGCACCGTGTTCCGCTACCGCACCGGCGACCGGGTGCGCGGCGGCCTGCGCTACGACCCGTGCCCGCACTGCGGCCGCACCGTGCCGCGCATCAGCAGCGACCTGACCCGCGAGTCCAGCCTGGCCGACCTGCAGCTGCTGAAGGTCAAGGGCACGCTGATCAACCTCGAGGACTGCGCGCTGCTGCTCGGCAGCATGCCCGAGATCGAGGAGTGGCAGATCGAACTGCGCAAGAAGGACGACGATCCGCTGGAGGTCGACGAGATCGTCGTGCACGTCGCGGTCAAGGACGGCTGCTCGCACGAACTGGCGACACGCAACCTGCGCGAGCTGTTCAAGAGCCGCCTCGAGGTGTCGCCCAACCACGTCGAGTTCCTCGGGCTCGAGGCGATGCTGCGCAAGATCGGCATGGAGACCGAGATGAAGGAGAAGCGCTTCGTCGACGCGCGCCCCAAGTCATGAAGAGCACCAAGCGCACGCGCGACGCCGCGCGCGACCTCGTGATCGTGGGCGGGGTCCGCACGCCGTTCTGCAAGGCGGGCGGCGCGCTGCAGGGCGCCGCCGCCGCCGACCTCGCCGCCCATGTGCTGCGCGAACTGCTCGACCGCACGCCGATCGATCCCGCCGCGGTCGACGAGGTGATCCTCGGCTGCGCCGGGCCCGACCCGCGCGAGGCCAACGTCGCCCGCGTGGCGGCGCTGCGCGCCGGCCTGCCGCAATCGACGCCGGCGCTGACCGTGATGCGCAACTGCGCCTCCGGCATGGAGGCCGTGCTGACCGCCCAGGCGCGCCTGCGCGCCGGCGAAGGCGAGGTCTTCCTCGTCGGCGGCACCGAGTCGATGAGCAACTTCCCGCTGCTGATGGGCCCGGCCCTGACGGCGATGTTCGCGCGGCTGGGCAAGGCGAAGACGCCGCTGCAGCGCCTGCGGGCGCTGGCGGGCTTCCGCCCGCGCCATCTGCAGCCGCGCATCGCCGTGGTCGAGGGCCTGACCGATCCGGTGACCGGCCTGATGATGGGCCACACCGCCGAACGGGTGGCCCAGCGCTTCGGCATCGACCGCGCGGCGATGGACGCGTTCGCCCTGCAGAGCCACCAGCGTGCTGCCGCCGCCGTGCGCGACGGCAGGTTCGCCGCCGAGCTGGCGCCGATCGTGCCGCCGCCCGAGCATCGCACCGCCGTCGCCGGCGACGACGGCGTGCGCAGCGAGCAGACGCTGCCGGCGCTGGCGAAGCTGCGGCCGGTGTTCGACCGGCAGAACGGCGACGTCACGGTGGGCAACAGCTGCCAGATCACCGACGGCGCCGTGGCCATGCTCTGCACGTCGGCCGCCAAGGCGGCGAGCCTCGGCCTCGAACCGCTGGCGACCGTGCGCGGCAGCGCGACCGCGGCGCTGGCGCCGGAGACGATGGGGCTCGGACCGGTGCACGCGACGCCGCTCGCGCTCGCCCGCGCCGGCATCCGCCTCGCCGACCTCGACGTCGTCGAACTCAACGAGGCGTTCGCCGCGCAGGTGCTCGGCTGCCTGCGCGCGTTCGCCGACGACGACTACTGCCGGCGCGAGGTCGGACTCGACGCGGCGCTCGGCGAACTCGACCCCCAGCGGCTCAACCCGAACGGCGGCGCGATCGCCCTCGGCCATCCGATCGCGGCGACGGGCGCGCGGCTGCTGCTGACGCTGGCGCACGAGCTGCGCCGCCGCGGCGGCCGCCACGGCCTCGCCACGCTGTGCATCGGCGGCGGCCAGGGGCAGGCCGTCGTGCTGGAGGCGGCATGAGCACCACCGGACCGGCGATGCGCGACGAACCGAAGTCCCCGCCCGAAGGCCCGGCGAGCGCCGCCGGCGTCGTGCACTGGCAGCTGGCCGCCGACGGCATCGCCGAGCTGCGCCTCGGCGGCCCGGGCGGGTCGATCGTCACGCTGACCAGGGAACGGCTCGAGTCGCTCGACCTCGCGCTGCAGGAGATCGCCGCCGCGCCCCGCCTGCGCGGCCTGCTCGTCGCCGGGCCGGGCCCCGGCATGTTCTGCGCCGGCGCCGACATCCGGCTGATCCAGGACATCGTCGACCCCGCCGCCGGCGAGGCCGCCGCCGTGCGCGGCCGCACGATCCTGCAGCGCCTCGCGCAGCTCCCGGTGCCCGTCGTCGCGGCGATCGAGGGGCCGTGCCTCGGCGGCGGCTTCGAGCTGGCGCTGTTCTGCGACCTGCGGCTCGCCAGCGAGCACCCGTCCACCCAGATCGGCCTGCCCGAGGTCAAGCTGGGCATCGTGCCGGGCTTCGGCGGCACCCAGAACCTGCCGCGCCTGATCGGCCTGCCGGCGGCGCTCGACCTGATCCTGAACGGCAAGCTGCTGCGCGGCCGGCAGGCGCGCAAGCTCGGCCTCGTCGACCGGCTGGTCCCGGCGGCGAAGCTGCTCTCGACGGCGCGCGCCGAACTCGAGCGGCGGATCGCCGAGGGCCGCAAGGCGCCGGCGCGCCGGCTGCGCGGCCCGGCCCGGTGGCTGAGCCGGTCGCCGCTGCGCCGCCTGGTCGTGCGCAAGGCCGAACGCGCGCTCGGCCGCGGCCAGGCCCGCTTCTACCCGGCGCCGCGCGCGGCGCTGCAGTGCTGCGTGGAGGCGTTCACGCTGCCGCCCGACCAGGGCTTCGCCGCCGAGGCGAAGGCGCTCGGCGCGACGATCGTGACGCCGGTCAGCAAGGGCCTCGTGCACCTGTTCTTCCTCACCGAGCGCAGCAAGCGGCTCGGCAAGCAGGACGGCACCCGCGACCTCGAGCGGGCGCTGGTGGTCGGCGGCGGCGTCATGGGCGCTGGCATCGCCGGCCTGCTGGCCGACAAGGGCCTGCGCGTGCGGCTGTGCGACCTCGACCTCGCGGCGCTGGCCCGGGCCAAGGCGCGGTTGCAGCAGGACCTGTCGCGGCGCGTGCAGCGCCGCCGGCTGGAACGGCACGAAGCGCAGGCCGTCCAGGACCGCCTCGCGGTGTCGACCGACTGGGGGGCCCTCCGGCACACCGACCTGTGGCTCGAGGCCGTGGTCGAGGACCTGGGCCTCAAGCAGCGGCTGCTGCGCGAGGCGATCGCCCGCGGCCTGCCGCCGGGCGCGGTGCTGGCGACGAACACCAGCTCGCTGCCGGTGACGGCGATGGCCGCCGACGTGCCGCAGCCGGAGCGCGTCGTCGGGCTGCACTTCTTCAACCCGCCGGAGAAGATGCCGCTGGTCGAGGTGATCCGCGGCCGCGCCACCAGCGACGCCACCGTCGCCACCGCCTGCCGGCTGGCGGTGCGGCTCGGCAAGTTCCCGGTCGTCACCACCGACGCACCGGGCTTCCTGGTCAACCGCTGCCTCGCGCCCTACCTGAACGAAGCCGCCCGGCTGCTGCTCGAGGGCAACGACCCCGAAGCCGTCGACGCGGCGATGCTCGAGTTCGGCATGCCGATGGGTCCGTGCCGCCTGCTGGACGAGGTCGGCTTCGACGTCGCCGCCAAGGTCAGCGAGGTGCTGCAGCAGGCCTTCCCCGACCGCATGGTGCCGTGCGAACTGTTCGCGGCGATGGCGGCGGCGAAGGCGCTCGGCCGCAAGACCGGCGGCGGTCTCTACGGTGGCGGCGGCTCGGGCCGTGGCCCCGGCCGCGCGGTGCTGGCCGACCTGCGCCGCCAGCGCGGTACCCCGCCACGCGCCGCCAGCCGGGTCGAGATCGTGCAGCGCCTCGTCTATCCGCTGGTCGACGAGGCCTACCGCTGCCTCGACGACGGCGTCGTCGCCGACGAGGCGGACCTCGACCTCGGGCTCGTCATGGGCATCGGCTTCCCGCCGTTCACCGGCGGCATCACCCGCTACGCGCGGGCCCTCGGCCTGTCGGCCGTGGTGGCGACGCTCGACGAACTCGCGCGCGGCCACGGGCCCCGGTTCCAGCCGGCGGACGGCCTGCGGCGCCGTGCGCTCGACGGCCAGACGGCGAAGCCGGGCGCGACCACCTGACGCGCACGCGGCCGTCGCGGCCGTCGCGGCCGGCGGGCCGGCGGGCCGGACCACGGCAGCGGTCCTCGCCCGAAAAATCCGCGGGCGCTGTGGCCAGTGGCATCGGCGTCACGATGTCTGGCGCGAAACCGGGCCCGTACGGCGAGGTATTCTGCCGGCACGGAACTCCGCAGCGACTGCAATCCCGCACACCCGACGGCCGATGCAGTGGCCGCGCGTTCTTTGTCCCGGGGGTTGTGGCGTGAGGTTCCAGCTCGGCATTCTGGCATGCCTGCTGGCCGGCTGCGTAGGGCAGCCGACCGCCTTCGATCCCACGCCAACGGGGGCTGCTGGCCTCGCCCTGGCCGCGCTGCCCGCCCACGGCGCGTTCGTGCTGCGCATCGGCATCGAGCACCTGCCCCCCGACGAAGCCGGCGCCCAGGACGTGCCACCGCGCATCGAGGGCCGCCCGCGCCCGCTGCGGCCGCCGCCCGCCGCTCCGACCCGCAGCGACCGACGGCGGGAACCGGACGCCGCCCACCGGCACACCTGGTCGCTGAGCAGCCAGGACTTCGCCTCGTTCGACGATCCGATCGCCCGCGAGACGCTGCGGTTCGTGCAGGACCTCGTCGACACCGACCTCGAACGCTCGCGCCGCGAGGTCACCCTGCCGATCCTGGGCATGCAGGACCGCGACCCCCTGTCCGGGCCGCTGCTCGACAGCGAGCAGGCGCTGCTGGCGGCGCAGGACGAATGGCTGCAGAGGCAGGGGCCGTCGCTGATGCGGCGGCCGTTGCGGCAGATGCTGCGGCGGCTGCCGTTCGTGCGCCAGGTCCAGGTCGAGTTCGACGACTTCCGGTCGGACAACCTGCCGCTGACCGAACCCTACCGCCAGCACCACGACGAGCGCCGCTCGCTCGGCCGCATGTCGCTGCGCGTGCGCACCGACTCGCTGCGCGATCCGGTCGAGGTCGCCTACGTGCTCGCGGGCGTCCGGCTCGGCACCAGCCAGACCTTCGCCCGCCTGTCGATCGACTGGGACCTCGGTGATAGGCTGCGCTTCGAAGTGCGAGCCCGTGCCGACTACCACGGCGACCAGCGGTCGCTGCGCGCCAACCTGGCCTACCGGCACTCGCCGACGACGAGCCTGCACCTGTCGGTCGGCGACGACATGGACTTCCTGTCCACGGCATCGCCCTACTCCCTGTTCGAGACGCCGATGGACGGCTCGCCGGGGCTGGTGCTGTATGCCGTGCACCTGTTCTGAACGGTCGACCGACGCCGCAGCGCCGTCGCCCGTTGCCGCCGCGTGCCGACGGATCCGGCGTGCCCTGCTGCTGGCCGCGGGCTTCGGCGCCGCCTGCGCCTACCGGCCGGCGCCGGCGCACCCCCGGCCCGCTCTGCCGATCCAGGTGTCGGCCCGTACCGCGGCGCCGCTGCCCACGGTCCGGCTGGTCGAGGCAGACGACCTCGGCGGCGGCCGCTGCCGCGGCGTGCTCGCCGCCGACGGCGAACGGGTCCGCTTCGAACTGCGCCTTGCCACGGCCGCCGCCCCCGCGCGTCCCCTGGTGCTGCTGGTGCCGATCCTGGCCGGCGGCGAGGACCTGCTGGCCGGCGTCGCCCGGCGCCTGTTCGCCCGCGGCTTCGACGTCGCCTGGTGCAGCCGGGTGGCCGCGGCGCTGAAGCCGCCGCAGCGCGGCCCCGACCTCGACGACCTGTTCGGCCGCACGGTGCTGCACCAGCGGCTCCTGCTGCGCTGGCTGCGCCAGGAAGGCGCGCCGGATGCCGACGGCTGGTTCGTGCTCGGCATGTCGATCGGCGGCATGGTCGCGACCGCGGTCGCCGGCCTCGAGCCGGAGCTCGACGGCGTCGCGGTCTGCCTGTCCGGCGGCGACCTGGCCGGCATGGTGTTGCGCAGCAGCGAGGTGCGAGTGCAGCGCTGGCTCGACTGGCGGCGGACCGCCGATGGTGTCGGCGACGACCACCTCGAGTGGGAGCTGCGCGAGTACCTGCGCCACGAACCGCTGGCGTTCGCGCCGGCGGTGGCCACCGACAAGGTGCTGTTCGTGGGCGCGGCGTTCGACACCGTCGTGCCCGGCTGGCACCAGGACCTGCTCTGGGAGGCGCTCGGCCGGCCGGCCCGCTTGGACGTTGCGCTCGGCCATTACAGCGCGGCCATCGCCATCGACCCGATCCTGGCCGCCGTCGCCGAGCACTTCGAGCGCCGCCGGCCCGCGCTCCGCGGCGCCCGCCCGCACCGCGCAGGCGCGGACGACCCGGGAGCAATGCCAGGCCTTGCGCGTCGCCGTGCCCCTGGGTCTGATGCCCGCCCCCATTCCCGCGCCCAACCGCCCCGTCCTGCGCCCGACCATGCACGTTCGTCGATCCTGCGGCCTGCTCTGCCTGTTGATGCTCACGCTGCCGGCCCCGGGTCAGGAGACCAAGGCGACCACGCAGGACCCCGACCGGCCGGCGCCGACCCCGGCCGAGGAACTGGCGCAGCTGCAGCGGGAACGTGACCGCCTGCGGCGCGAGATCGACTACGTGCAGCAGCGCGTGCAGAACGCCAAGGGGCTCCTGGCCGGCAAGTTCGCCCGCCGCACGCTGTCGGTCCGCGAGGTCGACGCCGGTCGCGCCAGCGGCGGCGGCGCGCCGGCGATGCCGCCGGTCGCCCCGCGCTACGCGCGGCTGATGACCGAGGAGGAGATCGCGGCGCTGCCGGAGGGCACCGTGCTGGTGGTCGGCGGCACGCCGATCCAGCGGCAGGAGATCGACCAGCTGATCGCCTACCAGAGCGACACGATCGACCACGACCTGCGCGCCCAGATGGCCGTCTACGACCTGATCCGCATCGAAGGCGTCGCCGCCGAGTTCAGCGACGGCGACCTCGAGACCGTGGTCCAGGACGCCGCCGCGCAGCTGGCCGAGGGCCGGAGCGTGGCCGAGCTGGCCGGCGTGTACGGCACGCTGCCCGGCGCCGCCGAGGACGGCGCGGTCGAGATCACCCGCAACGGCCGCTTCGGCCTGCGCCTCGAGCAGCTGGCGTTCTCGATGGCCCCCGGCACGACGTCGCGCCCGTTCCGGCACCACGGCGGCATGGTCGTGCTGCACGTCGACCGGATCGAGAAGGGCGCCTCGCCCGAGCTCGACCGCGTGCTCGCCCACGCCCTGCAGGTGCCCTACTCGCCGGAACCGGAGCGCGTGCAGAAGGCGCAGCACGCCGTCGTCACCGCCCAGGTCGACATCGCCGTGCACGACAAGACGGCGATGGCGCTGCTGCCGGGCGCCTTCCGCGACCCCGGCGACCAGGTGCGGCGCGCCGCCAGCGCCGACCTCGAAGTGCTGCAGAAGACCATCGAGGAGTTGCGCGGCGAGATCGAACGCGCCCGGGCGTCCGGCACCGAGATCGACCAAGGTCGCGTGCCGGCGCTGGAGCAGCGGTTGAAGCGCGCCCTGGACAAGCTGGAGCAGTCGAAGCAGGCCGCCGGCAGCGACCAGGACGACGGCGCCGCCCAGGCCGAGGTGCAGGGCAAGAAGGAAGCCGGCCGCAAGAACCCCAACTGACCGGGGCCACCACCACCTCCGCCCCATGCCCCCGATCCGCAAGAGCGGCGGCGTCGTCGTCTACTACTGGGACGGCGACCTGCCGGCGCCGGCCGACGCCGCGTTCGCCGCGGCGCTCGCCAACCGCCGCTTCCGCACCATCGAGAACGCCGCCAGCGAAGAGGTGTCGATCGGCTGGGTCACGCCCGCCGATCCGACCGGCGACAGCTTCGACGCCGAGGACCTCGACGGCGGCCTCGGCGCCTGGCTGCGCTGCCGCATCGACAAGAAGACGCTGCCGAAGAAGTGGCTGCAGATCCACCGCGACGCCGCCGAGAAGGCGCGCGGCAAGAAGCTCTCCGCCCGCGAGCGCCGGGAACTGAAGGACGACCTCGCCGAGAAGCTGCTGCCGCGGGTGCTGCCGACGATCCAGCTGGTCGACGCCCTGCTCTTCCCCGAACGCCGCACGGTGCTGCTGTTCGCGACCAGCAAGGGCGCGCGCGAGGCGTTCACCAAGCTGTTCTTCGAGAGCTTCGCGCTGCCGCTGGAACGCGCCAACCCGCTGCAGTCGGCCCTGCGCGCCGGCCTCGGCCGCGAGGCCGAGTCGCGGCTGCACGGACTCGAGCCGGTGCGCTGGCCGCGCGCCGATGCCGAGGCGCGCCACCCCCAGCGGCGCCCGGCGCGCGACGTCGCGACGGCCGCCCAGGAGACCGACGCATGAACCAGGGGCCCGACGGCGCCGAGACGCACGGCTTCCTCGGCGAGGAATTCCTGACCTGGCTGTGGTTCCGCTGGGAGACCGGCGGCGGCGAGTTCACGCTGCCGGGCGGCCGCGTGGTCGGCGTCGCGCTGGACGACTTCCTGAGCTTCGCCGCGCCGAGCGACGACGAGACCGAGCAGACGCTGCGCCGCGGCCTGCCGACGCGCACCGCCGAGGCCCGCACCGCCCTGCGCCAGGGCCGTCGCCTGCGCAAGGCGCGGCTCCTGGTCGCCGAGGGCGCGCGGCAGTGGACGACCACGCTCGACGCGCCGACGTTGACGTGCAGCGGCGTGCGGCTGCCCGACGACGCCGAGGAGTGCGAGTCCGATGTCGACCGCACCGGCGACCGGGCCGCGAACTGGCTGGCCTTGCACGAGATCGTGCAGGCGCTCTACGCGACGTTCCTGCGCGAGCGGCTGCGCCCCGACTACCTGCAGACCGCCGGCGCGGAGCAGGCGACCTGGATGGCCAGCTGAAGCCCGCCGGGCGTCAACCCGCGGCGACGGCGACGGCGACCGGCTCACAGGCCGCGCCGAGCCGTTCGAACCGCTGGCCGAGCCAGGCCGCGGCGCGAGCCGCCGCGCCGGCGTCCGGCGCCGCCGGCCCCCAGACCAGGGCGAGCACGCGCGTGGTCGTCTGGTCGGTCTTCGTGCGCTGCGCGTCCTTGACGGCGTTCGCGCAGGGGCCGTCGGCGTCGAACAGGCTGAGCAGGCCGCCGACGTCGATCTCCTGGCCGCTGCGGTTGAACACGTAGCGGGTGTCCGGCGGCGGCACGGCGACGCGCAGCGGCGCCCGGCACCGATCGAGGTCGACGACGCTGATCGGCAGGCCGGAGTGCAGCGACGCGGCGTTGCCGGCGTCGACGACGGCGTTGATCGAGACGAGCCGGCCGTCGGCGGCGGCCGCCGCCAGGTACTCCGACGACGGCTTGCCGCGACCGGTCGGGCGGTAGCCGTGGTGGCGCAGCAGGTCGCGCACGGCGGCGCGCAGCCCTTCGCCGGGCGCGATCGGCGACCCGGCGTCGGGGTGCAGCAGTTCGACCAGCCACGGCGGCGACGGCAGCTCGGCCAGCGGCCGCGGCAGCACCGCGACCAGCGCCCGCAGATCGAGTCCCGGCCAGGCGACGACCGGCAGGTTCATGCGCCGCCCGGCGGCAGCCGGTCGACGGCGTGGGCGTGCAGCCACACCATCAGGTCGCCGAGGTTGCGGAAGTCCGGCTCGCGGGCGCCGAACAGCACCGGCGGCTGGTCGTCGTCGAGGCGCGGGTGCGGGTGGGTCTCGATCGGCTCGCGGCGCTGCCAGTAGCCTTGGTGCACGAAGCGCCACAGCTCGGCACCCGACGGGGTGGCGCGCAGCTCCCACGACACTTCCCAGCTGGCGCTGTGCAGCGGTTCGCCCTGGGCCTCGAGCCGGTGCACGGCGACACGCAGCACGGCGTCGACGGCCGTGGCCGCGGCGATCGCCGCGTGGTCCGCGCTGTCGGCCGGCAAGCCCGCGTCGGCGAGCAGCCGGTTGGCGACGCGGCTCGGCACGACCTCGTAGCCGCGCCGGCGCACGGCGGGGTCGAGTCCGGCCAGCAGCACCTCGGGCGGCAGGTCCGCCCCGCCGGCGCGCGGCCAGATCAGGATGGTGCGCGGCGTCGGGCCGGCGAACGGGATCGGCGCCGCGGCGCCGCCGAGCTGGCAGGCGGCCGCCGCGAACGGCAGCAGCCAGCCGATGGGCCGCAGGGAGCGGACGGGGAACACGCCGGCATTCTGGTGCCTCCGGTCGCGACCGCAAGCAGGGCGTCGCGATTGGCGGCCCCGCCGCCTACCCCAGCCGCCGCAGCACCACCACCATCTCGCGTTCGTTGGCGGCGAACTCGGCGATGTCGAAGCGCGGGAACCCCGGCCGCACCTGCAGCGCGCACAGGAGCTGCAGGAAATCCGTCTGCGACCAGCAGTGGAAGTGGATCCGGAACTCCTCCGCCTCGAGCTCCGCGACCTTGGCCGCCACGGCCGCTTCGCCCTGCACCTTGATGCCGAGCCGCACCACCTCCTCGTAGTGCGCGTGCCGCGACCGGGCCGGCCCGTCCTCGTGGTCGCGCACCAGGTGCTCGAACGTCGTCGACGGCCGATCGCGGTCGAACATCAGCCGCTTGTCGGGCACCGACAGGTAGACGACGCCGCCCGGCCGCACCACGCGCAGCAGGTTGCGCAGCGTGCCGATCGGGTCCTCGCAGTGCTCGAGGAAGTGGTTGGCGGCGACGAAGTCCTGCGTGGCGTCGCCGACGGTCGCCAGCCGTTCGCCGTCGTCGACGATGTCGACCGGCACCAGGTGGCGACGGGCCTTGACCGGATACATGCGGCGCAGGGTCGCGGTGTCGGCGATGTCGACGTAGCGCACCCGCACCCCCTGGCGCAGCGGCAGCGGGTCCTGCAGCGCGCCGATCTCGAGGCCCTCGCCGCGCAGGTGACGGTCGGCGATCGAGAGCCGGCCGAGGTACTGCCGGAACGGCGTCACCAGGCGCTTCGCGAGCCGCCGCAGGTCGAACATGCCGATGGCATCGGCGCCGCCGGCGCCGTGGCTTGAGCGGCCACACCCGGCCGGCGCCTTGACTCGCCGCCGGCCGCGCCGCAGAGTGGGCGCTCCGCGCGGCTCCCGCCCGCGGCCTGCCCAGCCGATGCCCGCGCCCCACCTCCGAGCCCTGATGCGAGCGGTCACCGCGACCGCGTTGCTGGTGCTCGCCTTCGGTCTGCCGCGGGTGCTGGTGCTCTGCACCGAGCACGACGGCTCGGCGTCGCTCGCCTTCGCCCACGCCCCGGGCAGCTGCTGCCACGACGCGACCGCGTTCGTCGTCGCCGCCGGCGAACCGGGGATCGGCATGCCGTGCGCCGGCGCGCACGAGGCCTGCGAGCACAGCGAACTGGCGGTCGAACTGGCGCCGGCACCGCGACCGCACGCGCACGGCGCCGAGACGCCACCGCCGGCCGGCAGCGCCCCCCCGGCGCTGCCCGAGGCCCCCGCGCGCCACGCAGCCCCGACGCGCCCGCCGGCCACCGGTCCGCCGCGCCCCGACGCGCGCACCGCCCTGCGCGCCACCACGCTGCTGCTGGTCTAGTCCGGTTCCGCACCCACCCGCTTTCCGGGTGGCTTCCCGTCCGTGCGTCCGCGCACGTCCCGGCCTGCGAACCGTTCGTCGACCTGCATGCTCCGTCCCGCCCTCCCCGCCCTCGGCCTCGCCGTCCTGCTCGGACCGGGCTGCCGCTCCTACGAGCCCGAGCCCGTGGATCTGGCCGCGCACCTGCAGGCCTTCGCGGCGCGGCTCGAACTGCCGCCGCCGCCCCCCCTGCGCGACGGCCAGGACCTCGGCCGGCTCGATCCGAGCGACGGCATCGACCGCACCGAGGCCCAGCTGCTGGCTGCCGTGTTCCACCCGGACTGCCGCCTGGCCCGCCAGCGCGCCGGCATCACCGAGGCCGTGCGCGACGAGGCCGGCCGCTGGGTCGACCCGGCGCTGAACCTCTACACGGCGAAGTTCCTCGACGGTGTGCCCTACGAGTGGTTGGTGCAGGCGCAGATCGCCTTCACCATCCCGCTGTCGGGCCGGTTCGGCCACGAGCGCGAACTCGCCGCCGCCCAGCACGCCACGGCGCTGGTGACGGCGCGGCTGACCGAGAACGGGGCGATGCACCGCACCTGTGGGGCCTGGGCGCGCTGGCAGGCCGCCGTGCGCCAGCGCGACGGCCTGCAGCGGCTCGGCGCCGAGCTGCAGGCGCTCGAGGCGATCGTGGGCAGGCTCGCCGCGGCCGGCGAGCGCACGCAGCAGGAGGCGCGCGCGTTCACGCTCGAACGGCTGCTGCGCGCGGCCGAGCTCGTCCAGGCCGAGCACGACGTCGCCACCGCCGAGCTGGAACTCAAGCGGGCGATCGGCCTGCACCCCGCGGCCGCGGTGCGGTTCGTGCCGGACGGGCCGCCGCCGCTCCTGGTCGAGGATCCCGCCGCCCGGCAGCGGCTGCTGCTCGACGGGCCGCAGCTGGCCCTGCTGCAGCTGCAGCACGCCGAGACCGAGCGGGCGCTCGCGCTCGAGGTCGCCAAGCAGTGGCCCGACCTCTGGCTGGCGCCGGGCTTCCACGAGGAGGAGCGCGAACAGGCGGTGCCGCTCGGCCTCGTCCTGCCGCTGCCGTTGTGGAACGCCAACATCCAGGCGATCCGCCGCGCCGAGGCGCAGCGCGCCGCGGCCGCCGAGGCGCTCCGGGGCGCGGCCGAACTGGCGCTGCACGACCTCGCCGGCGCCGAACGGCGGCTGCTGGCCGCGGCGCAGCAGCGCGCCCTCGTCGATGGCGAACTGGTGCCGCTGGCGCGGCAGCAGGTCGCCGACGGCAGGCGGCTCGCCGAACTCGGGCAGCTCGAACCGCTGCTGATCCTCGACGCGCTGGTGCGCGCCCACGGCGCCGGCATGCAGGCGATCGCCGCCGAGCTGGCGGCCGCCGAGGCCACCGTCGCCGTCAATTCCCTGTTCTGGAACGAACCGCCGGCCATCGCCGGCCCCGCGGAGCCACGATGAAGACCACGACGAGCCTGTGCCTGTGGCTGGCTGCCGGCCTCGCCTGCAGCCGGCCGCCGGCCGAGCCCACGCCGCACGACGAGACGCCGCAGCCGACCAACCGCATCGCCGTGCCCGAGTCGGTGCGGCAGAACCTCGGCATCGGCTTCCAGCACGTCGAGCGCCGCCGCGTCGCCGCGACGTTGCGTCTGCCGGGCCACTTCGAGCTGCTGCCGCAGGCGCGCCGCGAGCACCGCACGCCGATGGCGGGCCGGGTGACGATCGCCGTGCAGCCGCTGCAGCGGGTCGCGCCCGGCGACCTGCTGGGCACCCTCGACGCGCCCGAGTGGCGGCGCACGCAGCGCGAGCTGGGCGAGATCGCCACCGAACGGCGCGTGGTCGCGGCCCGCATCGCCTCGATGCAGCCCCTGCTGGCGGCCCACAAGGCCCACGAACAGAGCCTGCGCGAGGCCGAACGCGTGATGCAGGAGCGCATCCAGAGCCTCGAGGACACCCGGCAGAGCGTCGGCGGCCAGGCACAGGCGATCAGCGAGGCGAAGGTGCAGATGGCGCAGGTACGGGCGCAGGCCGCCGAGGCGGCGGAGAAGCACACGCTGACCGAGGCCGCGCTCGCCGAGCTGGAGGCCAACCAGGAGGCGCTGCAGGCGCGCACGCACCTGGTGCTGGCCGGCGCCGCCGCCATGCTCGGCGTCGAGCCCAGCGTACTCGCCGGCCGCTGGCCGTCGATCGACGCCGTCGAGCTGCGGGCGACCGCCGCCGGCCTCGTCGACGGCCTGCAGGTCGCGAGCGGCGGCTGGGTCGACGCGCACGCGCTGGTGCTGACGGTCACCGACCTCGACCAGGTCCGCTTCCGGGCCCGCGCGCTGCAGAGCGACCTGCCGCGGCTGGCGCCGGGCCTCGCCTGCACGATCCACCCCGCGTCCGCCGACGCCACCACCGGCGCGCGCCTCACCGGCGAACTGCAGCTCGGGGTCGAGGCGGACCCGATCCAGCGCACGCTCGACGTGTTCGTGCAGCCGTCGGCGACCGCGGCGTTCGCCCGACCGGGCGTCGCCGCGTTCCTGGAGATCGAGACGGCGGTGGCCGCCGAGGCCGAGCTGGCGATCCCGCTGGCGGCGGTGATGCAGGACGGGCTCGAGCGCGTGTTCTTCCGCCGCGACCCGGCCGACCCCGACCGCGTGATCCGCGTCACGGCCGATCTCGGCGTCGACGACGGCCGCTGGGTCGAGGTCAGGAGCGGTCTCGTCGACGGCGACGAGGTCGTCACGGCCGGCGCCTACGCGCTGATGCTCGCCAGTTCCGGCAGCGCGCCCAAGGGCGGCCACTTCCACGCCGACGGCACCTGGCACGAAGACCACTAGGCGCGACGCATGCTGCAGCAACTGATCGCGTTCTCGCTGCGCCGGCCCGGCTTCGTGCTGCTGCTGGCGGCGCTGGTGCTGGCCGGCGCCGTCTACCAGGTGCCGCGAACGCCGATCGACGTGTTCCCGGAGCTGAACGCGCCGACCGTCGTCGTGCTGACCGAGAGCCCCGGCCTCGCCGCCGACGAGGTGGAGCGCAACGTCACCTTCCCGATCGAGAGCGCGGTGAACGGTCTGCCCGGGCTGCGGGCGGTGCGCAGCTCGAGCGCGATCGGCCTGTCGCTGGTCTGGGTCGAGTTCGACTGGGGCCAGGACATCCATCGCGCCCGCATGCTGGTCGGCGAGCGGCTGGCGGCAGCCCGCGCGGCGCTGCCGCCGCAGGCGCACAGCGAGATGACGCCGATCACCTCGATCACCGGCGAGATCATGCTGTTGTCGGTCGCCGCCACCGACGACCGCCGCACGCCGATGGAGGTGCGCGCCTACGCCGAGTTCGACCTGCGCAACCACCTGCTGGCCGTGCCCGGCGTGGCCCAGGTGGCCGTGATCGGCGGCGAGCTGCCCGAATACCAGGTGCTGGTGCGCCAGGAACGCCTGCGCTCGTTCGACCTGTCGATCGAGGACGTGGTCGCCGCCGCGCGCGGCGCCCACAGCACCGCCGGGGCCGGCTACCTGCCCGACGTCGGCGGCCTGGAGCTGCCGGTGCGGCAGACGGCGCGCGTGCAGTCGGTCGCCGACGTCGCCGGCACCGTGGTGCGCCACCGCCAGGGCCGCGCGATCACCATCGGCGACGTGGCCGAGGTGCAGCTCGGTCCGGCGCCGCAGCGCGGCACCGCCGCCGACGGCGGCCGGCCCGCGGTCGTGCTCGGCGTGCAGAAGGCGCCGGGCACCAACACGCTGCAGCTGACCGATGCCGTCGATCGCAAGCTCGACCAGGTCGAGGCGGCGCTCCCGCCCGGCATGGCGCTGAACCGCCACGTGATGCGCCAGGCCGACTTCATCGGCCTGTCGGTGCGCAACCTCGTCGCCGTGCTGCGCGACGCGGCGATCTTCGTCGCCATCGTGCTGGTGCTGTTCCTGCTCGACCTGCGCACGACGCTGATCACGCTGGCGGCGCTGCCGCTGAGTCTGGCCGCCGCGCTGCTGGTGCTGTGGTCGCTCGGCCAGTCGGTCAACGTGATGACGCTCGGCGGGCTCGCGGTGGCCATCGGCGGCCTCGTCGACGACGCGATCATCGACGTCGAGAACGTGTTCCGCCGCCTGCGCGAGAACGCGGCGCTGCCGCCGGAGCAGCGGCGGCGAACGGTCGCGGTGGTGCTCGCCGCCAGCAACCAGATCCGCGAGCCGATGGTGTTCGCCACCGCGCTGATCGTGCTGGTGTTCGTGCCGCTGCTGTTCCTGCAGGGGCTCGAAGGCCGCTTCTTCCGCCCGCTCGGCATCGCCTACATCGTCTCCACGCTGGCCTCGCTGCTGGTGGCGCTGACGGTGACGCCGGTGCTGTGCAGCCTGCTGCTGCGGCGGCTGGGGCAACGGGCCCGGCACGCCGACGGCTTCCTCGCCGCCTGGCTGAAGCGCCGCTACGAGCCGTCGCTGCAGTGGAGCCTCCGCCACCCGGGCACCGTGTTCGCCGGCACGCTGCTGGCGCTGGCCGCCAGCCTCGGCCTGTCGTCGACCTACGGCACCAGCTTCCTGCCGGAGTTCAACGAGGGCACGTTCACGGTGTTCGTGATGGCGCCGCCCGGCACGTCGCTGCCCGAGAGCGACCGCATGGCGAACGGCATCGAGCGGCAGCTCGCGCGCATCCCCGGCGTGCGCAGCGTCGTACGCCGCACCGGCCGCGCCGAACGCGACGAGCACGCCGAGCCGGTCAGCAACTCGGAGATCGAGGTGGTCGCCGAACCCGGCCAGGACAAGGCGGCCGTGCGGCGGGCGATCGACGCGGTGCTGGCCAAGGCCCCCGGCATCACCACCAGCGTCGGCCAGCCGATCGAGCACCGGCTGTCGCACGTGCTGTCGGGCACGCCGGCGGCGATCGCCATCGACGTGCTCGGCGACGACCTCGACGTGCTGCGCCAGCTCGCCAAGCGCATCGAGGCCGTGCTGCGCGGCCTGCCGGGCACGCGCGACGTCAACGCCAACCGCGAGGTGACGATCACCTCGCTGCCGGTGCGCTACCGCGCCGCCGACCTCGCCGCCGCCGGCCTGTCGCCGGCCGGCGCCGCCGCCCAGGTGCAGGCCGCGCTGATGGGCGAGACGGTCGCCGAGGTGCACGCCGGCACGCGGCGCACACAGCTGACCGTGCGGCTGCACCCCGACGAACGGCGGCGCCCGGCCGACGTGGAACGCCTGCTGCTGCGCGCGCCGAGCGGCGCCACCGTGCACCTGGGCGACGTCGCCGAGATCGGCGTCGAGCGCACCTCGAACCTGATCATGCGGCAGAGTTCGCGCCGCAAGGCGGTGGTGTCGTGCAACGTCGCCGAGGGCCACAACCTCGGTCAGCTGGTCGCCGCCGTGCGTGAGCGGGTCGAGCCGATCGTCGCCGCCGCCGGCTGCACGGTGCAGTTCGGCGGCCAGTTCGAGGCGCAGCAGGCGGCGAGCCGCACGATCTGGTGGATGGGCGCCCTGGTCGTGGTCGCCATGCTGATGCTCTTGCAGGCGGCGCTCGGTTCGCTCGGCGCGGCGCTGCTGGTGCTGGTGAACCTGCCGCTGGCGCTGATCGGCGGCCTGGTCGCGATCTACGTCGCCGAGTCGCCCGGCCTGTGGGGCAACACGCTGGCGCTGGTCGGTCTCGGCGGGACGAGCTACCAGGCGCCGGTCGTGTCGATCGCCAGCCTGGTCGGCTTCGTGACCCTGTTCGGCATCGCCGCCCGCAACGGCATCCTGCTCGTGCGCCACTACTTCGACCTGCTCGCCGCCGGGGTGCCGTTCCGCGAGGCGGTCGTGCGCGGCTCGCTCGAGCGCCTGATCCCGATCCTGATGACGGCGCTGACGGCGGCGCTCGGCCTGCTGCCGCTGGTGTTCGCCGCCGGCGAGCCCGGCAGCGAGATCCTGGCGCCGCTGTCGGTCGTCGTGCTCGGCGGCCTGTTGACCTCGACCTTCCTCAACCTGGTCGTCGTGCCGGCCGGGTTCCATCTGCTGTTCCGCCCCCACCGACCGCCGGCCCGGGCCGGCGAGGAGACCCTGCGATGAAGCGAACGTCCTTCCCGATCCTCGGCCTGCTCTGCCTGGCCGCCGCCTGCGACCGCGAGGCGAAGCCCACCGGCGGCATGCCGGCACAGCCCGCCACCGGCCCCGCGGCGATGGGCGACCACGGCGAGGAGCATCCGCTCGGCGAGCTGACGCTCGGCGCGCACACCTTCCGCGTCGTCCAGGAGGGCGACATCCAGGCCGGCAAGGAGGGCGCGATCAACCTGGTGTTCGCCAAGGGCAAGGCGCTGCCCGGCACGGCGCGGGCCTGGATCGGCGTCGAATCGGCGCAGGGCTCGATGAAGGCCCGGCTGGCCAAAGAGGGCAACGACACGCTGCACGGCCACGTCGAGGTGCCGAAGGTCATCCCCGACGGCAGCAAGGTCTGGATCGAGATCGAGGAGAACGGCCAGAAGCTGCGCGGCTCGCTCGCCTGGCACTGAGAGCCCGAGAGCTCGGCGACCCCGGCGCGCCTCGCCAGCGCGGCGCGTCAGGGCCCGTACACGCGCACGTCGACGTTCGACAGCCGCGGTCCGGCCACCGGGTCGAAGGTGCCGGCCTGGGCCAGGAACGCGATGCCCGTGAGGCCGAGCAACGACGCGGGATGGAACGCGAAACCGGCGCGGCCGGCGCCGTCGAGCACGCCGAAGCAGACGCCGCCGGAGCGCAGCTGCACCAGCAGACCGGGCACCACGGCGGACGAGAACTCCGGCCGGAAACCGACGATCAGGAACCACGGCGCGTAGGGCGCGCCGCCCTCGTAGACGACCTGCACCGGCTGGGCCAGGTCCGTCTCCCCCGACGGCAGACAAGTGGCGGCGACGACCAGCCGCGGCGCGTCCGGCTGCTGCAGCGCGACGACGCCGCTGGTCACGGGCGCGCCCGGGACCGCGGGCAGCAGCACCACCCCGGCGTCCACGGCCGCGATGCCGGCGGTGCGCACCACGGCCAGGCCCGGGTTGGTTGCCGTCGGACCGCCCAGATCGTGCGCCACGCCGCCGAGCAGCACCGGCGCCTGGCCGCCGCCGACGCGCACGCTGCCGCTGGTGTAGAGCGCATCGCCGCCGAAGCCCGGCCCGCCGAACAGCGCGAAGCCGGCGTCGCCGCCGAAGCAGGCGCACTCGCGCAGGTCGGCGGCGGCGCCGTCGACGAGCAGACCCTGGCCGCCGATCGTGGTGCCCACCGGGTTGGCGCCGGCGCTGCCGCCGAGGAACGCGCAGCCGGTGGCCGCCAGCCGTGCCCCGACCAGCACCTCCGCGCCGCGACCGCCCTCGGACGCGAACGGACCGACATAGGTGGAGTCGCCGCCGAGGAAGGCGCAGCGCGTGGCGTGCAGCGTCGCCTGGCCCAGGACCAGCAGGCCCGGCCAGCCGCGCCGGTCGGCGGGACCGAGCCCCTGGCAGTCGTTCACCAACACGGCGCCGGGCCCCTGCACGAGCACCGCCGGGGCCTTCGTTCCGGGCGCCGGCTCGAAGCGCAGGCCGGCCAGCAGCACGGCCTCGTCCAGGGGCACCCCCAGCACGGTGATGCCGGCGACCACCGTCGCCGCCGGGCCCGAGCCGCGGATCGACAGCGCCTTGCCGCAGAGGCTGACGGGCCCGTAGCTGCCGGCGCGCACCAGGATCGTGTCCCCGCTCGCCGCGGCGAGCACCGCCGCCCGCAGGTCGACGAAGTCGGTGCCGGGTCCGTTCGCGGCATCGACGATCCAGATCGTGGGCAGCAGCAACGCGGCGAGCGCCGTGGTCATGGGTCCTCCTCGCATGGCGACCCATGGCCCCTGATGGCGGCGAAGAACCGGCTCGTCGGCAACCGCGGTGTGGTCCGCAGGGTCATCCACGCGAGGTCCTCGACCACGCGGCGGCGGCCGCTTGAGCGAATCGACCCGGCGACCGGGGGAGGAACCGCAGCCACGACCACGGCCGGCCGGCCCGGGGCCGCGGGCCAGATCAGGCGCCGCGCAGCAGCCGGCGCACCGCGCGCTGCACCGCGTCGACCGCGGCGCCGAGGTTCCAGTCGCCGCGGGCGCGGTCGCCCGTCCAGTTGCTGACCGCGCGCACGTGCAGCAGCGGCAGTTCGAACTGCCGGCAGACGTAGGCGACCGCGGCGCCCTCCATCGTCTCGACGTCGGCGTGGCAGCGTTGCCACAGGCGCGCCGACGCCGCCTCGGTGCCGCTGCAGGTGCTGACGGTGACGCCGCGCACGATCGGCACCGCGAGCCTTGCCGCCGCCTGCTGGGCCATGCGCGGGTTGGCCGGGAACGGGCCGCAGTCGCCGAGCTTCAGCGCCTGCAGGTCCTGGAACCCCTGCTCGGTGTCGACGCCCTCGTCGCCGAACCGGTCGCTGCCGACGACGCAGAGGCCGCCGCGCGCGACCGGCGGTTGGCCGCCGCGGTGGCGTTCCGGGTAGGCGCCGGCCACGCCGAACAGCAGCACCGCGCGCGCGGCCGGCGCGCCGCGCAGCAGGCCGGACAGGTGCGTCGCCGCCGCCGTCTTGCCGACGCCGAGCGTCGCCACGCGCAGTTCGTCGGCGGCGAAGCCCTCGAGCGGCGACGCGCACACGACCACGAAGTCGTCGACGGCGACGCCGCCGTAGCCCGGCTGGCCGTCGCTCATGGCCGCCTCCCGCCGCGGCGGGCGTTCGCCGCCGCCGCAGTTCGGCGGCGGGATCCCGAGGCGGCAGGCGTTCCGGCGGCGGATGTCGGCATCGTGATGCGGACGGCGCGCCGACCTGGCGCGCCCCGGCCCATCCTAGCGGCGCGGCGCGCCGGGCGCGGCCAGCGCGTGCCCGTGCGCGAGCTGCACGCAGGCGACGATCTGGTCGGGGCGGGCCGTGAGGCCGTCGATCGGCACCGCCAGGTCGTCGCTGCCGGCCGCCCGCGCGTAGGACCGCGGCCAGTAGCCGCCGCGGCGCCGCCGGCGCGCTTCGCGGTGGCGGTCGACCACCAGCAGCGCGACGCCGCGCTGGTGCAGACGCACGATCCGCACCCGTTCGATGTCGGCCCAGGCGATGGTGCCGAAGCCCGGCAGGCGGGCCCGCAGGCCGCTCTCGTCGAAGGCGACCACCGGCACGCGCAGCCACAGCGGCAGCAGCATGGCGACCAGGAAGCCGATGCCGATCGCCACCGCACCCCAGCCGGCCGGCGTGATGTCGGCGCGCCCGCTGCCGACGGCGCCGAGACCCGCCGCGACGACCGAGATGCCGGCGGACAGCACCGGCCACGCCCGGTGGCCGCTGTGCGGGAACGACTGCGCCAGGATCGCCGCCATGGTCGACGAGATTGCCCCGCTGCACTGCCGCCGGCAACCGCGGCACCCGTAGACTCCCCGCCTTGACCGCCCCCGCCGACACGCCGCTGCACTGCCGCCACTTCGGCGCCTGCGGCGGCTGCACGCGGCTCGACCAGCCGATCGCGACCCAGCTGGCGGCGAAGCAGCGGCGCGCGACCGAACTGCTGGCGCCGTTCCTCGCCGGCGTCGCCGTCGACGCGCCGCTGCCGCCGCGCACGCCGCGACACGACCGCACGTCGATCCTGTATCCGGCGCGTTGGCAGCACGGCCGGCTGGAGCTCGGCATCTACCGGCCGGGCAGTCACGACGTCGAACCGATCGCCGACTGCCGCATCCAGCACAAGGCGCTGACCAGGCTCGCGGTCGCCGTCGCCGAGGCGCTGCGCGCCCTCGGCGTGCCGGCCTACGACGAGACCACCGGCCGCGGGCTGGTGCGCGCGCTCCGCGCCCGGCTGCTGCCCGGCAGCAACGAGCTGCTGTTCGGGCTCGTGGTCACGCGGCTCGGCTTCTCGGAGCGCGAACGGCTGGCCAGGGACCTGTGGGCGCTGGCCCAGGGCCGGCGCGACGAGCAGGGGCGCGCCATCGTGGCCACGGGACTGGTGCTGAACGAGAACGCGGCGCCGGGCAACGTGCTGCTGGGCCCGCGCAGCGAGGTGCTGCGCGGCGAGGGCTTCCACACCGACACGGTCGCCGGGCTGCGGCTGCGGGTCTCGTTCGCGAGCTTCTACCAGCAGAACAGGCACGCCGATGCGATCCTGTTCCGGCCGGCGCTGGCGCTGCTCGGCGACGTCGCGGGCCTGCGGGTGGTCGACGGCTACGGCGGCGTCGGCGCGTTCGGGCTGCGGCTGCTGCGCCAGGGCGCCCGGCAGGTCGCCATCGTCGAGAGTTCGCCGAGCGCCTGCGCCGATGCGCGCGCGAACCTGGAGCAGAACGGCTGCGCCGACCGCGGCGAGGTGCTCGAGCAGGCGTTCGGCGCGGCGCCGCTGCCGCCGTGCGAGCTGATGGTGCTCGATCCGCCGCGGGCCGGGCTGATGGAGGCAGGCGCTGCGGCCGTGCTGGCGGCGGCGCCGCCGCGCGTGCTGCTGGTGTCGTGCGCACTGGAGTCGCTGGCGCGCGACCTGGCGCGGCTCGGGGCGGCCTACCGGGTGGCGGCGGTGCGGCTGTGCGACCTGTTCCCGCACACCGAGCACGTCGAGGCGGTGACGCTGCTGCTGCGCCGGTGATCGCACCACCACCTCCCGGCAGCGAACCCATGCGGTCCGGGCGGCACGGTCGTGGCCGCCCGCCCGCTAGCCGAGCAGCAGCTCCAGATCCTGCCGCGTCAGGTCCTGCAGCAGCGACCGCTCGTTGCCCAGGATCGCCTCGCACAGCGCCCTCTTCTGCTGCTGCAGTTCGAGCACCCGCTCCTCCACCGTGTCCCGACAGACCACCCGGTAGGCGTTGACCGCGCGCTTCTGGCCGATGCGGTGCACGCGATCGATCGCCTGCATCTCCACCGCCGGGTTCCACCACGGGTCGAGCAGGAACACGTAGCTGGCCGCCGTCAGGTTCAGGCCGAAGCCGCCGGCCTTGAGGCTGATCAGGAACACCGGGCACGCCGGATCGGTCTGGAAGCGCTCGACGCGCCCGGCGCGGTCCCTGGTGCGGCCATCGAGCCGTTCGAACGCGAGCCCGCGCTGCTGCAGCTGCGGCTGCAGCAGGTCGAGCAACGACGTGAACTGCGAGAACACCAGCGCCTTGTGGCCTTCGGCGGCGAGGTCCTCGAGCCGCGGCAGCAGCTCCTCGAACTTGGCGCTCGGCGCGGCGCGCATGCGTCGGTCGAGCAGCCCCTCGTGGCAGGCGGCCTGGCGCAGCCGCAGCAGCGCCTCCAGCACGACGAAGCGCTGCTTGCCGTCGCCGAAACCGCCCTCGTCGAGCAGCTCGGCGCGGTAGAAGCGGCGCAGCGCGTCGTAGCGCTTGCGCTGCGCCGGCTCGAGCTCGCACCACAGCGTCTGCTCGACCTTCTCCGGCAGGTCCTGCAGCACCTGCGCCTTCGTGCGCCGCAACAACACCGGCCGCAACGCCCGCTGCACCAGTTCCCGGTTCCGCGCCATCGATGCGTCGTTGGCGTCCTTGCCGAACAGCGCGCGGAACGCCGGCAGGCGGCCGAGCATGCCCGGGTTCAGGAACTCGAACAGCGACCACAGCTCGCCGAGGTGGTTCTCGACCGGCGTGCCGGTGAGCGCCAGCCGGTGGTCGGCCGCGAGCAGGCGCACCGCCTTCGCGTTCTGGCTGTCGGCGTTCTTGATCGCCTGCGCCTCGTCGAGGATCACGTAGCGGAACCGGCGCTGCGCCTCCGCGAACCGCACCGCGTCGCTGCGGACGAGCCCATAGGTCGACAGCACGAGGTCGCTGCCGTCGATCGCCGCCGCGTGGTCCCCGGCCCAGCGGTCGGGACCGCTGAAGTCCAGCACGCGCAGGTCCGGCGCGAACCGCGCGGCCTCGGCGCGCCAGTTCGCCAGCACGCTGCGCGGCGCGACCAGCAGGCTCGGCCGGCGGTCCTTGCGCGCCTTCGGCCGCGCCGCCAGCAGGTGCGCGAGCACCTGCACCGTCTTGCCGAGGCCCATGTCGTCGGCCAGGCAGCCGCCGAGCCCGAACTCGCCGAGGAACCGCAGCCAGCCGAGGCCCTCGCCCTGATAGGGTCGCAGCTCGCCGCGGAACGCCTTCGGCGCGGCGGCGGGCGGCACGCGCTGGAAGCCGGCGAGGCGCTGCCGAAGGGCGGCGAACCGGCGGTCGACGGTGATGGCATCGTCCTCGCGCGCCGCCAGCAGCGCGTCGAGCAGGAGGGCCTGCGACGACCGCAGCCGCACGACCTCGCCGTCGATCTCGCCGCCGAGCGTGCGCAGCGCCTCGAGCCGCCGCAACCAGCTCGTCGGCAGCATGCCGGTGGTGCCATCGCCGAGTTCGACGAAGCCGTCGACCGTGATCTGGCCGCGCAGCAGCTCCGGCAGCGACGCCGTGAAGCCGTCGAACTCGAGTTCGGCGCCGACCTCGAACCAGTCGACGCCGCTGCCGACGTGGCCGCGCCCGCCCACGAACGAGCGCAGGCGACGGCCCGCCGCCAGGACCCGCAATCCCGCCGCGTGCAGGCGCGGCACCACCTCGGCCAGCGCCGCCCGCGCGCACTGCAGGCCCGTGCCCAGGGCCGGCGCGAGCCCGGCCGCGAGCGCCCGTTCGCGCAGCGCCCGTTCGGCGGCGGGGTCGCGTCGGCGGGGCACGCCCGTGTCCTCGAGCAACGGCCGCGGATCGTCCGCGGCGACCAACGCGCCGCCGTACTCGAACTGCAGCTCCGCGGCCAGCGGCGCCTCGGCCCCGGTCGGGAACGTCAGCAGCACGACGCCTGCCGGCGGCTCGACCGGCAGGTGCTCGAGGCACGGCTGCAGGAAGCGGTCCGCCCCGGGCAGGGCGGCGAGCTCGCCGAGCAGCTGCGGCAGCTCGGCCGCCGGCAGCTCGATCGGGCCGCCCCGGGCGAACACGTGCTGCAGGTCGGCGGCGCCATGGCATTGCACCCGCAGCAGGCGGTCCTCGACGATCACGCAGTCGACGTCGCGAAAGCCCCTGCCGCCGTAGGCGATCTGCTGGTCGTCGCGGCGCAGCAGCCCGCGTACCGTCGCGGTGCCGTCAGCGGCCACGGCGGCGTGCAGTTCGAACCCGAACGGCGCCCCGGCGTCGACCTGCAGCGGCCGCGCCGGCTCGTCGGCGGCGGGGACCGGCGCCTGGTGCACACGGCCGGTGGCCGCCAGGTGGCCGAGCACCGGCCCGAGCGCTGCCTTGTGCACCAACCACGGCGCCGCCAGCGACAGGCCGGCGCCGCCGTGGCCGTAGGTGCGCGCCTGGTCGCGCCGCATCCATCCGAGTAGCAGCCTGTCCGCCTCCGGCAGCCGGTCGACGACCTCGTCGTCGAGCCGGGCCGGGCGCGGCGCCGACGGCTCGCCGTTCCGCTTCGGCATGCGCGTGCGCACGTCGATGCGCAGCACCTCGTCCTCGGTGTGGTCGATGCGGGCGACGTAGTACTCGACCGTCGGCAGCGCCGCGCTGGTGGCCGAACGCAGTGACGGCAGCAGCAGCGCCGGCGCGATGCGCTGCCGCCAGGGCTGGGTCGCGCGCGGCCGGCCGGCAGGCGCGGGCGCGCCGCGTTCCGCCTGCTCCGCCTCGGCGGCATAGCCCTCCATGTCCTGCAGCAGCGCATCGAGCGCGACCAGCGCCGCGTAGACGTGCTCACAGGCCGCCTGCGCGGAGTTCGGTCGACACGTGCAGCGGAACCGCCGCGTCGCCGTATCGGCGTAGCGCTCGAGCACGACCCGGTAGTCGAGGCCGTGCATCGCCACCTTCGCCCGGGCCGACGCCTCGGTGACGTCGTCCAGTTCGACCGCGCCATCGCGCGCCAGCACCATGCCGACGAACCGCTGGCTGGGCGCGAACGAGGTCTGGCAGGAGCGGAGCAGGGGGCGACGCAAGCGGGCGACGCTACGCCGGGCAGGGCGCGGCGCAAGGCCCTGGGGCTCAGCCGCCGAGCTTCGCCCGCACGCGCCGGCGGAAGATCTCCATCAGCTGACGGCCGACGTCGCACGAGTTGGCGATCCACTCCGCCTTCTCGAACGAGCGCGGGCTCGTCGCCTTGCGGATCGCCGCCAGGTACGGCTCGACGCGCGCGAACAGCAGCAGCCCCTCGCCGTTGCTGTCGAGCAGGAAGTCGGCGTTGACGACGCCGTGCCGGCAGAGGCCATAGACCATCTCCCAGTAGGTCGACACCTGCCGGTACTGCCGGTTCAGCGGGTGATCGGGGGACAGGATCGCCACCGCCTCGGCCTCCGTGCGCGGCCAGTAGTCGCGGTTGATCGCGTCGCGGGATTCGCGCATCACCGGTTCGCGGCGCAGGTCGTAGACCTTCAGCACCAGCTCGGCGTCGTGGTGGTCGGGTGCTTGCTTCGTCATCCCGGCAGCGTAGCGCAGTTCACGGCCGCAGCCGCAACGACACGTCCTGCGTGCGCACGAACAGCGCCTGCTCGCGCTCGCCGTCGGCGCGCGCGACGACGACCCGGTACTCGCCCGGCGGCAGGAACGCCTGCCAGCGCGCGCCGTCGGGCGCGCCGAGCGGCCGCACCAGCCGGTCGCCGTGGTGGACGCGCACCCTGGCCTGCGGCCACTCCATGCCGTTGCTGCGGCAGCCGATCAGTTCGACGAATGCGCGCGGAGCGACGCCGACGGTCAGCGCGGTCGCGTCGCCAGCGCGCACCTCGAACGGCTGCACGGACGCCGGCTCGAACGGTAGGAACACGAGCTGCCCGTCGACCGTGCGGTCGACCAGCGGCCATTCGGCGCGACCCGGTGGCACGCCGGCGAAGCCCGGCACCGGACCGTCGCGCCGCGGCAGCAGGCTCGGTCCGACGTCGCGGCAGGGCAGCTCGACGCCGTCCCTGACCAGCGGCGGCAGCCCGGCGAGCCACAGGTCCGTGGCGACCGGCGGGCGGAAGGGCCGCCCGTTCGCGGTGCGCAGGTCGAGCGGCACGATGGCGGCCCGCCGGCCGGCGATCACGAGCCGGTGCGCGCTCGCACCCTCCGGCAGCCGCAGCGCCACCGGCTCGGCCATGAAGTAGGGCGAGCGCGCAGTCACCGTCCAGTCGCCCGGCGGCACGCCGGGCAGGCGGATGCCCTTGCCGTCGTCGGCCGCGAACTCGAACTCGGCGTGGTTGCCGCCGAACGACCGCGTGCCCGCCAGCGTGAAGGCGAGTTGCGGGATCGGCTCGGCGCCGCCGTGGTCGGCGATCAGTTCGAGCGAGGGAGCGGTCACCTCGAGTTGCAGCCGCAGGTGCGTCCGCCACGGCGGCACGGCGAACGGCAGGTCGGCGACGAACTCGTCGGAATGCACCCATTGGTCGGAGCGCCCACGCAACCGCAGGCTCGCCGGCACCTGCACGCGGTACTGACCTGGCGGCGCCGGGAAGCACACGGCGCCGTCGACCAGGGCATGCCAGCGAGAGCCGCCGTCGGTCGAGCGGAGGAACACCCTGGTGGCCCGCCACCGTTCGCCGCGGTGGGTCAGCACCAGCTCCACCGCGCAGTGCTCGACCGCCAATCGCAGCTCGACGACGGCCGCTGCCAGGGGGCCGACGGTGCAGTCGGCGGCCACGCCGACGGCATCGACGAGTCGCACCGTGTAAGCGCCCACCTCCAGACCGTCGAACCGGAACCGTCCGCTGCCGTCCGAACGCGTCTCCCAGCCGTCGCGCCGCCGTTCCAACGACGAACCGGGCGACGAACCGAACGGCCGCGCGGCGTCGGGCAGCAGCGGCAGGCGCCGGTGGGCGGTGAGCCCCACCAGCCAGTCGACCAGCGGTGCGCCGTCGACGCCGAGCGCGCGACCGACGATCGCGCGACCGGGCGCCTCGGCGATGGCGCGTTCGGCGGCCACGGTGGCGAACGCCGATGGCGCCCCCGCCGCCCCCCCGTCGGCCGGTGGTTCCCCGGCGGCCACCGGCACCTCGACAGCACCCGGCGGCGGGACGCCGGATCCCACCCCGCCGCGCAGCACGACGAAGCCAACGGCCGCCAGCGCCGCCGCGGCGAAGCCGCCGGCCCACGCCCGGCGCCGCCGGCCGTCGTCAGGCACCGACCGGCCTCAGCTCGATGCCGCCGAACGACACCGCGCCCGGCGACGACCAGCGGAAGACGTGCGCCGAGTGCCCGGTGTGCGCAAGCAGCATCTTCTTGATGCGCAGCGCCTCGTACCAGACCTTGCCGCGCGCGCCGAGCAGCACCACGGCCCCGCCGCCGCCGCGGCCCATCATCTTGGCGCCGTAGACCTGCGCGCCGCCGGCGCGGCGTTCGCGCACACGTTCGACCAGGAAATCCGCGGTCGGCTCGCCGAGTCCGTGCGCCGCGTAGTCGGCGTGCGCGGCCAGCAGCAGGTCGCCGAGCTGTTCGCGCCGCGCCGGCGTCAGCTCCTGCTGCAGCAGCTGCAGGAACTGCTCCGCCCGCGCGCGCTGGTGGAGCGGCGCCGTGACGGCGCCGCCCGACCGCCGCACGCCGCAGTCGAGCCCGACGAACTCCAGGTCCATCGGCACCTGCACGCTGTCCACGACCTCGCACGGCTCGCAGCGCACCGCCAGCAGTTCGTCGGCCTCGCCGCAGGCGGCGACCGCCGGCGCCGTCACGCCATCGGGCGCGCCGGCGACCTGCTGGTCGACGATCTGGCACAGGAGCGCGAGGTCGCGCCCCGACAGCCGCAGACCGTAGGCCGCCGCGAACGCCTGCATCGCCGCCACCTGCACCGCCGCCGAAGCGCCGGCGCCGATGCCCTCCGGCACGTCGCTGTGCAGCAGCACCTCGGCGCCCTGCGCGAACGCCGCGCCGCGCTCGCGCGCCAGGACGAGCAGACAGCCGAGCAGGTGCGCGGCCCAGTGGTCACGCGGATCGGCGGCGAACAACGCCCGGGCCGAGGCGTAGTCGATCGGCGCGTCGGGCAGGCCGAGGTCGGCGAGCTGCATCGACAGCATCTGCGTGCGCGAGCCGTCCCGGCACGGTGACCACAGCCGCACCAGCGCGTCGTCGCGCAGCTGCACCGCCGCGCAGGCGGCCTCGGCGGTCGGCACCTGCAGCACCAGGGCCCCGGCATCGCCGGAGGTGCCGCCGAGCACGTCGAGCCGGCCGGGGGCGCGGGCGATGTGGATCGTCCGGTCAGGCCGGAAGAAGGCCGGCACCGCCGCGTCGATCAGTTCGAACAGCAGCATCACCCCGAGTCCCTCGGCCGGAGTCGACGACGGGACGAAGTGCTTCACGCGCGGGATCCTGCCACGGCAGCGAGCATACGGCAGCACCGTGCCCGCGTGGGGAGCCGGGCCCGCGGGCCCGGTCGCTGGACATGCGGCACCCCCGCCGTATCCTCGCCCCCCCTTCGCGTCTCCGAGCCACGATGCCCACGATCCTCCGCCTCCCTCCAGGGTCCCGCCATGCGCTGCTGGCGGGCCTTCTCGCCTGCGCTGGTTGCAGCTCCAGCACCTACAAGGTCGGTATCGCCGTCGACCCGCCGACGGCCTCGGTCTACGTCAACGGCGAGCGCGTCGGCGCTGGCAGCCGTCGCGTCTACGAGATCGACTTCGGCGCCAACGAGCGCATCTGCATCCAGGCCGTGGCGTCGAGCCACGAGCCGGTCACGGAGATGTTCACGCGCCAGCAGATCAACGACCAGATCAGCAAGTACGGCGACTTCAGCTGGGTGCTGAAGCAGGAGAAGTGAACGCGATGCCCAGCCACCTGACCCGCCCCGCCCGCCGTGCGACCGCCATCGCCGCGAGCCTCCTGTTCGCCGCCTGCGGCAGCATTCCCACGCGCACGCTCGAGATCCGCGCCATCGACGCCGACGAGCGCCCGGTGCCCTGCATCGTCGTCGTCGGCGGCCAGGAATGGAGCGCCGCGGCCAAGAACCAGCAGTTCGTGCACCTGAAGGGCGACGAGCCGCTGCGGCTGCCGGTCGCCTTCGAGCGCTCCGAGGTCGACATCATCGTCGCCGCCGTGCCCGTCGACGGGCAGGGCCAGGTGCGGCAGGTGCCGCGCTCGCGGCCGGAGTCGACCGACATGACGGGCATGCTGGCGGACTTCCGCCGCGTTCGGGTGACCGATCCCGAGCGCATGCTGTTCATCCTGCGCCGCAAGTAGCCCGGGCTCGCGGCGCCGCCGCCGCGCCCCGCCGACTCAGCGCCGGGCCGCCGGGAAGTCGCCGCCGAGGAAGTCGCGCGGCCGCAGCACGACACGGAAGCCGAAGCCGTCGAGCGCCTTGCCCAGGCTCGCTTCGTGGAAGTCGTCGCCGGCCGCGCGCCGCCGGGCCTCGGCGAGCGGATCCTGGCAGCGGCCGCCGGCCAGATGGCCGATCGAGGCGCCGGGCTCGGCCTGCAGCCACTCGGCGACGTTGCCGGCCAGGTGGTGCACCGGCGCCGCGGCGGTGCTGCGCCACGACCGCCCGCCCGAGGTGACCGGCACCAGCTTGCTGCCGATGTTGCGGCAGGCGTCGTCGAGCTTCCACTCCGGCCCCCACGGCCACGCCATCGCTCGATCGGGGCCGAACGCCGCCAGCGCCCACTCGGCCTTGGTCGGCAGCGACAGACCGTGCCAGCGGGCATAGGTCGCCGCCTCGTACCAGGTGACGTTGTCGACCGGCAGTTCCGGTGCCTGCAGCCGCCCACGGCGGCCGAGCAGGCGCTGCACCTGGTCGGGCGGCAGCACCCAGTCGCTCGGGCCGCCGATCCGCTTGACGATCTCGGCGGCGCGCAGCTCGGCGGGCACCGCCTCGACCAGCGCGTGCACCTGGTCGAGGAAGCGCTGGTAGTCGCCTTGGCTCACCTCGGTGCGGCCGAGGAAGAAGGCCGGCGCCGGGCCGAACCGCGTGTTGCCGGCGGCGATCGGCACCATGTCCTGCGCCGCGCGCTGCAGGTCGCGCAGGCGTTCGCTCCAGGCACCGAGCCGGCCGACCACGTCGGGAGCGAGGCCCGTGTGGTCGCGCAGCAGGCCGGCGGCGTCGTCCAACGCCGCCACCGCCCGGCCGACGTCGAGGTCGGCGTCGAATTGCCGCAGCCCGTCGAGGCACTTGCCGACCACGGCGCCGAGCACACGCAGCTCGTCGCGCCCCTCGCTGCCGACGACGCTCGCGTCGGCGGTGCTGCGCGCGCCGGCGAGATCGCCGGCGGCGAACTTCGCCGCGAACTCGTCGACCCGCTGGCTCGCCTGCACCCAGCGATCGCGCAGCTGCACGGCGCTGCGCAGGTCGCCCTCGACGGCCGCGTCGCCGGCGAACGCCTGGGCCTTCGCCTGCGCAGCCGCCAGGTCGGCCAGCCACGGCTCCCGCACCGAGCGCCAGTCGGCGATCGAACGAACGCGGTCCAGACGGCGCAGCAGCAGAGGCCCCGCGGCCAGCACTTCGCGGCGCTGCTGCGCGCGCTCGAGACGCGTGCGCGCGTTGGCCAGCGCATCCGCCGGCAGCAGCCGGTCGAGTTCGGGTTTCGCCGCCGGGAACAGTTCGGCCGCCCGCTCGATGCCGCTGGTCAGGCTCGCCCACGACGCCTCGAGCTCGGCGACCACCGCGTCGTCCGATTGGCTCTCGCGCTGCCAGTCGGCGAACGCGCCGCGGCAGGTCGCCAGCACCTTCGCCTGCAGCGCCGTCTCGTCGCGCAGCCGGGTGCGCAGGGCCGCCGCCCACGGCGGCAGGCCGCCCTCGGCCTGCAGCGGATCGAGGGCGCGGTCGAGCTGGGCGTAGAACCCGGCCACGTCGTCGAACGGCAGTCTGGGCTCCTGCGGCCGCCGGTCGGTGTTGGCGCGCTCGGCATCGCGCCGCCGGTCGGCGGCGTGCTGGAACGCGTCGAGCAGCCGGTCGCGCTCCTTGACCTGGCCCAGCTGCGACGGCGCCAGCTTGCGCGTGCGCTCGACCAGCGAGTCGTTGGGGCCGTCGCGTTCGAACTCGCGGGCGATCGCCTGCAGCGCCTCGTCGACATCGACCTCCTCGACGGGCACGGCCTTGGTGCGCAGACCGAGCCGGGCGTCGTCGATCACCTTCTGCGACAGCGTGCGGTCGACCTCCGGCGCCAGCGCCGGCAGCAGTTCGAGCAGCTGCCGGCGGCCGCGTTCGATCGCCTCGAGGCGCTCGCCGAGCTCGACCCGCTTGGCCTCGTCGCCGGCGCGGCCGCGCTCGTTCTGCCACTGCGCGAAGGCGCCCAGCAGCTTCGCCTTCGCGTCCGAGCCGAGCACCCGTTCGGCGCGCGCCGCCGTCCGGGCCGTCCCGGCCCAGGCCTGCAGCTCCTCGCCGGCGGCGCCGCGCATGGCCGTCGCCGCGTCGACGGCGGCGAAGTGCTGCCGCAGGTCGTCGAACGGCAGCTCGAGCGCCGTCGGCGGCGGCGCCTTGGCGAGCCGCTCCTGCATGGCCAGCCCCTGGTCGACGTCGGCGACCAGGCGATCCCGTTCGCCTTGCCCGGGCGCCTCCAGCGGCAGCGCCACCAGCTCCCGGCGCAGGGCCTGGCTCGGTCCCTGCCGGGCGAAGGTCGCCCGCAGCTCCTGCAGCCGGGCCTGGGCGGCCGCCGGATCGGCGGCCCCCGGGCCCCCGGTGGCGTTGCCCGCCGCGTCGCCGCGCGTCGACCACCAGTAGCCGCCCGCCGCGGCGAGGGCGACCACGAGCCCGACCGCGAGCAGGCCCGATCCGCGGGCGCTGGTCCTGGCGCCGGCCGGTTTGCCGCCCTTGGCCGGCGACTTCGCCGTGCCCTCCACCCGCGCCAGCTCGCGCCCCTGCTCGACCTGGGCGATGTCGTGCAGCAGCGCCTCGTAGCTCGGATAGCGGTCCTCGCGGTCGAGCGCCGTCATGCGCTCGACGATGCGCGACAACGGGTGGTTCTCGTCGAGCTCGGGCAGCGCCTTCCACAGACAGAGGTGCTCGAGCTTGGTCTTGGTCTGGATCAGCTCGTAGACCGAACTGGCGCGCACCGGCGGCTCGCCGGTCAGCAGGTAGTAGAACGTCGCGCCGAGCGAATACATGTCGCTGCGGAAGTCCAGGTCGGCGATGCCCTGGCACTGCTCCGGGCTCATGTAGAGCGGGGTGCCGATCAGTTCGGCCGACATCGTCAGGCTGAAGTCGTCCTGCAGCGGCTTGGCGATCCCGAAGTCGGCGATCTTCAGCACGCCGCGGTCGGTCAGCATCAGGTTGTCCGGCTTGACGTCGCGGTGGATGACGCCGAGGCGCTGCGCCTCCTCGAGCCCCTTGCACGCCTGCCGCAGCAGCGGGATCGCCTCGGCGGCCGGCAGCCGGCCGCCCGCCAGCAGCTTGGTGTGCTCGCGCAGGTTCTTGCCCTGCACGAACTCCATCACCAGGTAGTGCACGCCGAGGTCGAAGCCGACGTCGTGCACCATGACGACGTGCTGGCTGTTGAAGCGGCCGACGGTGCGCGCCTCGACCTCGAAGCGCTTCAGCATGCGTTCGTCGGTCATCATCTCGGGCCGGATCACCTTGACGGCGACATCGCGGTCGAGGCGGATCTGGCGGGCGCGGTAGACGGCGCCCATGGCGCCGCGGCCGAGCAGCGACTCGATGCGGCAGCCGCCCAGCTCCTTGCCGAGCAGCGGGTCGTGGCCCTTCGGGCCGCCCGGCGGCGGCGGCGGCGACGGCGACGACGGTGCGGCCTTGCCGGCCTGGCTCATCGACGGCACCGTGCGCCCTTCGTCGGCATCGGCTCGCGCATCGGACGGGGTCTGGCCGCGGAACCGCGTCGGGGTCTCGTCGGGATCTTCGGTCGGTTTCATGGCGCAGGGCGGCGCGGCCGCACGGACCGGCCGGGCCCTTGTAGTGGAGGACCGCCAGGGCCCGCAACAGGCGCCGGTCCAACCGGCCGCGGCTGCGTCGCCTGGCGCCCCTTGCCACCGGCCGCGACGACCAGGTCAGAGCAGGCTGCCGGGGTCGACGTCGAGCGTGATCTGGCAACCGCGCGTCGCCAGGTCCTCGACGGTGCCGATCGCCGCCATCGCCGCCTGGAACGACGCCGGCTGGAAGCACTTCACCAGCATGTGCCAGCGCCAGTGGTCCTTGACCCTGGCGACCACCGCCGGGGCCGGCCCGAGCACGGTGACGTCGGGAAGGCCGCGCAGCGGCGTCACCGCCTGCTGCAGCAGGCGCTGCGCCTCCGCCTCCTGCCGCGACTCGGCGAGCACGCGCAGGAGCCGCGAGAACGGCGGGTAGCCGGCGAGCTTGCGGAACACCAGCTCCTGCTGCACGAAGGCGTCGTAGTCGTTCCGCGCCGCCGCCTCGACCGCGTAGTTGTCCGGACAGAAGGTCTGGATCACCACGGTGCCGGCCTTCTCGCCACGACCGGCGCGCCCCGCGACCTGGTGCAGCAGCTGGAAGGTGCGCTCGGCGGCGCGGTAGTCGGGCACGAACAGGCCGGTGTCGGCCGACACCACGCCGACCAAAGTGACGTCGGGGAAGTCGAGCCCCTTGGCGATCATCTGCGTGCCGATCAGCACGTCGATGTGGCGCTTGCGGAACGCCGCGAGCACGCGTTCGTGGGCGCCGCGTTCGGCCATGGTGTCGGCGTCCATGCGGGCGACGATCGCGTCGGGGAAGCGCTCCTTGACCGCCTGCTCCAGCCGCTCGGTGCCGACCCCGAGTTCGTGCATGCCGGCGTGCTGGCAGGTCGGGCAGGTCTCGGGCCGCCGCTTCTCGTGGCAGCACCAGTGGCAGATCAGGCGACCGCGGCGCGCGTGCCAGGTCATCGACACCGAGCACGAGCCGCACTTCACCGCCTCGCCGCAGCCCGGACACAGCAGCACCGGCGAGTAGCCGCGGCGGTTGAGGAACAGCAGCACCTGGTCCTTGGCCTGCAGCCGTTCCTGCATCATCACCAGCAGCGTGCGCGACAGCACGACGCCCGCGCGCCGCGACTCCTTGGGCTCGGCGCGCAGGTCCTGCACCACGATCTTCGGCTGCCGGCCGGCGCCGGCGCGCTCGGGCAGGGTCAGCAGTTCGTAGACGTTGCGGCGCGCCTTGCCGATCGACTCCAGCGTCGGCGTCGCCGAGCCGAGCACGACCACCGCGTTCTCGATCTGGCCGCGCACGATCGCCATCTCGCGGGCGTGGTAGCGCGGCGTGCTGTCCTGCTTGAACGACGACTCGTGCTCCTCGTCGACGACGATCAGGCCGAGGTCCTGCACCGGGGCGAACAGCGCCGAACGCGCGCCGACGGCGACCTTGGCCCGGCCCTGCAGCAGGCGTTGCCACTGCCGGCCGCGCTCGGCGTCGGTGAGGCCGCTGTGCAGCACGGCGACGTCGGGGAACCGCGACGCGAAGCGGCCGACGGTCTGCGGCGTCAGCGAGATCTCGGGCACCAGCACGATGCCGCTGCGGCCGTGCCGGCGCACCTCCTCGAGGATGCGCAGGTAGACCTCGGTCTTGCCGCTGCCGGTGACGCCGTGCAGCAGGAAGGTGCGGTGGGCGCCGGCTGCGACGGTGCGGGCGACGACGTCGACCGCGTGCTGCTGGTGCGGGTTGAGTTCGTGCCGCTCGGCGCGCTCCTCGACGGCGGGCACCAGTTCCTCGAGTTGCTCGGCGATCAGCACCCGGCGCAGCAGGCCGTGCTTGACCAGCGTCTGCCAGGGGCTGTCGCTGGTGCTGGTGCGGCGCCGCACGTCGAACACCGGCATCGGGCCGCCGTACTCGAGCACGGTGCGCAGCACCCGCGACTGCGCCTGGTGCTTGTCCTCGAGCTCGGCCACCGCCTGCTGGGCGAGGTCACGCGGCCCCCGCACCTCGAGGTGCGGAATGCGGCGCTGGCCGCGGCGCTTGGCCACCGCCGGCAGCGTCGCGTCGAGCGCCTCGCCGAGCGAGCAGCCGTAGGTCGCGGCCATGGCGCGCGCGAGAGCGAGCAGGGCCGGTGGCAGGCCGAGCTCGGCGTCGAGAACCGACGCGATCGGCTTGACCTTGGCCGGCGGCAGGTCGGTGGTGCTGGCGACGGCGGTGACGACGCCGCCGAGCGCCCGGCCGTGGAAGTCGACCCGGACGCGGTTGCCCGGCCGGGCCGACATGCCGGCCGGCAGCCGGTAGGTGAACTCGCGCCGCAGCGGCAGGTTCAGGGCGACCTGGACGTAGGTGGGCGCGGCTTCGCCCGGCGCGGCTCCAGCGAGGTCGCTCATCGCGGACCGACCAGTGAACGCACCGGCCACCGGGAACGCAAACCCTCCCGCCGGTGGCGGCCCCGCCGAAAATGCCGCGCGCAGGCGAGACTTCGCCCGCGGCGCCGCCAACACTGCCCCCCCCACGCCGTAGAGCCCTGCCGTGCACCGACCCCTCCCCACCGCCCTCTGCTTCGCCATCGCCCTGCTCGCCGTCGCCTCCCCCGCGCAGTCCGGGCCCGAGCGCCGGCGCGTGCAACCGTATCCGATCGACGTGCCGCCCGCGTTCGGCGCCGCCATCCTGCAGAACACCCGCACGCTGACCGGCCGCCCCGGCACCCAGCACTGGACGAACACCGCGCACTACCGGCTCGAGGCCGAACTCGACCCGGCGCAGAAGCGGCTGCGCGGGCGCGCCACGTTGACCTACCGCAACCGCTCGCCGCAACCGCTCGACCGCCTGTGGCTGCACCTCTACCAGGACCTGCTGAAGCCCGGGGCGATGCGCACCCGGTTCGTCGAGCCCGGCGACGGCCTCGAGCTGCAGGAGGTGCGCATCGACGGCAGGCCGGTGCGCGGCCGCGCGTTCGACACCCGCCTGTCGCTGCGGCTGCCGCAGAAGCTCGCCAGCGGCGGCGAGGTCACGCTCGAGATCGACTACGCGTTCACGGTGCCGCGCGCCGGCGCGGCGCCGCGCATGGGCCACGAACGCGAGGACGTGTTCTACCTCGGCTACTGGTACCCGCAGTTCGCGGTGTTCGACGACGTCGACGGCTGGGTCGCCGACCCCTATCGCGGCAACGGCGAGTTCTACATGGGCTACGCCGACTACGATCTCGCGATCACCGTGCCGCAGGGCTACCTGGTGCGCGCGACCGGCGAACTGCAGAACGCCGACGAGGTGCTGACCGAGAAGGCCCGCGCGGCGCTGGCGCGGGCGGCGCAGCAGCGCGAGGTGGTGCACGTGGTCGACGCCGACGACCTCGCCGCCGGTCGCCAGACCGCCGAGTCGCCGACCGGCCTGCTGACCTGGCGGTTCCGCGCCGAGAACGTGCGCGACGCCGCCGTCAGCATTGCCCGCACCTACCTGTGGGACGCGACGCACGCGGTGGTCAAGGACGGCCAGGGACCGGGCCGCGACGGCACGGCGATGATCCACGCCGTCTACGAGCCCAACTCCGGCGACTGGGTGCGCGCCGCGGAGTACGCGCGCCACACGATCGAGTACATGTCGGCGAACCTGCACCCCTACCCGTGGCCGCACATGACCGCGTGCGAGGGCGTCATCGGCGGCGGCATGGAGTATCCGATGATGACGATCGTCGGCGGCCGGCAGCCGGCCGACACCATCGCCCACGAACTGGTGCACATGTGGTTCCCGATGCTGGTCGGCAGCAACGAGAAGCGCTTCGCCTGGCAGGACGAGGGCTTCACCAGCTTCTGGACCACGCTCTGCCGCGACGACTTCCGGCGGCGCACGCAGGGGCCGCGGCGGGACATCCTGCAGTACGCCGCCGTCGTCGCGCGCGGCGGCGACGTCGCCTGCATGCGGCACGCCGACGCCTACGGCGAGGACGACTTCGGTTTCGCCAGCTACACCAAGCCGGCGGCGGTGCTGCACCAGCTGCGCGGGCTGCTCGGCGACGAGGTCTTCTTCGCCGCGTTCCGCCGCTACACCGCCGACTGGGCCTTCAAGCACCCGACGCCGTTCGACTTCTTCCACACCTTCGCCGACGTGGCGGGCCGCGACCTCGAGCCGTACTTCCGCACCTGGTTCTACGAGGCATGGACGCTCGACCACGCGATCGGCGAAGTGCAGGAGGCCGCCGACCGGACGACGGTGGTGGTCGAGGACCGCGGCCGGGCCATGCACCCGGCGGTGCTCGAAGCCACCCTCGCCGACGGCACCAGGCAGCGCCACGTCGTGCCCTGGGAGCACTGGTGGGACCAGACCCGGGCGACCGTGGTGCTGCCCGCCGGCGTCGTCGAGGTCGAACTCGATCCGGACACGACCTCGCTCGACTGCGACCGCAAGAACAACCGCTGGCGCCGCGGCCCCTGAGCGCCGGCGCGGCTCAGCGGCCGCGCAGTTCGCGGTAGACCCGCCAGGTGCGGTCGGTGTGCGCGATCTCGTTGACGACCCAGGTCCACAGCGCGCCCAGGTTCCGGTTCTGGCGGGCGACCTCGCGCCAGGTGGCGCCGCCCTCGACGAACTCCGGGTCGGGGCAGCCGGTGGCGTGGTGCAGGAACTGGTGCAGCCGCCGCGCGGTCGCCACGTCGGCCGGCCGCTCGAAGCGCAGCGCCGCGAGCCGCTGCGCCGCCGTGGCCAGCGCGACCGGCCCGAGGGCCGCGAGTTCGTCGGCGGCGACCGGATCGAGGGCCTCGGCCTCCTCGAGCGCCGCCAGGCCGAGGTCGATCGCGCGCTGGGTATCGGCCGGCACCGGGCGCAGCCGGTCGAACTCCGGCAGCGGCCGCGACGCCGGCTGCGGCGGCAGCGGCACCGCCGCGCGCCAGCGCCGCCAGCGCTCGTCGAGCGCCGCGTTCGCCGCGCGCGCATCCTGCTCGGCCTGCGCCACCCAGCTGGGTTCCGTCACCGACACCAGCTGCCGGTAGTCGTCGGGCACGCGGTACGCCGCGAAGGTCGCCGCGCGGCCGGACTCTGTCGGCGCCATCGGTGCCGGCACCGGGATCCCTACACCCAACGCGGGCAGCGGCTGCGGCTGCGACCGGACCTGGAAGACGAGCAGCGCCACCAAGGCGACGGCGGCGACGACCACGCCGATGCCGACGATCGACAGCGGCCGATGCGGACGCCGGCGCCGGCGCCTGGAGGCCAGCGGCGCCCCGACGCCCGCCCGGGCGGCCTCCCGCTCGATGGCCCTTTGGCGGCGGTGGCGCACGTACTCGTCGTAACCGCCGCCGCGGCCCACGACCCGGCGTGCCCCGGCCGCCGCATCGCCGGCGAGACGCCGCGCCTGCCAGACCACGTCCTGGGCTGCGCGCTGCAGCCCTGGCGCCGCCTCGGGCACCGGCGGCGGCAGCA
>JAHBXX010000038.1 GCA_019636245.1 Planctomycetota bacterium | reverse complement strand
GTCTCTCTCTCTCTCTCTCTCTCTCTCGATGAGAGCGCTCCCTCGCTGCTTGCCATGGCCTTGCGGCACAGCCGTCGCCTGTGCAGGCCGCCGTTGAGCCAGTTCCTGGAGGCGGAGGACCTCGCCCAGGAGGCTCTGGTCGCCCTGCTCGAGGAACAGCGAGCGGGCCGCGCAATCGTGCGACCGCAAGCGTTCCTGCTGCACCTGCTGCGCGCTCGCGCCGCGAGCCTCGCGAGGGCAGCGAAGCTGCGCACGAACACCGTCTGGCTCGTTGGCGACGCCGGGCCGCGAACCGCTTGCGAGGGCGTGTTCGATGTCCTGTCGGGACTGCAGCGCGTTCGGAGCCAGCTTCCCCCGAGCCTTGCCGCCGAGTTCGACTACGCCGTCACCCCCACCCAGTCGGGCTCGCCGCCTTCGTCGCAGGCTGCTGCATGGCAGAGGCGTTCTCGGCTGTTGCGGGGGGTGCGGAGAATTCTCGGTGTCGTCGGTCAGGAATCGTCTGCTCGGGGGACGTGACGTGCGCTGCGCCCGGGTGCTATTGGAGCGGCCCTGCAGGGGCTGTCGTCGGCACAACTTCCTGAAGACTCGAAGACTGGAGGCTACGACGCAGACTGCCAACATGTTGCTTACGGCTCTCGCCTGCTCGGCCATGTTCGTGATTGACACGTCAGGCGCGACGCGCGAGAGGTCGATGCCGGACGCGCGCCCCATTTCTCCGGGTGGCGAAATTGCGTATGCTGCCATGGCAAGACCTGTCGGCAATGGCTGCACCCCATTCCTCAGAGTCTGGTCGGACGGCTCCATCACCTTCGGAGGCTGTCCAACGAATGCATGTATCGGCGACGATTGCGTTACTTCCGCCTCCGAGGGTGGGGCAGGCACCTTCTTCTCATGTAAGTGTCAGGGGGGTGTTGCTGGGGTGCTGTGTCGAGGGGTGGCCTACCAAGCAGAGGCGTCGGGGGAGTGCGAAGACTGGGCGTGCGAGAAAGACGAATGCGGACAGAAGAGCGAGTGCGAACGACAGCATCAGCCAGATCCTCCGCCGACTGGGAGTAGCAACTTCTATATGTGCGAGTGCGTCTAGAAATGACCCGCTGGCTTCCGGTGGCTCTCTGCATCGCTTGCGCCATCCTTGTGATCGCGTACGCGGTGCATTGGTCGAGCCCGTTGCCGGACGGTGTCGCTGTCCCGTCAGATGGCGAAATGCATCCAACACAAGGGCGCGCTGACCCTGTGAGCGCGCTGTATGTCGCAAACCGCCGCGAGGAGCTTGTCATCAGGGTTCGCGTTGTGGCTTCGGAGTCATCGGAGCCGTTGCCGCAGGCATTTGCGATCTGGGTGGGTCGCGAGAGAGTGTCGTCTACGCACAGGAGCCTGTCGTGCACGTCGATTGGAGGGTGCCTCAGGGGTACCGCATGGCAGCTACGAAGTGCGCCCTACGCAGACGGATTTCGTGCTCATGAATGCGCTATCGGGAAAGAAGGTCGTGGTGGATGGCTCGTCAGCGGAGGAGTGGGTGTTCGAGTTGGGGGAGCCTGTGTCACCTGTCGAGATCGTGGTCCACTACCCAACGCATGAAGTGCTGTGCCCCATCGTCTTGTCCCTGCGCAACGAAAAGGGCAGAGGGCCCGCCATCGCCAACTACCGGCCGGAGCGTGGTGTCATCAGGAGATGGCTGACGGGAAGCTCTGTGACGGTGGACGTGAAGTCGATAGCCTACCGCGAATTGCATCATCCGGCCACTGAGCTGAGCCCCGCCAAGGTGACGCGTATCGACATCCACCTGGTCGAGAAGTAGCGTGACCGACTTGCTGTGCAACACGCGACGGTATTGCAGAGCGAGCGTTACGAGGGTTGCTGATGAGTCCTACGCACATCCTTCGCACCGGCCTCGGTTCATCTCGGTGCCTCCGCCCGCGGCTCCGCAGGACCCGGAGCAGTGGATCCACATCCAGTTCGTCGTCCTGGCGGCGAATGGCGACACACTCGGAGCCTCGGGGGTGCGGAGCGTGCCGATCGTGCCGAATCGCGGGGATGCTCTGGCCGCGAGGGGCCAGGAGAGACGCGCCCACGCCACCGCTCACTGGGCCACCCATGGGGTGGGTGACGTAGGAGCATTCTGGGAGCAGCTGATTTCGCGGTGAGGCGAATGGCTGGCAGCGGCAAGCGGAAAAGGGACCCCCTGCAACCCGCCGCCGCGTGATCGCGCAAGCCGACCCGCCCGGCCACCACCGCACATCAGGACCAACGCAGAACAAGGTCCGGATGGCGGCCTGGGAAGTCCATAAATGGCAGCCTAGAAAGCTCTTGTGGCGACTCTTCGGGTTGGGGAAGCCGCCGCAGGCCCCAGCCGGCGATTTCTGCCGGCGCCGCGAACAGCACGCGCCCCGGCGTCGCTCGACCGGCATGCGCTCCCAGCCTTCCGCTCGTCTCCTGCTCGCCGTGGCCGGCTCCGTGGTGGTGTTCGGCGCTGCCCTCGCCGCGCTTGCCCACTGGGCCTGGACCGAGGCGCCGCAGCTGCCGGCCGAACGCCCGGCCGCCGCGGTGGCGGGCACCGGCTCGGACAGCGCGCTCGTGGCCGACACCGGCGCGTCGACCCGCGCTGCCGGTGCGCGGGCAGGCTGCCTGGGCGCTCCTGCGGGGGCGAACTTCGTCTACCGCCTCGAGGACCGCAGCGACTTCACCCTGCACAGCCCCGAGGCGGGCACCCAGCCCGGTGGTCGACTGCACGTCGAGGGCAATCTCACCGCGATGGTGCTCGACCGCCGTGGCGACGAAGTGCTGGTGCGCGAGCAGCTCGATGGGCTCGTGTTCCTCGGCGCCGATGGCCGGGCGATCGAGGGCGACCCCGTGCAGCAGAGCCTCGTGGCGGCCGCGGCCACGCCGCTGCTGGTGCGGCTCGATGCCCGGGGCAGGGTGCTGGGCCTTGGCTTCGCCGAGGGCCTCGACGGCGACCAGCGCAACTTCCTGCGCGGCATGCACGGCGTGCTGCGGTTCCAGGCGCCGGCCGCCGGCGACGCGGACTGGGACGCGGCCGAGAGCGACACCACCGGCGACTACGCAGCACGCTACGAGGTGCTGCCGGCCGCGGACGACGAGGTGCGGGTGCGGCGCACGCGGCGGCACTACACGCAGGTCGCCGGCCACGACGAGCTGCCGGCCCACGCGCTGCGCGGCCACGGCGAAGCGACCTTCGCCCTCGAGCACGGCTGGCTCGCCATGGCGATGCTCGACGAGACCATGACCCTGGCGCTGCCGCTGCTCGAACTGCAGCTGCGCACCGAACGCCGCGCCACCGCGCGGCTCGTGGCCAGCGCGCACGTGTCCGTCGACGAGGACTTGACCGCGGCGTGGCGGCGCGCCACCGCCCCGGCCTCGGGCGCCGGCGAACAGGTGGGCCGGTTCGCCGCCGACAACGAGCGCCAGGCCTGGCAGCAGCGCCTGGCCGGCGTCAGCCTCGACCAGCTGCTCGATCGGCTGCAGCAACTGCTGGCGCAAGCGCCGGCGGACGCCGAAGCCGTGGACGCGGCGTTCCAGCAGCTCCAGTGGCTGGCCCGCCTCGACGACGAGGTCGTGGCCGGCATCCGCGAACGCCTCGATACGCGGCAGCTGCCGGGCGAGCTGGCGGGCGTCGCCCTGTCGGCGCTCGGCGCGGCCGGCACGCCGAGCGCGCAGGCGGCGCTGGACGCGGTCCGCAGCGACCGCAGCCAGGGCTTCGACATCCGCCAGGCGGCGACGATCGCCACGCTGCAGCTCGAGGCTCCGTCACCGCAGCTGGTCGCGGGTCTGCACCGTGACGCCGGCAGCGACTTCGACGGGCGCGAGGGCGCGCTGCTGGTGCTCGGTGCGCTGGCCCCGCGCAGCGGCTCCGCCCTGGCCGACGGCCGCAGCCCGCTGGCGGCGCTGCTGGACATGGAGGCCGATGCGGCGGCGCGCGGCGATCTGCGCACGTGGCTCCTCGCGATCGGCAACGCCGCACCCGCGCAGACGGTGCAGATCGCGCGGTGCCACCTCGACCATGCCGACCCGGCCGTGCGCGCGGCCGCCTGCGTCGCCCTGCGCCGCATCGCCGACCCGGTCGCGGTCACGATCCTGATCGACCGTGGCCTGACCGATCCGATGCCCGCGGTGCGGCACGAGTGCGTGCTCGTGCTCGCCCGCCGCAGCGAGCCCGCCGCGCGCGAGGCGCTGCAGCGCATCGCCCAGCAGGACCCGGACGAGAACGTGCGTGGTTCGGCGAGCCGCGCGCTGCAGGGCGGTTCGTGACCGCGGCCCGCCGGCCTCAGCCTTCGTCGTCGAGCGCCGACGACAGTGCGGCGAGGCCGCGCGCCACCAGGCCGCGCACCGCCGACTCGGTGGTGCCCATCTGCGCCGCGATCTGCTCGTAGGAGAGGCCCATCAGCCGCGACATGGTCAGCGCGTCGCGCTGGTTCTCGGGCAGGTCCTGCACCGCTGCCTCGAACCGCTGCAGCTCCTCCTTCGCCGCGGCATGCCGGCTCGGGGTCGCGATCGAGGCGTAGCAGGCCAGGATCGCGTCGGCGGCCGGTCCGGCCTCCGGGATCGCCTGCTCGCGCGCGACGTCGCGCCGTTCGCGGCCGTGGAACTTGGCGCGGTCGAGCACCTTGCGGGTCGCCTGCTGGAACAGCCAGTTGCGGAACGCGCCCTCGCCCTCGAGCTTGATCTGGTCGACGTCCTGCAGCACCTCGCGGAACACCGACTGGGCGATGTCGTGCGCCGATTCGCGGGCGGCGATCGCCTTGCCGGCGCGGGCGCGGATGAACGCCACCAGCGGCGGCAGGTTGCGGGCGAACAGGCTGTCGACCGCATGGGGCTCGCCGCGGCGGGCGGCGGCGATCTCGGCGGCCAGGTCGCGTTCCATGCGGCCGAGCATAGCCCGCGGTCGGCGGCCGGCATCGCCGCGACGTGCAGTTGACTGGCCGCCGGCGCCGGCGACCATGGCGGCATGTCGTCGGTGGACCCAGCGCCCGAGGCCTGAGCCGTGGACGTCCTGCACGTGGTCCACCAGTTCCCGCCGGAGAGCCGCGGCGGCACCGAGTCGTACCTGTTCGACCTGGCGCAGCGGCAGCGCGCGCGCGGGCTCGACGTGCAGGTGCTGAGCGGCAGCAAGCAGTGGCGCCAGGACGTCACGCTCGAGCGCGGCGAGGTCGACGGGCTGCCGGTGCACCGGCTGCACCGCGACGACCTGTTCTTCGACCACCACGCGAAGATGTGGCATCCGGTCGTCGAGCAGCGGTTCCGCGAGCTGCTGCAGACCCTGCGCCCGGCGATCGTGCACGTGCACCACTGGCTGCGGCTGACCTGCAACCTGGTCGACGTCTGCTGGCAGGAGAAGGTGCCGGCGGTCGTGACGCTGCACGATCACTACACCAGCTGCCCGCGGGCGTTCCGTCGCCGCGCCGGCGACCAGGCGTGCCGCCGCGTGCTGTCGGTGGCGAGCTGCGCCGACTGCGTGCCGCGACACGGCTACGAGCAGGAGGGCGAGGTCGCGGCCGGCATCGAGCTGTTCCGCGACCACTATCGCGCCGAGCTGTCCATGGCGCGGGCGGTGATCGTCGCCGTCGCCAGCACCGCGGTGCTGCTCGCCGAGACGACCGACGTGCCGGCCGACCGCTACGAAGTGCTGCCGCTGGGCTACCAGCCGCGTTTCGACCGGCTGCCGCCGCTGCCGCCGCCGGCCGCCGGCGAGCCGCTGCGCTTCGTGTTCTGGGGCGGCGTGGGACGCCACAAGGGCGTCGACGTGCTGCTGCGCGCGTTCCGCCGCCTGGCCGGCGAGCGCCCCGGCCGCGTCGAGCTGCACGTGCTCGGCGACGTCGAGAGCGCCGCGTTCGACCGCGAGCTGCGCGCGCTCGCCGCCGGCCTGCCCGTCACCTTCCACGGCGCGTTCGAGGCCCGCCAGCTGCACGCCGCGCGGCCTCACGTCGGCGTGTTCCCGAGCACGTGCCTGGAGACGTATGGACTGGTGCTCGACGAGTGCTTCGAGCTCGGTCTGCCGTGCGTGACCAGCGATCTCGGCGCGCTGCCCGAGCGGGCCGCCGGCGGCGGCCTGGCGACCCGCGCCGGCGACGACGCCGACCTCGCCGCGGCGCTGCGGCGCTTCGTCGACGAACCCGGCCTCTGGGCCGAACTGCGCCGCCGCCGCCCGCCGCCGTCGCCGAGCCTCGACGAGCACGTCGACGCGTTGCTGCCGGTCTACGACCGCGCCCGGCTGCAGCGGCCGCGCGACTGGTTCGCCGGCCCGGTGCCATCGGCGCGACGGGTCTGGTTCCTCCTGAAGCAGCGCGAGTCGGCGATGAGCCGCCTGGTGCGGCCCGAGGGTCCCGAGTAGCCGGTCGCAGCGGCGCCAGCCTGCGCATGCAGGCCGGCGGGGCGGCGGCTAGACTCGGCGACCCCCTCCACCGCGACGAAGTCAGCCAATGGCCAAGATCAGCATGACGAAGGGCGGGCTCTCCGTGCCCGCCAACCCCACCATCCCGTTCATCGAAGGCGACGGCACCGGCCCGGACATCTGGCGGGCCAGCGTGCGCGTGATGGACGCCGCGGTGGCCAAGGCCTACGGCGGCGCGCGCAAGATCGAGTGGCTGCCGGTGCTGGCCGGCGAGGCCGCGTTCGAGAAGACGAAGAACTGGCTGCCCGACGAGACCGTCACCGCGTTCCGCGACTATCTGGTCGGCATCAAGGGGCCGTTGACGACGCCGGTCGGCGGCGGCATCCGCAGCCTCAACGTCGCGCTGCGGCAGCAACTCGACCTGTACGTCTGCCTGCGGCCGGTGCGCTGGTTCAAGGGCGTGCCCTCGCCGGTCAAGGAGCCGCACAAGACCGACATGGTGATCTTCCGCGAGAACACGGAGGACATCTACGCCGGCATCGAGTTCCAGGAGGGCACCGACGAGTGCCGCAGGTTCCGTTCGCTGCTGCACGAGCACTTCCCGAAGCAGTTCGCGAAGGTGCGCTTCCCGGACACCACCGGCTTCGGCATCAAGCCGGTGTCTCGCGAGGGCACCGAGCGCCTCGTGCGCGCCGCGATCGACTATGCGTTCGCCAGCGGGCGCGACTCGGTCACGCTGGTGCACAAGGGCAACATCATGAAGTACACCGAGGGCGCCTTCCGCGACTGGGGCTACGCGCTGGCGAAGAACGAATACGCCGGCAAGGACCTCGATGGCGGCCCGTGGCAGGTGCTCGAGAAGGGCGGCCGCAAGGTCGTGGTCAAGGACGTGATCGCCGATGCGTTCCTGCAGCAGATCCTGCTGCGGCCGGCCGAGTACTCGGTGATCGCGACGCTGAACCTCAACGGCGACTACATCAGCGACGCGCTGGCGGCACAGGTCGGCGGCATCGGCATCGCGCCGGGCGGCAACGTCAACTACGTGACCGGCCACGCGGTGTTCGAGGCGACGCACGGCACGGCGCCGAAGTACGCCGGCCAGGACAAGGTGAATCCCGGCTCGGTGATCCTCAGCGGCGAGATGATGTTCCGCTACCTGGGCTGGAACGAGGCCGCCGACCTGATCCTGAAGGGCATGGACGGCGCGATCGGCCGGAAGCAGGTCACCTACGACTTCGCCCGCCTGATGGACGGGGTGAAGGAGGTGAAGTGCTCGCAGTTCGGCGATGCGGTGATCGCGGCGATGTGAGGCGGGCTCACGCCCGGTGCAGGCGCCACAGGGTCTGCCAGACCGCGGTGGCCGCCGTGCCCACGCCCACGGCCAGCGCCCGCAACAGGCCATGCGCCGGGGCGGCTTCGAGCGGCATCGGCGCGGCGACCACGAACAGGCCGAGCGCCAGCGCCGCCCAGCGCCCGCGCCCGAACATCCAGCCCGCCGGCAGCACGAGCGGCAGGCCCATGCCGACGAACACCGCGCTGCGGGCGATGCGTTCGCCGCACGGCGGCACGGCGCTCGGCTCGGCGTGGAACGCCGCCGGCTCGAACACGGCGTAGACCGCGCCGCCGATCGCGGCGAGGCCGACCAGGGCGAGCAGGGCGCGCACGGCGAGCAGGCCCACGCGGGCCAGCGCCGTGAGCGCCCGCACCTCGGGCTCGGGGGTCTCGCTGTGGGGTGCGTGCACGCCGCCATGCTACGCGGTTGGGCGCCGCCGATCCCGCCGCGGGGCGGGCGGGCGCATCCTGGCCGCAGGTCGCGCCGCGGCTATCGTTCCCGCCTCCTCCGATGGCCCAGAACCCACCCTTCCGTCGCGTGCTGATCGCCAACCGCGGCGAGATCGCGGTCCGCGTCGCCCGCGGCCTGCGTGAGCTCGGCATCGAGTCGGTCGCCGTGCACAGCGACGTCGACGCGCGCTGCGCCCACGTGCTGCAGGCCGACCATGCGGTGCCGCTCGGCGGCAACACCGCCGCCGAGAGCTACCTCGACGTCGGCAAGATCCTCGCCGCGGCGAGGCGCAGCGGCGCCGAGGCGATCCACCCCGGCTACGGTTTCCTCAGCGAGAACAGCCGCTTCGTGCGCGCCGTGCACGACGCCGGCCTGGTGTTCATCGGCCCGAACGCGACGGCGATGGATCGCCTGGGCGGCAAGAAGGCCGCGCGCGAGGAGGCGATCGCCGCCGGAGTGCCGGTGATCCCGGGCACCGAGCAGGACGAGGGCGACGCGGCGCTGGTCGCCGCGGCGCAGCGGATCGGCCTGCCGGTGATGGTCAAGGCCAGCGCCGGCGGCGGCGGCCGCGGCATGCGGCTCGTCGAGCGCGAACAGGATCTCGCCGAGGCGGTCGCTGCCGGCCGTCGCGAGGCGAAGGCGTCGTTCGGCGACGACCGCATGATCGTCGAGCGCGCCGTGTTCCCCGCGCGCCACGTCGAGATCCAGCTGATCGGCGACCGGCACGGCCACGTCGTGTCGCTGCACGAGCGCGAGTGCTCGGTGCAGCGCCGCCACCAGAAGGTGCTCGAGGAGGCGCCGTCGGCCGTCGTCGACGAGGACCTGCGGCGCCGCATGGGCGAATGCGCGGTCGCGCTCGCCCGGCGCGTGGGCTACGACAACGCCGGGACGGCCGAGTTCCTGCTCGACGACCAGGGTCGCTTCTACTTCCTCGAGGTGAACACGCGGCTGCAGGTCGAACACCCGGTGACCGAACTGGTGACCGGCGTCGACCTCGTGCACCTGCAGGTGCACGTCGCCGCCGGCGGGCGGCTGGAAGACCTGCTCGCGGGCAAGGACCTGCGCCCGCGCGGCCACGCGATCGAGGCCCGGCTGTGCGCCGAGTCGCCGGAGAACGGCTACATCCCCGCGGCCGGCCTGCTGCGGCTGGTGCGCGAGCCGGAGGGTCCCGGCATCCGCGTCGACAGCGGCGTCTACACCGGCTGGGAGGTGCCGCCGTTCTACGACTCGATGCTGGCGAAGCTGGTGGTCTGGGCGCCCGACCGCGCCACGGCCTGCGCTCGGCTCAGCCAGGCGCTGCGCGACACGGTCTACCTCGGCATCCCGACCAACGTCGACTTCGTGCGCCGCATCGTCGACGACACCGCGTTCCGGAGCGCCCGCCTGCGCACCGACATGCTGCAGCTGCGGCCCGAGCTGGCGGCGGGGCCGCAGGAGGGGCCCGAGGACCTGGCGCTGGCGGCAGCCGTGCTCTGCCAGGCCGTGGCGCCGCGCTCCGGTGGTGGCGGCGGCGGCAACGGCGCCGCGGCGCGCAGCGGCTCCACCGCGGTGTGGAACGATCTCGCCGGATTCCGGCTGTTCGAGGGCGTGCGATGAAGATCCGCAGGGAATACGTGCGCGGCGGCAAGCCGGTCGCGGTCACCGCGGAGCTGGTCGACGGCGACCGCTGGCGCGTGCGCGTGGGCGAAGCCGCCTACGAGTTCACCGCGCAGGCGCTCGGCGACGGCGGCATCAAGCTGGCGCCCGTGGGCCAGGAGTTCGAGCGTTCGTTCGTGGCCCATGGGGTCGCGGCGGGCAGCGATTACATGGTGCGCGTCAACGGCCGCACGCATCGCCTGACGGCGCCGGCTGGCCGACAGGCCAGCAGCGGTGCCGCCGACGGCACCGTGCGCGCGCCGATGACCGGCACCGTGCTCGACGTGCGGTGCAAGCCCGGCGACCGGGTCGCGGCCGACCAGACGCTGGTGGTGGTGTCGGCGATGAAGATGGAGCACAAGCTGGTCGCCGGCGTGGCGGGCGTCGTGCAGTCGGTCGGCGCCAAGGCGGGCGGCACCGTCGACCAGGGCGCCGTGCTGGTCGTCGTCGAGCCCGAGGCGACGGCGCCGTGAGCGACCCGCGCTATCCGATCGGCCGGATCGAGCTGCCCGGGGCGCTCGACGGCGCGAAGCGGGCCGCCGCGATCGCGGCCATCGCCGCGCTGCCGAACGACCTCTACGACGCGGTGCGCGGCCTCGACGCCGCGCAGCTGGACACGCGCTACCGCTCCGGCGGCTGGACGGTGCGCCAGGTCGTGCACCACCTCGCCGACAGCCACGTGAACGCCTACGTGCGCTGCAAGCTGACGCTGACCGAGCTGGAGCCGCCCGTGCGGGCCTACGACGAGAACGAGTGGGCCCGGCTCGCCGACGCGAACGGCCCGATCGGCCCGTCGCTGCTGCTCGTGCAGGCGCTGCACGACCGCTGGGTGCACTGTCTGCGGTCGCTGCCGGTGGCGGCGTTCGCGCGCACCTGCCTGCACAGCGAGCGTGGCCGCATGACGCTCGACGACCTGGTCGCGCTCTACGCGTGGCACGGCAGCCACCACGTGGCCCACATCACGGCCCTGCGGCGGGCGAAGGGCTGGTAGGCGGCCGCATCAGCCCCACCGCACCGCGAGCCGGCTCAGCGAACCGTACTCCCAGCCCTCGATCGGGAACGTCACGGCGCCGCCGTGTCCGGCGGCCGCACCGAGCGCGACCAGCAACGGCAGGAAGTGCTCGTCGGTCGGATGCGCTCGCCGCAGCGCGGGCGCGCGCTCGCGGAAGGCGACGAGGTCGTCGATCGACGCGGCCAGCAGCCGGTCCCGCAGCCAGCCCTCGAACTCCACCGCCCAGTCCGGCGGCGCGCGTTCGCCGCGCCAGTCGAGGTCGCGCAGGTTGTGCACGGCGCCGCCGCTGGCCAGCAGCAGCACGCCCTGTTCGCGCAGCGGGGCCAGCCGTTGCCCGAGTTCGAACAGCTGCCGCGGCGTCCAGCGGTAGGGCACCGACAGCTGCAGCACCGGCACGTCGGCGGTCGGGAACATGTGCACCAGCGGCACCCAGACGCCGTGGTCCCATGGCCGCTCGTCGGCGCGCGCCAGGGTCGGCAGGCGCCGCTGCAGATCGTCGGCGAGGTCGGTGGCCGCCGGCGCGTCGTAGCGCACCCGGTGCAGTTCCGGCGGGAAGCCGGCGAAGTCGTAGAGCAACGGGCGCTGCGTTCGTGTGCCGATCGTCGCCGGCGCATCGAGCCAGTGCGCCGACAGCACGACCAGAGCCCGCGGCCGGGGCAGCGCCCGCGCCGCGTGCGCGAAGTCCCTGCCGGCCCCGGCATCGAGCGCCAACGTCGGCGCACCGTGCGAGACGAACAGCACCGGCATGGGCGCTGCCGTGGTCTCGTTGGCGTCAGGCGCGGTCATCGTCGGTTCCGTGGGCGTGCAGGCGCTGGCGGCGGCAGCCGCCGCCAAGCGGAGGAAATCCCGTCGGTGCAGCCCGGTCACGTCCGGGCCCGGTCGCCGACGAGGCGGCGGTCGAACGACCAGCGGCCGCCGCCGGTCAGGACGAGCGCCAGGGCCATTCCGATCACCAGCAGGTGGTACTCGAAGCCCTCGCCCGCCTGCGTCCCGGACCAGTTCATGAACAGGCCGAACGGCGCGTGCACGGTCGCGATCGCGCCGAGCATCAGGCCCACGAAGCCGAGCGCGACGGCGCGCGTGCCGAGGCCGGCAAGCAGCAGCAGCGGACCGAGGAACTCGAGCAGGATGACGCCGGCAGCCGCGAGGCCGGGCATGCCGATCTGCCCGGTCAGGAAGCCCATCGTGCCGTTCCAGCCGTAGCCGCCGAACCAGCCGAGCGCCTTCTGCGCGCCGTGCGGGAACATCACCAGGGCCAGGGTGGCGCGCAGCACGGCCGGGGCGAGGGTGCCTTCGGTCGCCAGCAGGCGACCGAGGATCGAGGCGGGGACGGCGGTCGCGGCGACCGGGACTTGCGATGTCAACGGTTGACGAGTCATGGATAGGAGTTTGGTTCGGGTAGTTTCGGGTCGAAGGAGGGGGCGCGTGGCGCGATCAGCCGCCGCTGGAGTTGTGGCGTCGGACCTGGTTGAGCAGGCGGATCAGCTCGGCGACCTCGCCGTCGGTCAGGCCGCCGAGCACGGCCTCGTCGAGCGCGTCGACCGGCCGATCGAGCTTGCGCAGCAGGCTGCTGCCGGCGTCGGTGATGCGGCAGAGCACCTGGCGGCGGTCCGCGGGCGAACGCGCGCGCACGACGAGGCCCTTCTGCTCCAGGCGGTCGATCAGGCGGGTCACGCCGGGCGTGCGTTCGATCATGCGGGCGCCGATCTCCAGGGTCGGCAAGCCGCCGGGGCCGGCACCGCGCAGGATGCGCAGCACGTTGTACTGCTGCAGCGTCAGCTCCTCGTGACCGGACAGCAGGTCCTGCAACGGCCAGCGCACCGCCTCGGCGGTCAGCAGCAGGCCGACCATCGCCTCCTGGCGCCTGGACCGGAACGGTCGCGTCTGCCGGATCGCCGCCTGGATGCCGTCCGGGTCGGGCGCGGCGTCGCGGCGGGTCGGATCGGTCGGCGCGAGGTGCATGGGAACAGTATCGCCCAAGTAGCTTGATGAGTCAAGCATTTGTGCGGGCGCCTTGTGGCCGACACGGCTCGCGGATCGCTGGCGGGGTTCCTAGCATCCTGCCGGCGTCGCCGCCGGCCCCCATGGTCCACCTGCCCGTCCCGTCCCCTGCGTCCGTTCCGCCGCGCCACGGCCGCGGCGCCGCATGACCGTGCCATCCGTACCGCTCGCGCGCTCGGGGCTGTCGGGGCTGCGCCAGGTGCTGCTGCCGGCCAAGGCGTTGCTCGCCCGTCGTCTGGTCGCGGCCGGTCGGACGCCAACCGAAGCGCAGTTCGAGAAGCAGGGCCTCAAGCTGACCGCCGAAGAAGCGCACGCTCTGCGCGCCTGGCTCGCGGCGGGGCTGGCGACCGAGGTCGTGCACGAGGTGCGCGCCGCCGACGGCACGGTGAAGCTGCTGCTGGGGTTGCACGACGGTCGCAAGGTCGAGACGGTGGCGATGCCGGTCGGCGCCTGCTGCGTGTCGACGCAGGTCGGTTGCGCGGTCGGCTGCCGCTTCTGCGCCTCGGGGTTGTTCGGCGTCGAACGGCACCTGTCGAGCGACGAGATCGTCGAGCAGGTCGTGCACTGCCGCCGCCGCATGCGCATCGATCGCGTGGTCTTCATGGGCATGGGCGAGCCGTCGCACAACCTCGACCAGGTGATGGCGGCGGTGGCGCGCCTCAAGGACGAGGCGCTGATCTCGCCGCGCCGGCAGACGTTCTCGACCGTGGGCGGCGTGCGGGCCCTCGACCGCATGCGCGGTTTCGCCGTGAGGCCTTGCCTGGCGCTGTCGCTGCACACCGCCGACGAGGCGAAGCGCCGGGAGCTGCTGCCGAACGCGCACAGGGATCCGCTGGGCGACATCGTCGCCGCCGCCGATGCCTACGGCCGCGACGTCGGCACGCCGGTGCAGTTCGAGTGGACGCTGCTGGCCGGCGTCAACGACGGCGACGACGACGTCGCCCAGCTGTGCGCGCTGCTGCAGGGCGTGCGCGGCTACGTGAACTTCATCGTCTACAACCCGGTCGAAGGGCTGCCGTTCGCCGCGCCGCCGCGCGAGCGCATCGTGGCGATGGTGCGCGCCGTGAAGGCGCGAGGCATCCTGGCGACGATTCGCGACTCGTCGGGCCCGGACGCCGAAGCCGCCTGCGGCCAGCTGCGCCTGCGCCAGCGCGCCGACTCCCCGGCACCCTGAACGCCCCGCCCCCAGCGCACCCCGCCCGCGGCCCAGAACCGGCGCGCCCGAGGCGCGCCGGCAGTGTCCCTCCCGCCGCGGCGAGACAGCGGTCTCGGCCAGAACCGACCCAGCGCGCCTCGGGCGCGCCGGCCGCGTCCCCTAGCGCCGCGGCGAGACAGCGGTCTCGGCCAGAACCGACCCAGCGCGCCTCGGGCGCGCTGGGAGTGTCCTGACCGAGCCCGCGCCGCAGGCGCGGTCTCGGTCAGAACGTCCGGTCGCCCAGCACGTAGCTGGCGTCGTTCGTGATCGAGAAGCCGAAGCCGTTCAGCGTCGGGTCGTAGCACAGCGCCTGCTGGAAGATGCGCAGGCCGATGTCGCTGGCCGCGAACGGGAAGTTGAACGTGAAGTCGCCGTTGCCGGCGCCGTCCGTCAGCGTCAGGACCCAGACCAGCGGGTCGACGCGGCCGGCGCACGGCGTCGGGTTGCTCTGCGAGTCCGGCAGGCCGAAGTCGAGGGTCACCGGCAGCGGCACGCTGCCGAAGGCGAGCGTGTTCGAGAAGCCGAGGAACACCGCGGCAAACGAGTTCGGGATCGTGCGTTCGATGCGGGTGATGAACGTCGAGTCGAAGTTCGGCAGTTCGCCGCTCAGGTTGCCGAGCAGCGGCCGCAGGCCGTTGGAGCCGATGCAGGCGTTGGTCGACGCCGGCTCGGTGCGCGTCGAAGCGGGCACGTAGAGCGGGTTCGCGGCGCCGGTGTGCAGCACGTAGTTGCCCGACGTGGTCGTCGTGGCGCCGGCGATCTGCAGGTAGTAGAGGCCCGCGCGCTCGAACGTGTAGACCAGCCGGCCGTGCGACGTCGCGCTGCCCGAGCCCGACGCGAGCGACACCGTGCCGGTGGCGTCCCAGAGCCGCAGCGTCGAGCCGGCCAGCGGCGACGGGCCGGTGCCCTCGGCGATGGCTCCGAACGTGGTCGGACCGCCGACGGCGAACAGCCACCAGTCGATGCCGTCGCCGGTGCTGCCGGAGGTGAAGCCCAGGAGGTCGTCACCGGGGTTGAACACGCCGGCAGGGGTCGTCGTGTTGTCGTTGGGCTCGGCGCTCTCGGGCACGCTCACGGTGCCGGGCAGGTCGATCACGCTGGTGCGCAGGCTGTACTTGCCCGTCTTCACGTAGTCCCACGGCGCCGTGCCGGTGGCGGCGGTGCCGGCCGACACCGCGACGGCGTAGTTGCCGGGCGCCAGCGTGCCGGCGTGCTGCAGCGACGTGACCCGGTGGCTGGCCGTGTTGACGGCGTTGCCGGCGCCGAGCGCGATCCAGTTGCCCGGCGACACTTCCTGGTGGTAGCGCAGCGCCAGGTTGTCGAGCTGCGGGATGCCGCCGTCGTCGTGGCTGACGACCTGCACGATGCAGGGGGCGACCACCGTGAACGACCAGTAGTCGGTGTCGGCCGGGGTGCTGAGCTCGCCCTCGAGCGTCTGGCCGGGCGCGAACACCGTCGGCGTGCCCAGCAGATCGTTCGGCTCGGCGCCCTCGACGACGTCGATCGCCCGCACCGGCAGCACGAAGAAGTCGAGGCCGTAGTCGGTGGCGTTGCCGGACTTCAGGTTGACGACCGCCGTGTAGGAGCCGGCCGGCAGGGTGACGCCGCAGTCCGCCATCGTGCCGACGGCGTTGTCATTCCAGGCCAGGCGGACGGTGCCGGTGGCGTCGTAGATCGCGATGCGGTTGTCGCGCGACTGGCCGAGCGACAGCGTGCCGCCGGCGCTCGTGTGCAGGTGCACCTGCGCGGGCGCCGCGAGCGTGAACGAGTACCAATCGTCGTCGGTCGGCGCGTTCGTCGTGTAGGTGGCGACGACGTGCTGGCCGGGCAGGATCGGCATCGCCTGGGCCGGCGTGTCGTTGGGTTCGATCTCGAGGACCTTCTGGGCCCAGAGGCTCGGACTCAGCAGCAGCGGGGGAAGGAGCAGGATGGAGCGGAAGTGCATGTTCGGTCGGGGAAAGGGTCAGTGGGAACGCTGGGTGGCCGCCTTCGGCGCATCGGCCGGGGCGGCGGGGGAAGGGGGCGTGGCGCTGGCCTCGGCCGGCGTGGCCGGTCCGACGCCGGTGGGGAGCCGCCGGCGGGCGGCATGGGGGAGTAGTGGGCTGCAGGCGCCGGTATGCAGGCGGTAGCCGCCGATGTCGGCCGACGCACGGCCGCGGACCTCGAGGAAGTACGTGCCGGGCTCGGCAAGGGTGCAGACCAGCTGGTCGTGCGCCGTCGCCGTGCCGCTGCCCGAGCCGACCGTCTGGCCGGCGGCGCCGAGCAGCCGCAGCGACGTCACCCGCACGGGCGCCGGGCCGATGCCCACGGCGGTGGCGCCGACCGTGGTCGGTGCCTCGACGACGATGCGGTACCAGTCGGCGTCGCCGGCGCCATCGAGGTTGCCGATGGCGTCGTCGCCGAGCACCAGCGGCGTTGCCGCCGCGGCGCGGTCGTTCGGCTCGGCGGCCTCGTGGACCGGACCGTGGCCGGGGAACCCGATCCAGGCCGTGCGCAGCGCGTAGTGGCCGACCTTGCGGTAGTCCCACGGCCCGGGCCCCATCGGCGTCGAGGTGTTGGCGTCGACCTGGATCGCGTAGCGCCCGGGCGCCAGGTGGTTGCCGAGCGGCAGGTGGTTCATCGGCGTCAGGTCCAGCACGCGGTGGCTGGTGCGCATCCAGCCGGGCAGGCCGAGCAACGACCAGGTCCCCGGCGTCGTCTCGCGCCAGAGCTGCAGGCGGGTGTCGTCGAGCTGCGGCACGCCGCCGTCGTCGTGGCAGACGACCTGCACCAGCCCAGGTCCCGACAGCTCGAACGTGAACCAGTCGACGTCGTCGGGCGTCGCCAGGACGCCGGCCACGGTGTCGCCGATGCGCATCGGCACCGGCGCGCCGCCGAAGGACGGGTGGTCGTTGGGTTCCTGGCCTTCGTGCACGTCGATCGCCCGCGGTGCCGCGATCTCGAAATCGAGCACGTAGTCGCCGGCGATGCCGTTCGGTTTCATCGCCACGAGGCAGGTGTAGCTGCCGGCCGGCAGGGTCACGCCGCAGTCGCTGCCGGGGCCGTCGCTGCGCTCGTCCCAGGCGAGGCGTTCGTGGCCATGCCGGTCGTAGATCGCGACCAGCGCCTCGCGTTGCGCCTGCCACGGCATGCATTCGGTCCAGACCCGCAGGCTGACCTGGCGCGGCTCATCGATCGCGAAGGCGAACCAGTCGACGTCCGAGCTCGTCGCCAGCTGGCCGTGCAGCCGCGTGCCCGGCAGCACGCGCTGCGCCCTGTCGACGGTGTCGTTCGGCTCATGCTCTGTCGCGGCCTGGGCCGCGCCGGCGGCGGCGAGGCCGAGGGCCGCGAGGATGGCGACAAGAGGGGTGTGCACGCTTCGGACCGGTGGCAGAGGGGCGCACCGGCGGTGCCGGCTGCCCGGCGGCCACGGCGTCGTTTCCCGCACCCGCGGCCAACGGAATCCGCCAGTTTCGGGGTCGGCGGCGCGTCCTCGGCGCGCCCGACCGCATCCGCGTCCGGTTCAGTCCAGCATGGCGCTGGCCAGCACCGCGACCCCGGCGATGTCATCGGCCGTGCAGCCGCGCGACAGGTCGAGCCACGGCCTGGCGAAGCCCTGCAGCAGCGGCCCGAACGCGCGGAAGCCGCCCAGGCGCTCGGTCAGCTTGTAGGCGAGGTTGCCGGCGTCGAGGTCGGGGAACACGAACACGTTGGCGCGGCCCTGCAGGGGGCTGTCGGGGCACTTGCGCGCCGCCACCGCGGGCACGTAGGCGGCGTCGAACTGCAGTTCGCCGTCGCTGGCGAGGCCGGGGTGCGCGGCGCGGAACCGCGTGGCGGCGGTGCGGACCTTGTGCACGTGGTCGTGTTCGGCGCTGCCGCGGGTGCTGAACGACAGGAACGCCACCCGCGGCTCCTGGCCGGTGAAGCGGCGGTGGTTCTGCGCGGTGGCGAAGGCGATGTGCCCGAGTTGGTCGGGATCGGGGTCCGGCACCACGCCGCAGTCGGCGAACGACAGCACCTCGTCGCCGCGCACCATCAGGAACATCGACGACACCAGCGGGATGCCCGGCGCGGTGCCGAGCTGGAACAGTCCGGCGCGGATCACCTCGGCGGTCGCGTGCGCGGCGCCGCTGACGCCGGCGTCGGCGTGCCCGAGCGCGACCAGGCCGGCGGCGAACGCCACCGGCTGCGCCGACAGCCGCAGCGCCTGCTCTTCGTCCATGCCCTTGTGCTTGCGGCGGCCGTAGAGGTGCCAGGCGACGTCGGCCAGCCGCGGATCGCGGCGCGGGTCCTCGACCCAGACGACCTCGCACAGGCGGTCGCGCTCGAGCTGTTCGCGCGCCAGGACCGTCCGGGGATCGGCCGTCTCCGGCAGCACGATGCGGGCCCGGCGGTGCCGCGCCCGGTCGCGCAGGGTGTCGAGCACGGAGCCCATGGCGGCGCCGGGCGGCTACCGCTCGACCTCGAGTTCGAGCAGCGCGAGGCCGTGCGTCTTGCCCTGCGCGTCGGTCTTCAGGCTCTCGCTGCCGCCGCCGCCGAGGGAGTCCCGCAGCAGGAAGTTCAGCGCCAGCAGGTTCGGCGCCTCGTAGCGCGTGACCTCGCCCTTGCCGATGGCGTGGAAGTGGCGCCGCACGCGCTCGACGGTCAGTTCGCGGCGGATCAGCTCGTAGTCGGCGGCGTTGGTGACGAACACGCCGACGTTGCTGCCGTCGCCCTTGTCGCCGCTGCGCGCGAACGCGAACTCCTTCAGCTTCACCTTCGCCATCACGACACCTCCACGCGGACCGAGGTCCGCACCTGCCGCTTGTCGAGCAGCGCCGGCCAGTAGCCGACGATGTCGGTCGCCTTCGGCCGGCCGCCCGCGAAGCCGGTGACGCCGGGCGGGCCGCTGGTCACCAGCGGCACGATCTCCATGCCGAAGCGGTCGACCTTCTTCTGGTCCTGGCACTTCACGCCGAGCCGCAACACGACCTCGGGCGGGTCCTGGCTCTCGACGATGCCGGCGTGGCAGACGCCGGCGCCGACCAGTTCGACCAGCTTCTCGTGCTCGGCGAAGGTGCAGCCGTCGAGCGCGAGCCGCCCCCAGACGATCTCGGCGCACAGCTTCGCCTTGGCGATCGCGTCGGGGCCGCTGATCGTCAGCTGGCCGGTCGCCTTGAAGCCGTTCTGGTAGCTCAGCGAGACCTTGTAGGTGTCGGTCGGCGGCCCGCCGCGGATGCCCGACAGGCGCACCCGGTCCTTGCCGACCTCCTCGACCCTGGCGCTGGTGAAGTCGGCCGTGCAGTCGGGGCCGAGGTAGCGCCGCGGATCGCCCATCTCGTAGAGCAGCTGCGAGATCACCGTGTTGCGGTTGACGAGCCCGCCGGTGCCGTCGTGCTTGGTCACCACGAAGGTGCCGTCGGGCGACGCCTCGATCACCGGGTAGCCGATGCGCACGAAGTCCGGCACCGCCCGCCAGTCGGTGTAGTTGCCGCCGGTGCACTGCGCCCCGCACTCGGCGATGTGGCCTGCCATCGTGCTGGCGGCCAGCTTGTCGTACTCGTCGGCGCGCCAGCCGAACTCGTGGATCATCGGGCCGCCGACCAGGGCCGGATCCGTCAGCCGGCCGCCGATGACGATCTGCGCGCCGGCGGCGAGGCACTCGGCGATCGCGAACGCGCCGATGTAGACGTTCGCCGACAGCAGCCGGTCCTGCACGGCGGCCAGCGGTCGGCCGTCGTCCATGTTGGCGAGCGCGTGGCCGTTCGCCTGCAGCTCGGGCAGGCGCGCCAGGATGTCGTCGCCCTCGATGATGCCGACCTTCAGCCCGCGGACGCCCTGCCTGCGCGCCAGCTCGAGCACGGCCTCGAGGCAGGCCGGGCCGTTCACGCCGCCGGCGTTGGCGATCACCTTGATGCCCTTGTCGGCGATCGCCGGCAGGGTGCGCTCGAGCATCTTGACGAAGTCGGTCGCGTAGCCGGTGCGCGGGTTCCGGCTCTTCTGCTTCTGCAGGATGCTCATCGTCACCTCGGCCAGGTAGTCGAGGGCGAGGTAGTCGAGCGGGCCTTCGCGCACGAGGCGCACCGGGCCGAGGATCGAGTCGCCCCAGAAACCCTGGCCGTAACCGATGAGAACCTTGTCGCGCATGCGGAGCGGGGGAACGAAAGACGGCGCAGGATAGCCGATCGGTCGCCCGTTCGGCACGCTCGGGTCGGGTCGCGGATTCGTGCCCCGACCCGTCGGTCGGGCGGCACAATGCGGCGATGCGCGTCGGCATCGTCGGGCTCGGCTGGGTTGGCGCCAGCGTCGCCATCAGCGTCCTCCACCGCGGCATCGCCCGCGAACTCTGGCTCGACGACCGCCGGCAGGGTCTCGCCGACGCCGAGGCCATGGACCTGGCCCACGGCGCGTCGTTCTATCCGCCCTGCGACGTGCGCCGCGCCACCGTCGAGCAGATGGCGCAACACTGCGAGGCGATCGTCGTCGCCGCCGGCCAGGGGGCGCTGCCCGGCCAGTCGCGGCTCGATGCGCTGCACGTCACCGCCGGCATCGCGCGCGAGATCGGTGGCCGGCTGCGCGGCAGCGGCGCCGTCGTCGTCGTCGTCACCAACCCGGTCGACGTGATGACGCAGCTGATGGCCGAGGCCAGCGGGCTGCCGCCCGAACGGGTCCTCGGCACCGGCACGATGCTCGACACGGCGCGGCTGCGGCACGAACTCGCCGGCCGCACCGGCATCGCCGAGAGCAGCCTGCACGCGCAGGTGCTCGGCGAGCACGGCGACTCGCAGGTCGTGGCGTGGTCGTCGGCGGCCGCCGGCGGCACCCTGCTGCGCGCGCTGCCGGGCTGGCAGCGCGCGGACGAAGGTGCGATCGCCGAGCTCGTGCGCCGCGCCGCCTACCAGATCGTCGCCGGCAAGGGCGCGACGAACCACGCGATCGGGCTGGTCACCGCCTCGCTGCTGCAGAGCGTGCTGCGTGACGAAGGCCGCGTGCTGACGGTGTCGCGGCTGCACGCAGCGGGCACCCTGCCGGGCTGGCTCGCGGCCGGCCCGGTGGCGTTCTCCTTGCCGATGGTCGTCGGCCGGGCCGGTGCCACGCGGGTCCTGGTGCCCGAGCTCGATGCGGTCGAACGATCGGCCCTGCGCCGCTCGGGCGAGGTGCTCCAGGCTGCGCGCGCCGGCGTCGCCGCATCGGCCGGCCAGGATGCCGACCGGGCTTGATCGGGGCGGCCGGGCCACCGAGCATGGGGGATCTGCCGCCCAGGCAACCCCGACCATGCGAGCCCTGCTGACCCTCCTGTTGTTCGCCGCCGCCTGTTCCCCCGATGCCGCCAAGCCGTCGCCGACGGCGCCGCTTGCGGCAGCGCCGAGCCCGGCGCCGGCCGCCGCGCCCGCGGACGACGATTGCAACCTCGCCACGCCGCTGGTGCCCGGCATCCCCGGCAGCCCCGGCCACCTGATCGTCTCGGCGCGCAACCCGAACGGCGACAGCGAGCTGGCCGTGCTGATGCGGCGCTTCGTCGACGACCTGCGCGAGGTCCGCGTGCTGCTCGAGGCCAAGCAGCCGGTGCCGAAGCTGTTCCCGACCCACCGCAAGATGCGCTGCGCCTGGCCGACCAAGATCGACGAACGCAACGAGGGCTTCGATGCCCGCGCCCAGGGCTACCTGGCGCTGGTGCGCGCATTCGACGCGGCGCCGGAACAGGCGACCTACAACGCGATGATCAACGGTTGCATCGCCTGCCACGCGCAGTCGTGCGGCGGGCCGCTGGATTTCATCGACGGCATGAAGTGGCAGTGAGGGCCGCAGGCGGCGCATCCGGGCGGCGGCTGGGCGCGAAGGCCGCCGCATGAGCGCCGCCGCCGCCGACGATCCGGAGCAGCGGCCGGTCGACTTCGCCTTCCTGGCGCTGGCGGCGTTGTTCCTGGCCTCGCTGGTGGTCTGCAACCTGATCGCCAACAAGTTCCTGACCGTCGACGTGCTCGGGCACGCGTTCACGCTGTCGGCGGGCGCCCTGCCGTATCCGATCACCTTCCTCGCCACCGACCTGCTGTCGGAGCTCTACGGCCGTCGCCGGGCCAACCGCGTCGTCTGGGCCGGCTTCGTCGCCTCCGCGTTCGCGCTGCTGGCGCTCTGGCTCGGCGCGCAGTTCCCGGCGATCGCCGACAGCCCGGTCGACGACGCGACCTACGCGGCGGCGTTCGGCAACACCTGGCGGGTGATCGCCGCCTCGATGATCGCCTACCTGGTGGCGCAGTTCGTCGACGTGCGCCTGTTCCACTTCTGGCGCGAGCTGACGAACGGCCGCCATCTGTGGCTGCGCAACAACGCCTCGACGGTGGTCTCGCAGCTGCTCGACTCGCTGCTGGTGGTGCTGGTGCTGTTCTGGGGCGTGAAGCCCGCCGGCGACCTGGCGGCGATCGTGTTCGACCTGTGGCTGTTCAAGGCGCTGGTGGCGCTGGCCGACACGCCGCTGTTCTACGCCGGCACGTGGTGGCTGCGGCGCGTCGCGCTGCCGCCGCTGTAGGGGTCGGTCACCAGTTCTCGGGCAGCCGCAGGTCGACGGTGGTCGGCTGGCCGGCGGCGAGCGTGCACGCCGCCAGGAGAAGGCGGTGGGAAGCCAGCGGGTCGCCCGGACCGTCCGGGTCGGCGTCGCGCCAGAGTCGGTACTGGGCTGCCTGCGACTGCAGCGCGCGCGGCAGCGTCGAGAACGCCGCGGCGCCGGTCGGCAGCTCGGCCTCGATCTGGCCGTCGCCATCGCTGGCCGGCAGGTCGAAACCCTGGCCGTCGACGTCGACGCGCAGCGTCACGCCGGCGGCGGGCCTGCCCGCCGCGTCGGTCAGCCGGATCGTCACCGCGCTGCTCCAGACCGCGAACGTGGTGCGCGTGGTCTCGCCGCGTAGCACGGTGGCGACGGCCGTCGACGGCAGTCGCCAGCGGTTCCGGCCGCTCTGCCGGACGATCGCCGCGCGGTAGTCGCCGGGGCGGCCGATGTGGGTGAAGGCGCCCGTGGCGTCCGTCCGCACTTCCTCCACCTCGCGGTCGGGCGAGCGGTCGACGGCGGGCGCATGGCGGCACTCCAGCTGCACCTGCGCGCCCGCGGCGGCGATGCCGTTGTGCACGAGCACTCCGGTCAGCGTGCCGGGCACGATGCCGCCGAGATCGACGTCGAGGGTCGTGGTCGCCGCCCCGTGCACGGCGATCGCGGTCAGCTCCAGCCGCCGGGTGGAGGCAACCCGGTCGGTCTGCCGCCGGTACTGGATGCCGAGCGTCCACGCGCCCGGCGGCACCCCGTCCACGGCGAAGCGACCGGCGGCATCGATGCGGAAGGCCGGCTCGGTGCCGGGTGCCGGCAGGCGCTCGACGCCCCTGGCGGCCGGCCGCACCAGCGTGAGGAGGGGCTGGAGATCGGCCGGGAAGTCCGCGCCGGGCGGCAGTCCGGCGAGCCGCCGCAGCTCGTCGATCGCCGCGGCCGGCACCAGGCGTCCGACCACGCGCCCCCCCGCTTCGACCACGATCCGGCGTTCGCCCTGGCCGTCGAAGCGCACGTCCGGCACGCGCCGGGGGACGTGGCCCGGGCCGAGCAGGGCGAGGCCGAGCGGTCGGCCGGCGGGGCCCTGCAGCACGATGCGGCCGTCGGCGTCGGTGGTGCCTTCGCTGCACACCAACGCCCTCGGCACACCGGCGATCCGGAACAGCTGCTCGTGGTCGAGCAGCCGGGTTCCCTCGTCGAACGCCGCCTCGATCGGGTCGCATGCCTGCACCTTCGTCCCGGCCACGGGCGTGCCGGCCGCGGTGACGACGCGCACCACCTGCGCCGTGGGCCGCTCGGCGCGCAGGTCGAGCCGCAGCGGCACGCCCGCCGCGACGGTGATCGGCGCCGGCATCGTGCAGAAGCCGGTGGTGCTCGGGAACTCGACCAGCACCGTCCACTCGCCGCTGGCGATGCCGCGCACCACGGCCACGCCGTCGGCGAACGGCCCCCGCGCGCGCACGCTGGACTCGTTGCCGACCCACCGGCCGCGCTGGCGCGGCAGCACGCGCACCGTGTAGTCGACGACCGGCGCGCCGTCGGCGTCGGTGACGCGCACGGCGAGGTCGGCGGCTGGCGCCAGCACCAGCTCGACGTCGGCGGTGCCCCAGGCGATCGGCGCGGCGCTGCGGGCGGGTTCGTAGGCCTCGTGCAGGACTTCGAGCACGATCGGCTCGGGGGTCGCATCCTTGCCGTCGAGCACGAAGGTGCCGTCGGCGCGGGTCTCGGCGCGCGGCGAGAACGGGCGGCCGTCGTCGGACCGCACCTGCGCGCGCCGCACCGGCTGGCCGGCGACGTCGACGACGCGGCCGCGGATCGAGGGCTGCGGCAACGGTGGCTTCACGACCAGGCGCACGTCGACGGTCGCCCGGCCGGGCGGCACTTCGACTGCGTCGATCTGCTGCTCGCCGGCCTCGCGGCGGAGCAGCACGTCGTAACGACCGGGCAGCAGCAGCGGGCGGCAGGCGAATCGGCCGGCGGCGTCCGTGCGGGCCTGTCCGTAGGTGAGCGGTCGGAACGGCCCGCGCGGCGTCGGGGCGTCGTCGGGCGGTCGGAGGGCGAGTTCCGCCTCGGCCACCGGGGCCCCTGCGGGATCGACCACGACGCCGACCAGTTCCACGCCGGCTGGCAGCACGATGTCGCCGAGGTCGATGCGCGCCGCGGCGGCGAAGGTGTCCCACGACGCCTGCAGGCCGACGCGTCCGGGCTGCTGCACCAGGAGCAGGAAATGGAACGGCGGCGGCGGCACGAACGTGAACTGGAAGCGGCCGTCCGCTGCGGTCTCTCGTTCGAGATCCTGCCAGGGTGGCGGCGGCCGGTCGCGCAGCCAGGTGTCGCGGCGAGGGCCTGACATCGAGCCCCAGAGCCGCACGGTGCAGCCGGCCAGGGCGCGGCCGTCCGGATCGATGCAGCGGCCGAGCAGGGTGGTCGGCGCCGCGCTGGTTACTGGCGACGGCGACGCGGCCAGCGCTTCGCGGTCGGGGGCGTGCGGGGCGTCGTTGGCGGCGGCGGGCGTGCCACGGGCCGCGGTCACGGCCGCTGGGTCCCGGTCGGCAGCATCGGGCGTCGCGGGCGGGATCGTCGGCGGCGGGTCGGCGTCGGCGGCTGCGACCAGCCAGACGCAGACGACGACCAGGGCGACTACGGCCGCCGCCGACAAGATCGTGCGTCGTTGCATGCTTCGCCGCGACGGTGCCGCCGCCCTCGGCCGGCGAGTGTCACCCTGGCCACAGCGGGGATCAAGCCGAGACGCCACCTGGCGCGCATCGGGAGCGGTCGGAGCAGCTTCTGTGATCCACGGTGATGGATGTTGGGCTGATCACATCGCCGCGCCGATGCGGCCCGCTACGCGAGCCGAGTGACCACCCACTCGGTCGAGGTCGCCTCCACCGCGGACACACTCCTTGCACCCTCCGCGACCATGGCCTGGACGGTTGCCCCCACGTTGCTGCGGGGCACGACCACGCCATTCGGCGCCGCCGAGGTCGTCGCCTTCTTGGAGGAGGTCTTCTTGGTCTTCTTGCTTGCCATGAGGTTGGTCTCCGTCGGGCGCGTGTGGGGTTATCGGATCTCCAGGTCTCGAATGCAGCGAAGCCGTGCGTCCTCGAACCTCGCCTCGCCGATGAAGTTGGGTAGCTCGGTGCCGGGGTGCTCGCGTTGGATCCACGCCTTGAGCAGAGGCAGGCGCTTCGCTTCGTCCTTCAAGTACCAGGCCGTGAGGTAGCTCGACGCGTTGAAGTTCGACGGCGGCGGTACGACCACCGACCGGCCGCTGACGCGCGCGAGCGTCGACACCGCGGCGCCGAGGCTGCCGTCTGGCTGGATGAGTCGGTCGTAGGCGAGGTAGCCGATGACCACGGGCCGCTCGAAGTCCTCGTTCAGGGTGACGGAACGTCCTGTGGCCGCAGCGACCTGGACGTGCCCACCGAACTTCAGCTTCAGGGGCTCATTGAGTCTCTCGACCACGCCCTGCTGCCGCTCGACCGCCGTACGGCCCTGCTCATCGGTGGTGAGCGATTCCAGGGGCCCAGGAGTTCCGGCACTCGCTTGTGCGCCGGATGCGCTCGTGTCGACCAGGTGCACGGCGACCTTGCCGACGGAGTAGATGCGGGTGACGATGCGGACGAAGACCGGACGGGCGTTGGGATCGCCCCGGAAGAAGCCGTACTGTGCGAGCCACTCCTTGTTCTCCGCGGCCCATTTGTCGACCAGCTTGTCGAGGTCCCGGATCGGCACGCCAAGCGTCCGCGCCTCGGATAGGGTCACGCTGCCGACGCTGTGCGCAGAGCGGAGGTAGTTGAGCCCGACGGAGACGCCCTGGAGCGGGATCGCGAGATCGATCCCGCCCGTGCTCGACGTCTCGAAGGTGTACGAGGGGAACTTGGCGTCGGGCACGTGGTCCCAGGCGAACTGCGCCGGGAAGACCTTGTTGCTCACGCCAATGTTCTTGCCGTAGTGGGCATCGAGGATCTTGAACACATCGCCGCCCGTGAGCCTGGCCACCTGGTGGTCGAGCGGCAGGAACCCGCGGCTCTCGAACAGCTGGACCTCCTCGCCGATGGGGGTCGTCGTCAGGAACACGTCCCCCGGACGCAGGTCCTCGACCAGCGGATAGGTCGGGATCACCTGGGAGGCGCGAATCGTCAGGCACCAGTCCTTCGCAACCCGCTCCAGCTGCGCGGACTTGTCGGTGGCACAACATCCAGAGGCCCCCATCGCAGCCAGCAGGAGCAGGGGAACCTGGATCCGCATTCTCGGCCCTCGAAGCAGGTTGCCGATGGCCGTGTCTTGCATCGTCGACATGACTTCTCCTTGCGGGGAGCCTCCTTTCGGCTCACCCCCTTGGCTGAAGATCATGGCGGGAGCGCGCGGAGGATCAAGCGCGCAGTGGTGGTTCCGGCTGCCGGCGTTCGGGTCGTGCCGACAACGACCTCACGATCAGCAGGACGGCCATCGGTTGTGCGCCCACGCCAGCGCCCTTCGGGCGGCGTTCGTCGACCGCGGCATCGCCCTTCGCGATGCTGCCGCCGGCCCCCGTGGTCTTGCTGCCTTGGCCCTCGGCCTGATCGCCCGGCCGCGCAACTGCGCACCCGGCGGGCCTGCTGCCGACGGACGCCTTCCCGATGGTGGTGAACGGGACGCGCGGGCGTTCGCGCGCTCCGCAGGCCCCGATCCGGCGGCTCGCGGCTGCCGTGGGTCGAAGAGAATCCGCGCTGGACGCAAGCCACTGTGGAGGCGTTGGTTCTGTTGTCGAGGGAGCATGCGGGAAGGCGTTCCGATTAAGGCGCGAGCGTACTAGGGGATGGGGCTACTCGCAGCCAGCTTGGCCGCTCGCCTCCCAAGCACCTTCCCCCTACACAACTTCCACACGGGTACCTTGCCCGAAGGAGTGCAAACATGGTCAACCCGAGGTTCACGTGCGCGATGCTGAGCGCCCTCTTGTCTCCGTTCATGGCGGCGCAGGCGACCCTGATCAGTGATGTGGGGTGTGGATTGCCTGGAACGATGGGGGCTTCCGAGCACACCGTCCTCGAAGACGGTGGCTATCTCCACTTCAGGGTCGACAACGTGCCTCCGGAATCCCAGGTCGTACTGGTAGTCGGGCTCGCGGCTATCTGGCTTCCCATTTTCGGAGGGATCGTAGTCCCGTCTCCGGACGCACTGGTCGAAGTTGCGGCCGACAGTCAGGGACGTGCTGTCTTCCACATGCCAATCCCAAGCATGCATAGCCTGACCATATTCAGCCAGTATGGTTTCGAGGATGATGGAGCACCTATGGGCATTGCCCTTTCCAATGCGGTCATGGTTGTAGCCATCGAGTGTTCCGACATCATGTGTCCACGAACGCCAAACCAAGCGGTCGCATTGGATATGACGCCAGCGACTGCGGAGCTGACCGTGCAGTTCAAGTTGACGGGAGGCAACTCAGGTTTTGTCCGTCTGAAACGTGCACCAGTAAACCATGTGAATGGGTGTGGACATTCATCATCGACAACCAAACTGCTGGCCCTAATGCGAACGATCCCGGGATTGCGGTGACCTCGGAAGTAAGATCGTCCTTGGATGGCGCAACCCAGAGCGGATTGACCGAGCAGGTCTTCCAAGCGGCGTCGCCGCTCGATCCTCCCGTCTTGCTCACTGTGCCGAACACGCACCCCAAGCAGGTCCAGAAGTCGTTCAAGGAGTCGCGAGATTGCGGCGGAAGTAAGTACTACCTCATCAAGATCTCGCACCCGGCATACACCTATACGGTTCCCGGTAGTCCTCCCGCCACGATCAACGTTCCCGCCGCCCAGTATTACAGCATCATCGAACTGGCCTGTGGCAGCGGTTGCTGAAGGAAACAGGTCATCCTGGACCGCAGGACTGCTCGTCGCGATCGGGCTGGGGCTCGTGGCGGTCCTCGTGCTGGTGCGCCCGGGCAGGGATGGGCTTCCAGAGGGCCCATCGCCGGTCCGTGACCGGGCTCTCGGAGGGGATCCGGAAGCTGTCGCGATCGACAGTCTGGAGCCCCCGCACCGAAGCGAGATGCCGGGTCCGATCGGAATCGAGGCGCTGTCCGCAGCGCATGCCGCCTCCCGATCCTGGACGTTGCACGTGCGCCTTCGCGGCACCGACAAGCCGGTGATGGCGTATCTGCTCGATCACGGCAGGGTCGTCCCGCAGCTGCAGGAGATCGCGCCGGTGGCTCGCCTTTGGCCTCCTGCCGATGCGGGCCAGACGTGGCAGGCTTCGCTGCAGATCTCGCTGGATCTCGATCCCCATGCCAGTCCACCCGGTGGCGACAGGCAGTACTTCCTCGGACTGTTGCCGGGCGACGGGGTGCACGCAGGCGCGCGCGTCCGCATCGGGATGCTCGCCGACATGCTCGACGAAGCGTCGCTTTCGCTGCCAGACGTCGAATTGGCCGCAGGTCGATGGCTCGAGGTTCGCCTGATCGGCCCAGGCGACCGGCCGATCGCGGGAGTCGAAGTGGTGCCGATCTTCGGTGGCAACTGGCTGACCTCGGAGGGCGATTGGCGCGTCCGGGGCACATCGGACGCCGAGGGCAGGATCCGCTTCGAGGAGGCCATGCACCAGGTGTGGCTGGTTTCCCGGGACCCTGCGTGGAGGGTGGCGGCGGCCGACGAGCGGTTCGAGGTGCCCGATGGCATCCGGGACGTGCGTGTCGAGCCGGCGCAGAGCGTCGCAGGGGTCGTGGTGGATGCGCGCGGTCGCAACATGCCCGGCGTGACCGTGATCGCCATGCCCAGGGATGGTGGGCGCACCCATGGTGAGCTGCGGGCCGTCAGTGACCACCGGGGAGTCTTCTCGCTCGCGAACGACCTGCCCGAGGGCGCGGTCGTGGACCTCTACTGCGCCTTGTATGGTCGCGAGGACACTCGCTGTGGAACGCCTCTGTTGTCCGGGGTGCAGTGCAAGGCGCACGATGTGGTGCTGCAGATGGACGAACTGGGCGAGGTGTCGCTGCGGGTCGTTCGCGACGAAGACGCTGCTCCGGTGGAGCGCTATGGACTGGAGTTGCACGGAGAGCATGGGGCCAGTCCAGGGGCTTACGCCGGTCACCACCACGACGGGTTGACGGTGCTGCGGGTGCGGCGGGACCAACCGACGCATGTCGTCGTCGTTCCGGGGGCGAAGGACCTGAAGCGGAGCGGCAGGGTGCTGCTGTCGCCAGCGGCGTCGGATGTCCGCGAGATCCGGCTGAGGAATGCCATCGCGCTGCATGTCAGCGTGGTCGACTTCGCTGGCCGCCCCGTCGGGGAGGTGGACTTGACGCTGCGAGAGGCACGAGTCGACGTGGAAGATGGCGCCCCGGGGATGCGGCCCGTGGTCACCCACATCGAGGCGGACCGGGCCAGGACGGACGCCAGCGGCCGGGCGACGCTGTGGCGTGCGCAGGAGGCAAGGCAGGTGCAGTTGCGGGCAACCCTGGGCACAGAGGAGGTCGCGAACTGCAGGATCGCTGTCGCAGCGGTCGCCGACGAGACCCACGTCCTTCGACTCGATCGTGTTGGCGTCGGGGCCGCCCGGATCGCGCCCTGGGTCGGCGAGCCGGGGACGAGGCATGCCGTCGAGTACCGGCGCATGGGAAGTCGTGCCGGTCCACACCCGAAGATCGCGGTTTCGCCCTCGGGCGAGGTGTCCACGTGTGCGCTGCCCGCGGGCGCCTATGAGGTGTGGCTCCTGTCCGGCGATGAACTGGGGAACGCCGCCTCGCCGCGCGAAGTCGGCCAGTTGGCTGCGATCGAGATCCTCGCGGGCCAGGATCGGTTCTGGCAGTGGGCGCCACCCACTCCGCTGTACCGAACCGAAATCGTCCTGAGCGGGATGGCCGGACCTGGAGTGCACAGTCCGGATGCCGTGGTGGAACTCACGAGCCTCGACGACGAGGGGCGAAGGGGATCCAGTTTCTCGGCGAGAGTGGATCGCACGAGCCACCGGGCGGCGCTGCACCTGCCGCGGGGTCGCTATTGTGCGCTGTACTCCGAGTTCGAGGATGCCGCCTCCTGGCGGGTGTACCTGGGGACGCGGGTGTACGACGTAGAGGCGGAGGGCAGGATCGACGTGGTCGTCCATGCCGCAGCCGTGGAGATCGAAGACACCAACGGTCCCATCACCGGTGGGGCGACCTGCCAGGTGTTGGAGCGGCTGGCTCCCTACGAAGACCACTATCCGTTCGAGAACGACCAAGGCGTCTTGCGCAGCGGGTTGCTGCCGCCCGGGCGATACTTGGTCGTGCTGGAGGATGGCCGGCAAGGGAGCGTGGAGGTGGCTTGGGGGCAAGTTCGGTTGGCAGGTGATGTCCGACCGCTCCGCTTGCGTGTGGCATTCGAGTAGGCAACCCTGCGTCGACCGTGGTGACGTCGACCGGCCCCCCGACGCACCGCAGCGGCATCGCCGCGCCGCAGCAGGTGGCGGGCTGGCCGCGTCGCCGGCGATCGCGCGAACGGTCGCCCTCGCGCATGCGATCTGCCGCCCTCGGGTAGGAAGGGGCGCACCGATGGCACCGGAACCGCTGGACCTCAACCTGGAGTTGCGCAGCGCCCTTCCGGGCGGCGTTCGTCGACGGCGGCATCGCCCTTTGCGATGCTGCCGCAGACGGACCTCGTGGTCTTGGTCCTCGGCCTGATCGCCCGGTCGCGTGCAATTGCACATTGCACCCGGCGGGCCTGCTGCCGACGGACGCCTTCCAGATGGTGGTGAACGGACGCGCGGGCGTTCGCGCGCGGCGCAGGCCCCGATCCGGCGGCTCGCGGCTGCCGTGGGTCGAAGAAAATCCGCGCTGGACGCAAGCCACTGTGAAGGCGTTGGTTCTGTTGTCGAGGGAGCATGCGGGAAGGCGTTCCGATTAAGGCGCGAGCGTACTAGGGGATGGGGCTACTCGCAGCCAGCTTGGCGCTCGCCTCCCAAGCGCCTTCCCCCTACGCAACTTCCACACGGGTGCCAGTCATGAACTCCTTGCTCCCCGTACTGACACTACCTCTCATGGTCATGCTCCTGGCGGATACTGGTCTCGCCCAATCCCAGTCGAGCATGACCCACACATTCACGGCAAACGGGGCGGCGCAACCCACCGGCGCAGACTTCGCTCCCCCCGACAACGCAGACGCCGGCATCACGGTCGAAATCACGAAGATCGAGGAGAAGCTCACCGACGGGAGTTGGCACGACGTCACGAACTCTTGGAACAGGTCCAACAATCCGAGTGCAAAGGTGACGTGCACGAAGCCACCCGAGACTTCGATCACCAACAAGACCTTCCGCTTCACCTGGAAAACCAACAAGACGATCACCGGCAATCCGACGCTGACCCAGAACTTCTAGCGGCCGGAAGGGCGACGTGTAGCCAGGACTCGCCATGGATCCGCACGCCACAACCTGTGATCGACGACGCTGGGCGGTACCTGCGGCGATCGCGCTGCTGGCCGGGATCGCCGGGCTGTTCGGTGATCGCGCGCCCGCTGACCCACCACCTGCAGCCGGCCGCGGCGAGCCGCCGTCTGGGATCGCGCCGACGAAACCGACGCCGGTTGCCGAACCGTCCTGGAGTCGCTCGGCCGCGGCTGAAATGCTGTCGCTGCCGACGCATGCGCCGTCCGTTGGCGACCTGTGCGGCACCGTCCTGGCAGCCGACGGCCAGCCCGCCGCGAATCTCGCCTATGAGTGGCGGGACACGAACTCGGCCGTTCTTGCTCGCGAAACCACCAACGCGCAGGGCGAATGGCTGATTCCGACCACACTCGCTGAGCGCGAGTCGCGGTTCCTGCGCGTCATCGTCCCCCCTGTACTGTGGCTGGACTTCCACGGGCTTCAGCGTGGCGACAGGCACGTGCTCCGATTACCCGCACTCGCGCCGATCGATGTCCGCATGCGGCTCGAGGAGCCCATGCGGTTCGAGACTCTCGCTCCGCGACTGTTCTGCCAGCCGATCGACGGCCCGACCGCCACGCAACCGTTCCTCGGCAGCCCCCCGAGGACCTGGGCGAGCGCAGTGCTGACCATCTCAGCCGAAGCGATTCCGGTGTCTGCCCAAGGCTGTCGTCTGCTCGTCCCGAGCGCTGTCTATCGGCTGACGTGTGTCGCAGACACTCACGACATGGCACCTCCCGATGCCACGTTGCGCCCACCCGCCGCAGTCGTGTTCGAGCCCGGCGCGGCACGTAGCGATCCGACGCTGTGCGTTGTCGAGGGCGACCGCATCCTCGACAGCGGCGGGGATCTGTTCCTGTTCGAGCGCATCGGTCAGCGCGACTCGGTGACCCATATCCTGCTGCGCAAAGGCATGGCAATCATACCAGCCGGTCGGGTCGCAGCCATGAGGGGCGCGGGCGACGTGAGCCATATGACCATCCTATTGACCGACGGCCGGATGCTCAGCGAAGCCATCGAGAATCTGGAGTGGGACGGCGCGCGGAGGGTGTTCACGTGCCGCGCTGAGCGCGCGAGCCAGCCTACCGTGGTACATGCGCCGGCGTGCGGTGAGCCTAGGTATGTTGTCGGCCGCCGCGGACCGGAGAGCCGCTTCACTGTCAACGGCGGCGTAAGCCTCGGCGAGCCCCGGGCCGCTGCGTTTGCAAGGATGGGCGACGAAATCCGGTTGTACCGCCTGCCGGACGACTGGCGCATCGTCACGATGCTGTTCGACGACGGTGCCGTTGCAAATGTCCGACGGCAGCTAGGCAACGAGGTCGATGTCACCTGGCCTACAGCAGTGCGAACCTTGGAGGTGGAGTTCGAGAAGACCATTGCTCCCCTCGTGACGAAACACGGCCGGATCGCGGTCAAGTTCGAAGTCAAGGTCGACGCGTATCCGGACACGCTCACGGTCGCCGCGGACAGCGTCATCTTGGAGACTCCTGGTGACTGCCACGGTAAGGTGTGGCGAAAGTCGATCGCCCCCGGCGCGGAGGGGCGCATCACCGCACAAACAGCGCGATGGCAGATGATCCTAGCGCAATGAGGCCAAGTCTGATGGACCCACGTCGATACAAGCCGAGTCTGATGGTTGCACTTGCGCTGGCGCTTCCCGCCTGCGGGACGCTGCCTGATGACGGCCGCACGAAGTTCGCCGATTCCCTGGTGGGCGTCTGGCGGCCGCTCGTCGGCCAGCGGGTGGCGGAAGTGATGCTGTGGGCCACGCCCTCGCATCTGGCCAGCCCGAGCCTCTGCTTCGAAGTACGCCCCGACGGTTCGTTCGTCGTGGAGTCGGTCGGCGACGACTACGTCCTACTCCGCAACGGCGAGCTGCGTTGGTGGATCCCACTAGGGGTGTTACAGCTCCGCGCTGCGCGACCCTGAAACTCGCCTCTGGCGGACAGGCGAGTCGAGCTGCGTCCCGGACCCCGGAACCCGCGCCTACGATTCCGGTCGCCAGCCACCGCGTCAGCACTCTTGCCGGATTCACCGCGGAGTGGCGTGCTGCCCGAGATTGCGCACTCGGGGCACACGGGTAGCCCGCGGCGACCCGCCTGGCACGAACCTGTCGTGTCGGCTCGGCGGCTGCCCCTACCCCCCGACACACCGCAGCGGCATCGCCGCGCCGAGGCGCAGCAGGTGGCGGGCTGGCCGCGTCGCCGGCGATCGCGCGAATCGTCGCCCTCGTGCATGCGATCCGCTGCCCTCGGGTAGGAAGGGGTGCACCGATGGCACCGGAACCGCTGGACCTCGACCTGGAGTTGCGCCGCCACGGCATTGCCCTGCGCCAGCTCGCCGGCGAACTGGTTCGCGACCCGGGGCTGGCCGACGACGCGCTGCAGGAGACCTGGCTGCACGCCGCGCGCCGTCCGCCCCGCGACGCGGCGCCGGTCGGCGGCTGGCTGGTGACGATCCTGCGCCGCGTCGTGGCGCGGTCGCGGCGCGCCGACCGCCAGCGCTTCGCCCGCGAGCAGGCCAGCGCCCGTCCGCTGGTCGTGCCCGACCACGCCGAAGTCGCGGCACGCACCGAGCTGGCGCAGCGTCTGCTCGTGGCGGTGCGAGGTCTCGCTGCACCGCAGGCCGAGGCGATCTGGCAGCGCTACTTCGAAGGGCTGCCGCCGCGGGCGATCGCGGCGCGCACCGGCGCGTCGGTGGCGACGGTCAAGAGCCGGTTGCAGCGCGGCCTGCAGCAGCTGCGCGAGCGGCTCGGCGCGGAGGGCGAGGCGGACTGGCGCGCGGCGTTCGCGTGCGCGTTCGGCTGGGAGACGAACGCGGCGGCGGAGGCCACGGGCACGACCGTCGGCTGGCACGGAGGATGGGCGATGGCGGCAACGAAGGCGACGAAGGTGGCGGCGCTGGCATTGGTGGCCGGCATCGCCGCGGTGATCTGTTGGCCGGACCGTTCGGCGCCGCTGGCGCTGCCGGCCGGGACCGGGGCCGCGCCGCCGTCGGCGGCGGCCGCCGCGCCGGACGAGCCGGGAGCCGTCGTCGCCGGCGGCCGGGATCTGCTGGCGGTGGCGGCGGAGGCGGCTCCCACGCCGCCCGCACCGTTGCCGGCGCCGGCGCGGCGCCGCGGCCGGGTCGTCGACGACGAGACCGGCGCGCCGCTCGCCGGCGTCACCGTCGCGCAGGGCCGCGGCATGATGGTCCAGCCGCAACCCGACGCCGCGGTGGTCGTCACCGGCGTCGACGGCCGGTTCGAGTTCGAGTTCGCCGGCGGCACGTCGCCACGGCAGTGGTTCTGGGGTCCGGGCCACGTGCGCATCTGGCGCGACGGAGCGCCGGTGGGGGCCGGCCAGAGCGACGACATCGGCGACGTGCGGCTGCGGCGCGGGCGGATCCTGGCCGGGCGCGTGACCGACGAACGCGGCCTGCCGCTGCCGGCCGGCACGATCGTCGAGGCGCGCTACCGGACGGAGGTGAGCCGCAGCGGCAGCGATCCCGGTTCCGTGCAGGCGCGCACCGCGGCGGAGGGAACGTTCACGTTCGCGACGCCGGTGCCGTTCGGCGGCGCCGACCTCGAACTGCCGGGGCCCGAGTGGGAACTCGCCGCGCCGAACCGGTTCGAGGTCGCGCGCGACGGATCCATGGCCATCGAACTCACCGCCCGGCCGCGGACCGCCGTGCGCGGCGTGGTCGTCGATGTCGCCGGCACGCCGCTCCCGGGCATCGGGCTTGCGCGGCTGCCGAGTTCGCCCGAAGCCGTGACCGACGACGAGGGCCGCTTCGTGCTGCGCCGGTCGACGCGCGGTTCCCCGACCTGCACGGTGCGCGTCGTCGACGCACCCGACTTCGTGCCGCCGCCACCGCGGGAGGTCGCGTGGCATACGCACGACCTCCGGCTGGTGCTGGCGCCCGCGAGCGTGCTGCCGCTCGAGGTCGTCGACGAGACGGGCGCGGCCGTCGCGGATTTCGGCGTCGTCCTGCAGCGCGAAGGGCTGCGCGGCGCCGGCGGCGACGGCGTCCGGCAGCTGGGGGCGCACGCCGGCGGCCGACTCGACGTCACCGGCATCGTGCCCGGTGCCACGCTGCTGCGCGTCGTGCCCTCCGACCGCGCGCTGGCCGCGAGTGCGTGGCTGCCGATCACCGACGTGGCACCACGCCGCCTCGAACTCGCGCGGCGGCTGCGCGTGGTCGTGGCCGTGACCTGCGGCGGCCGACCGGTCGCCGGCGCCAAGGTCCGGATCGTGCTGCAGGTCGCGGCCGTCGTCGGTGTTGCGGCGCGAGCGCCGGCGGAACGGATCCTCACGGCGCTGGCGAATCGCGTCGCCGAGGTCGTCGATGCCGGCGTCACGGCGGTGGACGGCACGGTGTCGCTGTGGTGCGACCGCGAACCCCAAGGCCGCTGGCTCGTGGTCGAACGGGACGATTCGCCACCGCACGCTCTGCAGGACTTCGGGCTGCCGCCGGAGGCGAGGCTGCAGATCGAGCTGCCGGGCACCGGCGCCATCGCCGGTCGCGTGGACAGACGCGGCGCGTCGCGTGAGAGGATCGGTCTGCGCCTGCGCGCCGCTGGCCAGCCGGACCAGCAGCTCGGCACGGAGCCCGACGGCACGTTCCGTTCGCGGCCGCTCGCCGCCGGCACCTGGGAGGTCGAGCTGCTGACCCGCGGCCCGATCCCCGGCAGCCGCCGCCAGGTCGACGTCCGCGACGGCGAGACGACGCAGCTCGACTACGACCTCGCCGACTTCCCGCCGGCGGCGGTGCTGGGCCGGCTGGGGCGTCCCGGCGGCCTGCCGGCAGGCCTGCGCGTCGAGTTCCTGTGCCTGTCCGCATGGGAGCGGCCGCAGTCGCTGGCGATCGTGCCGGTGGCCGCCGATGGCGCGTTCGGCGCCGAGGACCTGCTGCCGGGCACCTACCGGCTCGCCGTGCGCGCCGACGGCGAGTCGTCAGGGACGCCGCCGGCGCCGACGTTCGTGCCCGGGCTCGTCGCCGACACCTTCGAGCTCGCCCTTGGCGAACGGCGCCACGTCGAGGTGCCGTTCCCGCCGCGGCGGCTGGTGGTGCGGCTGCAGCGCGCCGACGGCGGTTCGACGCGGCAGGTCCGCGTCGTGGCGCGCTGCGGCGACGCGCAGTGGCCGCCGCTGGCGCTGTCGGCGCCGACGTTCGACGACCTGATCGTGCTCGACCCGGCGCCGGCGTTGCCGATCGAGTTCCGCCTGGCGGACGGCGGCTGGTCGGCGCCCGTCGTGATGCCGCCGGATCTTGCCGAGGCCGAGGTGACCGTGGTGCTGCCGGCCGCGGGGCGCTGACGCGGCGCGGCTCGGGAGTCGTGGCCGGGACGTCGGCGCTATCCTCGGTCGATGCCGACCCTCGATCCCCGCGTCGACGTCTACATCGACGGCGCCCCCGAGTTCGCGCGTCCGATCCTGATCGAACTCCGCAAGCGCGTGCACGCCGCCTGTCCCGAGGTCACGGAGACGATCAAGTGGCGGATGCCGTCCTTCGAGCACCGAGGCATGCTCGTGGGGATGGCCGCGTTCCGGCGCCACTGCACGTTCGGCTTCTGGAAGGAGGCGTTGCTCGGCAAGGAACCCGAACACGCGACGATCCTCGAACGCGTGGGGCGCATCGCCACGCTCGCCGACCTGCCGCCGAAGGCCGCGTTCGCGAAGACCTTGAAACGCGCGGTGCAGCTCAACGAGCAGGGCATCGCCGTCCCGCGCGGGGCCTCGGCGAAGGCGGAGGCCGTGCCGCACCCGGCGTTCGCGAAGGCGCTCGCCGCGCACCGCAAGGCGAAGCAGGTGTTCGACGCGTTCGCGCCGAGCTGCAAGCGCGAGTATGTCGAGTGGATCGCGGAGGCGAAGAAGGATGCGACCCGCGCGCGCCGCATCGCACAGGCGATCGAGTGGCTCGCGGCCGGAAAGAAGCGGAACTGGAAGTACGAGCGCGGCTGACGCGCGGCCGCCAGGACCGCGCGGCGCGAAACCGAGGTCGTTCCCCACCTCGTGCTCGACAGGCCGCCCGGCGCGATGCGATCCTGGCAACCAATGGAGCTCTGGCCCGTCGTCACGGTGGCGCTGCTCACGGCCGACCTGGCGGCTTCCGGGCATGCGATCCTGTGGAAGCGCGACTCGCGCGCGGCGGCGGGCTGGATCGCGGTGATCTGGGGCGTGCCGGTCGTCGGCGCGGTGCTCTACCTGCTGCTGGGCGTGAACCGGATCCGCCGCCGCGCGCACCGTCTGCGCGGGCCGACGGCGCGCGAACGCGCGCACGCCGGCGGCACGCCGCGCCCCGAGGCCACCGTCGCCGTCCCGGGCGACGACTTCCCTGGCCTGACGCGCGCCGTCGACCGCATCGCCGGCTGGCCGCTGGTGCCGGGCAACTCGCTGCAGCTGCTCGAGGACGGCGACGCCGCCTACCCGGCGATGCTGGCGGCCATCGACGGCGCCGGGCGCAGCATCGCCATGGCGACCTACCTGTTCGACGTCGATGCCATAGGCGAACGGTTCGCCGCGGCGCTGGCCGCGGCCGCGGCCCGCGGCGTGCAGGTGCGCGTGCTGATCGACGCCGTCGGCGCCCGCTACTCGCGGCGGTCGATGGTGAGGCACCTGCAGCAGCTCGGCGTGCCGGTCGCGGCGTTCCTGCCGACGCGCTGGCCGTGGCACCTCGCCTATGCCAACCTGCGCCTGCACCGCAAGCTGCTGGTCGTCGACGGCGCCGTCGCGTTCACCGGCGGACTCAACGTGCACGAGCGTTCGGTCGTCGCCACCGCCGGCGCGCGCGCCGTGCGCGACCTGCACGTCGGCGTGCGCGGGCCGGTCACCGCTTCGCTGCTGGCGGCGTTCGCCGAGGACTGGAGCTTCAGCACCGGCGAACGGCTGGCCGGCTCCGCCTGGAGCGCGCCGCGGGCGGAAGCGGGCCCGGCGGCGGCCCGCTGCATCACCGACGGTCCCGACGAGGACTTCGAGACGATGCGCTGGGCGCTGCTGGCCGCGCTCGGTGCGGCGCGCCGCCGGGTGCGGCTGGTGACGCCCTACTTCCTGCCCGACCCCGGTCTCGCCACCGCGCTCGGCCTCGCCGCGCTGCGCGGCGTCGACGTGCGCATCCACCTGCCCGAGCGCGGCAACCTGCGCTTCGTGCAGTGGGCGTCGACGGCGCTGCTGTGGCAGGTGCTCGAACGCGGCTGCCGGGTGTTCGCGACGCCGCCGCCGTTCGACCACAGCAAACTGCTGCTGGTCGACGACGGACTGGCATTCGCCGGCTCGTCGAACTGGGATCCGCGCAGCCTCCGGCTGAACTTCGAACTCGACCTCGAGTGCCGCGATCCGGCGTTCGTCGCCGCCGCCGACGAGCTGCTCGACCGGCGCACCGCGGCGGCGCGCGAGGTCCGGCTCGCCGACGTCGACGCGCGCTCGCTGCCGGTGCGGCTGCGCGACGGCGCGGCGCGGCTGCTGCAGCCGTATCTCTAGCGGCGTGCGGTCGGCCGACGTTCGCTTGTCGGCGGCGGCCGTCGCGCGCACGATGCGCCGATGACCTCCGAGCAGGCGACGGCGCTGGCGATCCTCGGCGGCGCCGCGGTGCTGTTCGTGCACGGCCGGCTGCGCGTCGACTTCGTCGCCCTGCTGGTCATGCTGGCCCTGGCGGCGACCGGCCTGTGCACTCCGGCCGAGGCCGTCGGCGGCTTCGGCAGCACCGTCGTGGTGCTGATCGGCTGCCTGCTGGTGGTCGGCGAGGGCCTGTCGCGCACGGGCACGGCCTCGCTGGTCGGCGATGCGATCCTGCGCGCCGCCGGCGGCCAGGAAGGCCGCACGCGCACGATGCTGGTGCTGGCGGCGGCGGTGCTCGGCAGCGTGATGAGCTCGACCGCGGTGGTGGCGCTGTTCCTGCCGGTGGCGCTGCGCATCGCCGCGGAACGCCAGCTGGCCCCGGCCCGCCTGCTGCTGCCGATGGCCTACGGGGCGCTCGTCAGCGGCATGCTGACGCTGATCGGCACGGCGCCGAACCTGGTCGTGCACGCCGAACTGCGCGGCGCCGGCCGCTCCGGTTTCCGCCTGTTCGACTTCACGCCGGTCGGCGGCGCCGTGCTGGCCGCGCTGCTGGCGGCGTTCGCGTTCGGCGGCCGCTGGCTCCTGCCGCGTCGCGAACGCGCCGAGGCGATGCCGGCGCGGCCCAGCGTGCGCGAGCTCTGGCGGCGCTTCGTGCCCGAGGGCACGCTGGCGCGCTTCGCCGTGGTCCCCGGCTCGTCGCTGGTCGGCGCGACGGCGCGCGACACCGAACTCGGCAGCCGCCACGGCGCCCGCGTCGTCGCCATCCAGCGGCAACAGCCGCGCTCATGGCGCGCGGCGGTGCTGGAGCCGTCGCCCGACCACAGGTTCCAGGCCGGCGACGTGGTCACCGTGGTGGGCGCCGCCGACCGCCTCGATGCGCTGGCGCCGGCGTTCGGGCTGCAGCGGCTGCCGGCGCTGCCCGACGCCAGCGCCGCGCTCGACGCGGGCTTCGGGGTCGCGGTGGTGATGGTGCCGCCGGAGTCGAAGCTGGTCGGCAAGTCGCTGGCCGAGGTCGGCTTCCGCACCCACCACCACCTCGACGTCGCCGGCCTGCGGCGCGACGGCGAGGCGGTGCCGGACTTCGTGCGCACGCCGCTGCGCGCCGCCGACATGCTGTTGGTGCTCGGGCCGTGGGCTCGCATCCGCGGCCTGCGCGACGCCAGCCACGACCTCGTCGTGCTGACGCTGCCGGCGGAATCGACGGCGGCGGCGCCGGCGCGCGACCGGCTGCCGCACGCGCTGCTGATCCTGCTGGCGATGGTCGTCGTCTCGGCGCTCGGCGCCATGCCGATGGTGATGGCGGCGCTGGCGGCGGCCGTGGCGATGGTGGCGTTGCGCTGCGTGCGCCTCGGCGACGTCTACCAGGCGATGTCGTGGAGCAGCCTCGTGCTGGTCGCCGGGATGCTGCCGTTGGCGACCGCGCTCGACCGCACCGGCGTGCTGGCGCTGGCGGTCGACGGGCTGCAGGGACTGCTGGCCGGCGCCGGACCGCGTGTGCTGCTGGCGGTGCTGTTCGTCGTCACCGCGGCGATCGGTTCGTTCCTGTCGAACACCGCGACCGCGGTGCTGATGGCGCCGCTGGCGCTGCGCCTCGCGGAGTCGCTGCAGGTCGCGCCGGAGCCGTTGGCGATGGGGGTCGCGATCGCCTGTTCGTCGGCGTACCTGACGCCGATGGGTTCGCCGGTGGTGACGCTGGTCTACGAGGCCGGCGGCTACCGGCCGGGCGACCTCCTGCGCGCGGGGTTGCCGATGTTCCTCGCCACGCTGCTGGCGTGCGTGGTGCTGCTGCCGTGGCTGATGCCGTTCTGAGGCGGGTGGGTCGGTTGGCGGTGATCGTCAGGGGGACTCTCCCTCATATGTCTGTAAACCTCCGCGGCGCCGAAAGGGCGCGACTGGGTTTGACCGGGTTGGCGGCAACGCGCAACTTGACGCGGGCGACGCTGTGACGACTCGCGACATGCGTAATGAGTGCGTCATTGGCCGCTACGACGGTGGTGCTGGCGATGACCAATGTGTGGTCGGGTCCGAGAGCTGGCGCATTAC
>JAHBXX010000037.1 GCA_019636245.1 Planctomycetota bacterium | reverse complement strand
GAGCACGCCGGCGAGCAGGAGACAGGCCCAGACGAGGCGCGACCGCCGCCGACGTCGCTCAGGCGTGGCTTCGACCGTCGGCGGCTGCGCGGGCTGCATGCCGCCGATTGTGGCCGAAGGGGCCCCGCGTGCCCATGTCCGCGGCGCGTTCCTGGTGGCCGGCGCGCGTCCGCCGACGTCGGTCAGGCGAAGCCCAGCGCGACGGCGCGCTGCTGCAGCCGCAGCACGCTCGCCTCCGCGGTGAACGCGGCGAGCTCCTCGGTCGGCAGCCAGCGCACGTCGTTCGACTCGGCGGACACCCGCAGCGGCGCCTCGCGGCGCGCACGCAGCAGGAAGCGAACGTCCCAGTGCTCGTGCCAGGGTTCGGCGCCGCGGGCGGGGATCGGGTGCACGTCGAGGTCGAGCGGCACCAGGCCGAGCGGCGACCACGTGAGCAGTTCGAACTCGGCCAGCCCCGACTCCTCCTGCGCTTCCCGCAGCGCCGCCCGTTCCACCCGGGGCTCGCCGTCGACATGGCCGCCGAGCTGCAGCCAGCGGCCGAGCTTGCGGTGGTGCGTGAGCAGCGCGCGGCGGCCGTCGGGGGACAGGATCCACGCCGAGGCGGTCACGTGCCCCGGCCGGCACGACCGCAACAGACAGTCCGGGTGCGCGCCGACGAAGGCGAGGAAGCGCTCCGCCAGCGCGGCCTGGTCCGGCCAGACCTCGGCGTGGCGGTGCAGCAGGGCGATCAGCGCTCGCCGGTGCATGCGTCCATCGTGGCGCGCAGCGCGCCCTCGTCCACCTTGCCGTTGGCGTTGTGCGGCAGCGACGGCAGGACCCGCACCAAAGCCGGCTGCATGTAGGAGGGCAGCCGGGCCCGGCAGCGCCGGAGCACCTGCTCGCGCAGCCCGGCATCGCCCGGATCGCCGGCCAGCACCAGCACGATGCGGTGGCCGTCGGCGCCGCCATCCAGCCCGAACACCACGACCTCGCCGACCCCGGGCATGCCGGCCACCGCCGCCGCCACCTCGTCGGGCGACACCCGGTGGCCCTGCACCTTCAGCAGTTTGTCCCGGCGGCCGACGAACCAGTGTCGGCCGTCGGCGTCGCGGCGCACGAGGTCGCCGGAATGCACGACGGTGCCACCGCCGCCGCGTGGGTCGGGCCGGAATCGCTGTGCGGTGTCCTCGGGCCGCCGCCAGTAGCCCTGCGCCACCAACGCCCCGGCGTGCACCAGTTCGCCGGTCGCGGGGCCGTGCAGCACTTCGCCGGTCGTCGGCGACACCAGCAGCAGTTCGACCCCGGGCAGCGCGCGGCCGAACGACTCCGGATGGGCGTCGAACTCGTCCGGATCGAGATAGGCGCTGCGGAACGCCTCGGTCAGCCCGTACATCGCGAACACCCGCACATGCGGCCATGCCCGGCGCAGCCACGCCGAGTCGCTGGGGCGCAGCGCCCCGCCGCTGTTGGTCACGTAGCGCAGGCTGGCGCCGTGGTCGGCCGTCAGCACCCCGGTCCGCAGCCCGGTGGCGACCTCGTGCCACAGCGACGGCACGCCCGCGAGCCCGGTCGGCCGCACGCGCCGCAGCAGTTGCGCCAGTTCGCCGACGCCGAGATGGTCGGCCGCCGTGAGCCGGCAGCCGACGTGCAGGGCCGAGAGCAGCTGGTTGAGTCCGTAGTCGAAGCTGAGCGGCAGCAGCGCCAGCAGGTGGTCGGTCGGCGCCAGTTGCAGGTAACCGGCGACGATCGCGGCGCCGAGTGCGAGGTTGCGGTGGTCCTGGACGATGCCCTTGGGCAGGCCCGTGCTGCCGCTGGTGTAGAGCAGCACGGCCGGCGCCGACGGTGCGGGCGGCGCCAGCGCCGACGGCTCGCCGCGCAAGGCCGCGAACGCCGTCGCGTCCGGCAGGCCGGGCAGCGGTTCGGCGCCCACCCGCCACACGCGGTGGCCGGCGAGCGTGCGCGGCGCATCCTGCAACGCGACCAGGCGGGTGCTGCTGGTGATCACCGCGAACGGCTCGGCGTCGGCCAGCACGTGGCGCACCTGGTCGTCCTTCAGCTTGCCGTGCAGCGGCACGGCGATGCCGCCGGCCGCCGCCGTGGCCAGGATGGCCACCGCCTCGTCGGCGCAGCGGTGCAGCAGCACCGCCACCCGTTCGCCGGCACCGAGTCCAGCGCGCACCAGCCCGGCGGCGGCGACCTCGACCCGTTGCCGCAGTTCGGCGCCGGTGATCCCCTGCTCGCCGACGGCGAGCAACGGCTGCGCGGCGGCGCGCGCCCCGGCAAGACGCACCAGCGTCAGCAGGTCCGGCGACGCGGAGTCGGAGGCGGGGTGCGGCATGGGCGGACGGACGCGAGGGCGCCCCAGGCCGCGGCCTGCGGCGCGGCGCTCGCGGCGGCAAGGACGACCGGGTTCGCCGCCTGACGACGGCGAACCCGGCCACTGGTATCCCGGACGGGATTCGAACCCGTGTTACCAGAATGAAAATCTGGGGTCCTGGGCCGGACTAGACGACCGGGACACGCGAGCGGGCGGGCAGTCTAGGCACGCAAAGGGCCATTGCAAGCCGCCGCGCGCCGTGAGGCATCGGAGCTCGAGAGAGAATCCTCGCGAAAGCCCTGCGCGGCCGCGCAGGCGGCCGCCAGATGGCTTCGGAGGGCCCGTATCGTGATTCCATCCCGGGCTCTCAGCCCAGGTTCTTCCACTCCTTGAGGCTCGGCAGCTCCTGCAGCGACTGCAGACCGAAGCGCTCGAGGAACTGCTGCGTGGTGCCGTACTGAAGCGGCCGGCCGGGCACGTCGGCCCGGCCGGTGACCTTGACCAGCCGGTGGTGCAGCAGCGTGCGCAGCATCGGCCCGGCCTTCACGCCGCGGATCGCCTCGATCTCGCTGCGCATCACCGGCTGGCGGTAGGCGATCACGGCCAGCGTCTCCAATGCCGCCGGGGACAGCTTCTCCAGCTTCTTCACGCCGCGCAGGCGCTGCAGGTAGGGAAACGCCTCGGCGCCGGACAGCCACTTGACCACGTCGCCGGTGCGCGCCAGCTCCACCGGCAGGCAGAGCTTGCCTTCGCCGTCGCCGCGCAGGTCCGCCTGCAGCAGCCCCAAGGCCTGCTCGACCAGCTTCTGCGTCGTGTTGCACGCCTGCGCCAGCCGGAACAGCGACAGGCCCTCGCGCGAGGTCAGCATCAGCACGAAGACGATGCGGGCCACCGCCGCGGCGTCCTGCAGCTCCGGCACCGCCGGCAGTTCCTCGGCGTCGAGGTCCTCGGTGGCGTCGATCTCGACCGCCTCGGCTTCGGCCGCGAGCGCCGCCGCGGCCGCGGCGGGATCGATGACCGCCGGCGGCTCCTCGGGCGCGCGCTCCACCGGCGCGGGGAACCGCGCCGCCGGCCCTTCCGGCCGTGGCTCGCCATCGCCCGGTCGGGCCGTCACGACCAGATCCCCGTCGACCTGTCCGCGCTCGAAGGACCGCAGCTCGTCGGGGCCCTTGCCGCGGGACACCGGAGCGTCGGCGGCCGTGGTGTCCAGGGGCTGTTCGCGCGAGATTTCGTCCATGGCCTCCGCGTTGTAGCGCGCCGCCAGGGCGCTGTCATGCACCGGCTCACTTCGGCACCGCGTCGAGCTCGCCGCGCCAGCGCAGCGTGTAGGCGTTGATCTCCAGTTCGGACAGCGGTCGTTCCTCGAGGTCACGGTCGATCTCGTCGCGCACCGCCGCGAACGCCACCTCGCGCCCCGGCAGCCTGGCCAGGCAGTAGACCACGAACCAGCGCTGCTCCTCGCCGTGCCGCGCCGCGAACGGCGCCGACGCCTGACCGGGCTGCAGCCCGAACGCCGCCTCGACGATCGGATGCTGGAAGCCGCGGCCGAACGGCGGCAGCAGCCCGCCGTCCCGCCGCGACGGGTCCTCCGACCAGCGCAGCGCCAGCGTGGCGAAATCGGCGCCGCCGCGCACCTTGTCGACGACCTCGTCGGCGACCGCGCGGTCCTTGTGGACCAGGAACCGGACCTGCACCCGGTCCTCGCGCAGGGCCAGGTAGCGGATCACGTAGCCCTGGTAGAGCCGCTGCGCCGTGCGCCGTCGCAGCGTCGCGCGCCAGTCCGCCAGCCGCATGCCGAACAACCGCCAGACGTAGGTGGCGAGATCCATCGTGTCGCCGAGTTCCGTCGCCACCTGCGCCGCGATCGCGCGCTCCTCGGCTGCGGCGAGCGCCTCGACCCTGGCCGGGTCGACCTGGATGCCGTGCTGCTGCGCGTGGCGTGCGACCAGCACGTCGAACACCAGCAGGTCGACGGCCGACAGCGCCAGCTTGGGGTGCGCCGTCTGCAGGCGTGAATAGGCGTGGCTCTTGCGCAGCACGAGATCGCCGACGCGCACCAGCTCCGCATCGGGTTCGTCGGCGCTCGGCAACAGGATCTCCGGCCCCAGCGCCGGGTCGCCGACCGGCACCGGCTCCACCGGCGCCAGCACCACGGGCGGCGCCGGCTGGGCCACGACCCGGTCGGCCACGGCGGGAGCGCGGGTCGGCGGCGGGCCCGCGCAGGCGGCGCCGACCAGCGCCCACGCCCACCACGCCGCCCCGCGGTTGCCGAAGCCGCGCGCCCGGTGCGCGGCGCGCCGGCGCGGCCGCGGCGCCAGCTTCAGTAGGCCTTGAAGCTGCGCAGCCACTTCGTGCCCTGGCACAGGAAGCACTTGTTGCGCACGAGCCGCCCCTGCCCATCCGTCTCCGGGGTCGTGCCTTCGCCGTAGCAGGAGATGCACGGCGTCACGCTCTGGTAGGTCACGACCAACTGCCCGCCGGACTCGGCGTAGTAGGCCCGCAGCCAGCTGGTGCGCTCCGGCCGCGACGCCTGCCGCCACCACGCATCGGGTTCCATCGGCTCGCGTGCCCCGCCGCCGCCCTGACCCTGGATCTGGTTGCGCCGCCGCTCCAGCGCCTCGCGCAGCGCCCGGGCGAGCTGCTCGACCTGCCGGGTGTTGCCGGTGTCGCGCGGCGGTTCCTGCTGCGCCTTCGCGTCGCCCTGCCTGGTGCCCTTGAGGATGCGTTCCTCGCCGAGGATCCAGGAGCCGATGCCGTAGGCGAACTGCTCGGCGCGCTTGCCGATCGGGTAGCGCGCGCGCTCGGTCCAGAGCTGCCGCACCTCGGCGGGGTCGAGGCGCAGCTGCTGCGCCGTGCGCGCGACGATGTCGTCCGTCATCTTGTTCTCGGCGTAGTCGCGCACCGCATCGATGCCGACGGCCGACTCGGCCGCCTTCTTGTCCGCGAGCACCTGGATCGAACGCCGCCACTGCTCGGCCACCTGCTGGCACAGGTGCCGCGTGCGGGCGTCGGTGAAGCGCTTCTTCGCCTGCTCGAAGTCGACGCGCAGCTTCGACTGCGGGAACTGCGCCTCGAACTGGGCGATCAGCTTCAGGCCCTTCTCGAAGTCCGCCAGCTGGCCGCGGCTGCGCGCGGCTTCGATCTGGTCGAGCAGCTCCCGTTCCTTGGCGGCCTCCTTGTAGCGCGCCAGGCGCTGCGCCATCTGCTCGAGGTGCTGCGGGTTGGCCGAATTGCCGAGTTCGCGGGCCTTCTGCAGGTGGTCGGCGGCGTGGTCGTAGTCGCGCACCTTCACCAGATCCTCGGCGAGCAGCACGTGGCGATCGGCCGAGGTCCCGGGCTGCATCTCGGCGAGACGCAGGGTGTAGAACTCGTCCTTGGTGTAGACCTGCAGCGCCGGCACCTCGACCTGGCGCACGGCGCGCAACTCGCCGCGCGGGATGCGGAACTGCGCGCCCTTCTGCTGCAGCACGATGTGCTCGTTGGTGCGGTCGACCACCTTGCCGATCCACGTCTGGCGCCCGCCGTCGACGAGGAACTCGATCTCGTCGGCGCGCACCAGGATCTCGTCGTTGCCGTCGCCGACCAGATCGAACTGCCGCTTGATCGCGGTCGCGCTCGCGGCCGACAGGTGCTCCCAGCGCAGGTCGAGCGTGCCGCCGTTGTCGAGCCGCCGGACGCGCAGACCGTCGCCGTCGGCATCCTCGACCTTCGCCAGCAGGACCTTGCCGTCGGCCAACTGCAGGGTCTGCGCCGGCAGCCCCCCGGCCGCCAGCAGCACGGCGGCAACGAGCACGAACCCATGGAACCTGCGCATCATCGCTTCACCTCACGGACGTGGCGGGCATCTCGTCCCGGAACCGTAGCACACGGGTGCCGAGCGGCAGTTGCCGCGGCAGCACCCGATGGAACACCTCGGCGACCGATTCGCCGCTCTCGAGCCAGCGGACCTCGAGCCGCACCAGCCAGACGTCCGGCCGATCGGGATCGGTGATCGCCGCCGCCGACCAGGTCATGCCCGGAAAGCCCGTGGCGGACTGGTCCTGCAGCGGCGCGAACTCGAGGTCGAGGTCGGTCGCCGCCGAGGCGGCGCGGCGCACGGCTTCGTACTGCAGCCGGTGCAGCGCCAGTTCGCACAGCGCCGTGGCCTCGAGCCGCGCATCCGTCGTACGCCGCTGGGCGACGCTCGACGACAGCGCCCCGATCAGCGCCGTCACGCCGAACAGCAGGATGCCCAGCGCCGCCAGCATCTCGGCCAGCGTGAACCCGGCGTCCGGCCGCCGCCCGCTGTCCGGACCGTCAGCCATTCCAGTCGTCCCTCGCGTGCGGCACCGGCACGACGAACTCGACCGTGCGGCCATGGTGCACGCGCGTGCCGACCGCGTGCTCGCGTGCCTTGGTGGCGCGCTGGCCGCGCTGCAGGTTGCGCAGCACATCGCCGTCGCGGCGCGCGTAGCGCATCCACTCCGGTCCGACCTTGACCCAGCCACCGTCGACGGGGCCGGGGAACCGGTCGCCGTTCACCAGCAGCAGGCTGGTGTCGCCGGCGACCAGGTCCTCGGCCAGCAGCCCCTCGGGCGCGGCGTCGGGCGGCTGGGCGACGACGCAGCGCACGAGCACGGCGTGCGGGTGGATGTCGTCGGTCGGATCGCGCAAGCTCGCCGGCCCACGGTCCAGGGCGAAGGCGCCCCCCGAGGCGACGTCGACCAGCCAGCCGCCGCGGGCGCTGTCCCAGAGACCCTCCGGCGTGCGGCCGCCGCTGCGCAGGTCGGCCGCCGGCGCCGTGCCCCAGGCCGCCGTCTGCTGCGACCAGAACAGCAGCTCGACGTGCAGCAGGTCGGTGAGGATCGGCGTCGTCAGCGCGTGCACGACCAGGCCGGGCAGGTCGGGCGTGCCCGGCACCGGCACTTCGAACGGATCCACCAACCGGTCGTTGCCGACCGGCACCAGCTGGCCGGGCAGGAACCAGCCGGCGCGCAGCTCCAGCAGCGCGCCATCGGCCCCCTCTTGACGCCACGGCAGCAGCAGCAGGTTGCCGAAGCCGCGCAGCGGCTCGTGTTCCCGGGCCGCGGCCACCTGCGCGTCGAGTTCGCTCGGCGTGAGGCCGGGCGCCGCCGCCAGCGCGCGCGCGGCCAGCCACACGTCGCGCAGCGGCACCTCGCGGTCGCGCGGCAGGTGCACCGCGGCGCGCAGCACCTGCACCCGGGTCGGACCGGGCTCGGGTTGGGCCGGCAGGCCGATCGGCAGCCACTGCACCAGCAAACGGTCGTCGACGCCGTCGCGGTCGCGGCCGGTGCCGCTGCCGCGCAGCTGCGCCAGCTCGCCGGCCAGGAGGCGCTGGGCCCGGCTCGAGCGGTCGGCGGTGAGCTGGCCGAGCTCGCCCTCCTGGAACAACCGCAGGCCGGTGTCGACGAGCTGCACCAGCAGCACCAGGAAGCCCGACAGGATGCCCATCACGACCAGCAGTTCGATCAGCGTGAAGCCAAGGTCCCGGCGCTGTGGCATGGTCGCGTTCATCGCACGGTCACCCGTTCGTCGACGATGCGCCGCTGCCCTTCGTAGTCGAGCCGCACCTGCTCGACCCGCGCCGTGGTCTTCCAGCCGTGCTGCCGGAACGTCGCCAGGTCGAGCGCCCCCGGCCGATAGACGGCCTGGAAGCGCACCTCGAGGCGCGACGCCTGCACGGCGAGGCGGTGCGGTTCGGCGCTGGCGGCGGCCTGTTCGAACCGCCAGAGGCCCGGCGTGGCGGCCGCATCCGCCGTCCAGTCCGCGCGCCCGTCGGCGCGCACCAGGCAGACGACGTCGACGCGCGGATCCCGGGTCTCCTCGCGCCAGCTCAGCGTGCGGAAGAACGCCGGCGCGCTCGTCGTGGTCAGTTGCGCATAGGCCAGTTCGGGGTCGTCGCTGCGTTCGTGGTAGCGGTCCCAGTGGCGGAACGGGAAGCCGATCAGCGCCTGCCCGCTGCTGCCGGGCTGCGGCATGGTGCCGTAGCGGCCGCGGAACAGGCCGCGCGCCTGCGGGCTCGTCGGCCCGTCCTCGGGCGGATGCCAGCGCGGCATCTCGAGCCGCACCTGACCGCCGGTGCCGCGCGTCCACGCGTAGTGCAGCACCTCCTGGCCGAGCAGCACCGTGCCGTGCCGGGCCGGCAGCGCGCCGAGCGCGTTCACCGGCAGCGCGTCGTCGCGGATGCCGACGCCGCTGGCCAGGATCGCCACGGCGCGGTGGGTCAGGAAGCGCACGCGCGCGCCGCGGTCGTGGTCGCGGGCCTGCGTGTTCAGCAGCCCGCGGCCGTTGGCCGCGACCGTGAAGGTCGCCCCCGACCGCGCCTGGTAGGCGAGGACCTCGCCGTCGACCTGCAGCAGCCCGCCGGTCGCGGGGTAGCTGTCGACCAGGCTGGCCTGCGTCCACAGCGGACCGGCCGCGGTGTAGGTCATCGACGGCAGCACCTGGAAGGCGCCGGCGGCGGCGTTGAAGGCCGTCTCGACGACGAGGTCGGCGTAGGGCTGCGTCGTCACCTCGACCTCGTCGACGAAGCCGGTCATCGGCAGCTGGTTGCCGACACCGCCGCCCACGGCCACCTGGGCGCAGAAGGCCGCCGGCAGCTCCCCGCTCGGGAACTTGACCACACGGTCGTACTGCCGCGGCTCGATCGTGACCGTGCCGCTCGGCGGGCCGAGGTAGCGGCCCTGCACGCCGGCGCGGAAGCCGACCAGCTGGAATGGCCACGGCCCCAGGCGCTCGGCGGGCGTCTGCTGCGCCAGGTTGTCGGCCAGGAACCGCCGCGCGACCCAGTTCACCGTGTGCCACTCGACCGCCGGCCGCGACGCCCCCGTCGCCGCCGAACCCTGCACCAGGGCGACCCGGTCGTGGCGGCCGAGGCGCCCGGTCAGCGCGCCGAAGTTGTTCCAGATCAGCTGCAGCCGGTGGCACTGCATCACCAGCGAATTGGGGTGCGGGTGCGACGAGGTGCCCGTGAACGGATCGCCGCGGAAGCCCAGCGCCTGGCGCGCCGCGCGGATCTGCGGGAAGGTCGACTCCAGCTGCGGCACGTAGCCGATGTAGCCCGAGGTCGCCGCGACGGTCCCCCACGGCGGGGCGGTGGGGTCGGTGGCCCAGTTCTGCGGCCCGAGCGGCCCGACGTCGACCGATTCGCGGCCGGTGCCGCGCGTGAGCTGGAAGTAGACGCTGGCCCACGCGGCGCGGTTGCCGCGGGCGAGGTGGACCCGGTCGGCAAGGGTGTCGTAGCGCACCCACTCGGTGTCGTTGGGATCGCCGCCGACGGGCAGCAGCTGCACCCACTCGCTGAAGAGGGTCTGCGCCGGATCCCAGACCGAGCCGCCGCTGCGCAGCTGCAGCGACACCGGCACCACCCAGACGATGCGCGTCGGGATGTCGTCGGCGATCGTCTGCGGCTGGTTCGGCAGCTGCCAGTCGGTCCAATCGGTGACGAAGCGCTGCGCGCGCCCCGGCTCGTAGAGGTCGCGGCTGATGTCGGCGTCGTTGCCGGGCAGCGTCTGCGCGCGCTGCACGCTGGTCAGCCGGTTGCCGTTGCGCGACGCGTAGCGCACCAGCTCGACGCCGCCGAGGCGCAGGCTCGACGCCAGCCCGCCCGGCACGTTGGCGTTCAGGGTCAGCGCCCGCTGCAGCAGCAGCGCGTAGCCGCCGCCGGCCGGGAACGCGTCGAGGATCGCCTGCGAACCCGGCTGCGGCCGCTGGCGCCCCGTCGGCACCGGGTCGCACAGTTCCAGGTCGCCCGTCCAGGTCTCGTCGAGGCCCTCGCCGACCTGGATCGGCGGCGTGGTCGCCAGGGAGATCGGGCGCGGGTTCGACAGCCAGCCGCGGGCTACGGCGAACCCGCCGAGGCCCGCCGCCAGCTGCGTCGTGCCGACCATCATCGGCGAGTCCTCCGACAGCAGCGTGACGCCGCCGTGGAGCTCGACCTGGGCGCCGACGGGATGCGCCGGGAACACGTCGAGGCTGACGCCCTGCGCCTGCAGTTGGTTGACGTCGACCGTCGGGCGGCCGTTCTGGTCGAGCGGGATCGACGGCCGGTGCTCGAACCCCGCCTGCCGCGCGCCGCGCCCGCCGAGCGAGTCGCGCCAGCGGCACTGGAAGCTGTTGCCGGCGATCGCCGAGTACTCGAACAGCTCGGTGCCGATGCGCAGCACGCCGACCGACGGGAAGCCGTCGGTACTCTCGACCTGCACGTCGAGGTAGCGCTCGCTGCCGGCCTGGCCCGGCGGATCGCCGCTGTTGTTGCCGAGGTTCGGGTCGAACACCGGCAACGCCGCGGTCAGGTAGGTGACCAGCTTCGCCCGCCCGCGGGCGACGCCGTCGACCGCCACCGACAGGTCGTCCGGCCGGTTGCCGTAGGCGGCGAAGCTCACGTGCACGGGCGTGGCGGCCGGCAGCCCGAGTTCGGCCAGCGGCAGGCGCCATTCCGCCGCCGTGCGCGGCACTGCCGCCGGCGAGTCGCCCGGGTTCGGATCGATGCCCGCCTCGTCGATCACCTCGAGCAGCAGGTTGCCGTCCCGGCCGTGCAGCGCGATGCGGTTGCGGTTCGGGTCGCCGTCGCCGTGGTCGAACAGCGTCGTGCCGTCGAGCGACTGCGGCTCGAGCCAGAAACCCACGCCGAAGCGCGCCACGAAGCTGGCCGGGTTGGCGAACGGGAAGGCGATGCGGTCGTGCCGGATGCTGCCGCCGCCGCCGCCGCCCCCGCCGCTGCCGCTGCCGCTGCCCGGCACGCTCGGGCCGGTGTTCTGCATCAGGTAGGGTCCGTCGCGGCGCACGTCGTGTCCACGCGGATCGTTGGCCTGCGCGAAGGTGTCGGTGCGCAGTTCGGCCAGCGGCCACGGGCGGCCGAGGGTCGTCGCGTGCGCCAGCTGCAGGCTGGCGTCGGCACGGTCGTCGGTGGCGAAACGCGGCGCCCCGAGGCCGAGGCCGGGGTTGGCGATCGGCACCAGGTGCGGGAAGTAGCGCGGCGCGGGGTCGTTGCCGGGCTCGCTCGGCTGCAGCGCGCCGAGGTTGATCGGCGTCGTGGTCCAGAACGGCGCCCGCCGGTCGAGGCGGAACGACTCCTCGAACGACCGCTGCGTGTCCCACGCCTGTTCGAGGGTGTGGCCGGGCACCGCCACCGCGATGCCGGTGCGTTCGTGCCGCGCCGCGACGCCGGTGGCGACCCGGCTGCGCGAGCGGCTGGCCGCCGCCCGGTAGCCGACCCAGGGTCCGGACGCGAAGCAGAGCGGCGCCGTGCCCATCTCGAGCACCGAGTCGCGGCCGGTCTCCAGGTTGCGGTAGAGCACCAGCCACAGCATGCGCTGCGCGCTGCTGGTCGCCGCGTCGAGCCGCGGCTGGAGCACGCGCTCGACCAGGTCCTGCCAGCCCGTGAACGGTCCCTGGCCGGACGCCGGGTTGCGCCGCTCGACGATCTCGGCGGCCAGGTCGCGCGCCAGCTGCGGCGACACCGCCGGCGGCGGCGTGGGACGCTGCCGGCGGTCGGGGTCCTGCACCCGCACGGCCGCCGACCGACGCAGCTCGCGGAACAACGCCGTCAACACCTCCACCGGCGCCGTGTTGACGTTCACCGGGGCGGGCACGAGCGGCTCGACGACGGTGTCGATCGCGGGGAAATCCTGCGCCACCGGCTGCAACAGGTGCAGGCGGAACACCGGGAACGGCAGGTCGTTCGCCGCGCGCTCCGACTCGCTCGCCATCACCAGCGCGTACTCGGCGGCGCCGGTGCCGAGGTGGCGCAGGCGCACCGTGCTGCCGGCGCCCACGTGCAGCGCCGACTTGACGCGCAGCGACCGGGTGGCGCCCGCCGTCAGCGCGTCGAACACGCGCTCGGGCCGGCCCCAGGTCGGGGCGGTCGCCGCCAGCGTGTCGACCGACAAGGCGGCCTCCAGGCGATCGAGCTCCGCCTGGGTGAACGCCCCGACGCCGGCGGCCTCGATCGCGGCCAGTTCGCCCGGGGTGGTGAACGGCTTCCGCGTGCGCGCGTCGCCGTCGTGCAGGAACGGCCACGCCGCGGCCAGGACGCAGCGGTGGTCGAGCACCAGCGAGCCCTCGACGATCGGTTCGAGCCCGGGCTCGAAGCCCTGCTCCCGCCCGAGCCCGCGCTCGAGCGCGAGCAGGCGGCCGCCGTCCTTCTGCGCGTAGCGGATCAGCTCGCCGCCGACCCACAGCACGCCGGCCTCCGGCAGCTCGTCGGCATCCTCGACGAGCATCACCGTGGCGTCGGGCTGCAGGTCCTCGCGCAGGCGCGTCGCGGTGCCGAGCAGGTTCGCCAGCACCAGCGGTGAAACGCCGTCGAGGGCGAAGAAGCGCTGCTGGTCCCAGACTTCGCCGCCCAGGCGCACGCGACCGTCCTCGAGCAGCGGCGCGAACGCGGCGGGCAGGTCGACGCGATCGGGCCACTCGTCGGCGCCGTCGTAGGCCGGCGTCGCATCGAACATCGGATCGGACAGCGCGGCGTCGGCGAGCAGCAGGTCGCGCACGCTGGCCGATGCCTGCTCGACCGCACACTGGTGCAATTCGCGCGAGGCGGCCTCGGCGCCGTAGCCTATCGACACGGCGAACGGCAACGCCAGGAGCGCCAGCAGCAGCAGCGCGAACAGCACGGCGAGCAGCGCCATGCCCCGCTCGGCCGGCGGGGACGCCCTCATGGCCGTTCCTCGCGCGGCAGGAACTCGACGGCGGTGCTGCCGACCGGCTCGCCGCGGGCGTCGAACGCCAGCCGCTGCACGCGGCGCGGCGTCAGCTCCACGGGCAGGTCCTGGGCCGGGCCGAAGGCGAACACCGCGAACCGCACCTCGTCGGCGAGGCCCGGCAGCGGCGCCTCGGGCGGCGAGACGACGAGCGCGGTGTCGTCCGCCTGCTGCGGCACGCCGGCGACCGCCGTGCCGCCCAGATCCTGGCCGTCCACCCCGATCCAGGCGCGCTCGCCGTCGCAGGCCAGTTCGAGCGTGCACCAGCGCCGCAGCGGCAGCGGCGCCACCCGGTCGATGCTCGCCGTGCTGGTCGCCCCGCCGCCGGTGCGCAACCGCAGCCAGGCCTGCGGCCGCAACTCGTCGTCGAGCCGCAGCTCCGCCGCCTGGCCGAGCCGGAGCACGATGCAGGCGCGACGCTGCTCCAGGCGCAGGTCCAGCCGCACCACGAACCCGTCGCGCAACTCCACGCCCGCGGGCCGCAGCGCCCACTGCAGCAACGGCGCGCGTTCGCCATCGACCGGCCGGCGCGCGTGGCCGAAGCGCCCCCCGGGCACCAGCTGGCCGCCGAGCTGCGGCCGCAGCACGTCGTCGAGCACCGGCTCGCCGGGCTCGAAGGCGAACGTCGCCACCGCCTGCAGCAGGCGCGACTGCACGGTCGCCGCCGCGCCGTCGATGCCTGGCCGGACCCAGACCTCGGTCGGCACGCCCTCGGCGCGCGCCGTCACCTGCGCCGCGCGCAGTTCGCCGGCGAGCACCGAGGCGGCGATGCGCTCCGGATCGGTGCGGCCGAGGAACCCGATCGAGATCCCGAGCAGGACCGAGACCACGCCGACCACGACCAGCAATTCCAGCAGGGTGAAGCCGGAGGTCGTCGCTGCAGGCGGTACCGCGGGGCGGTGCATCAGTTGCTCGGCCAGACCACGTCGTCGTCGGTGCCGAAGGTGCCGTCCTTGCCGGCGCTCAGCAGCTGGAACCGACCGGCACCATGGTAGCTGCCGTCGGCCCGCCGTTTGGCCTTCGCCGGCTGCGGGTCCTGTTCGGGCGGCACGACCTGCTGCACCTTGTCGAGGCCGAGCTTGCCGAAGTAGGCCAGCGGCACGCCCCAGGCGTCGGCGATCTCGACCCGACCGCGCTGGCGCAGCAGCGGATGCTCGACGCCGTGGTCGTCCTGGTCGGTGTTGGTCAGCCTGTCCGCCATGCCCGACAGGTCCATGCCGCCGCGCGCCTGCAGGCTCAGGAAGGTCACCAGCGACTCGATGCCGGTGTTGCGGCCGTTGTCGGGCTTCCAGTTCTGCTTCGTCGGCCCCTCGGGATGCCGCAGGTCGTCGGGCGGGAAGTAGCCGTGCTCGTTGTTGAACTGGTTGCAGCCGGTCTGCAGCTGCAGCAGCGTCGCCTCGGTCGCCGCCGCCTTGGCGGCGTCCTGCGTGCCGATGATGTTCGGCAGCAGCACCGCGGCCAGGAGGCCGAGGATCGAGATCACGATCAGCAGTTCGATCAGGGTGAAGCCCGCGGCGGGCCGGCCGGTCCTGGTGTGCATCAGCGCCCCTTCCGGCGTTCGAGCCGGTAGTCGTCGAAGCGTACGTCGACGGCGTTGCCCTTGCTGCCCTGGGCGAACAGCACGGTCTTCAGCTCGGTCGACGTGTTGCCGGTCAGCGTCTTCAGTTCGTGCTGGTGCACGAGGATGCCGTTCCAGCGCACCTGCAGCGCCAGGGCGCGGCTCTGGGCCTCGCCGCGGGGCACCACGCGCAGTTCGAGCTGCTGCGCCGCCAGCCGGTCGAAGCCCTCGATCGCCAGCGCCTTCTGCTCGGCGTCCGTGCGGCCGTCGCTGCGGCCGTCCTCGATGCGCAGGAACGGCTTGCCCTCGCGCACGCCGACCTGCACCCGCAGCTCCGGCGCGCCGCTGCCGCGCGCGAGTTCGACGCGCAGCCCGGCGAAGCCGTCGCCGGCCGGCTGCCCCGGCCCGATCTGCATCGTGCAGCCGACCGCGAGGAAGTTCTTCCCGCTGCGCACCGCGCCGATGCGCTCGGCGGTGAGCTCGCCGCTGCCGCTGATGCGCGCCACGCGGAACAGCAGCGCGTCGTCCTGCACCACGGCCCAGTTGGCGCCGTCGCGTTCGCCGGTCCAGACGCTGCCGACCTCGGCCCGCTCGAAGCCGTCCTCGAGCAGCTCCTTCTCGGCATGGTCGTCGATCGCCAGCAGCGTCGCCTCGGCCCACACCCGCATCGGCTCCTCGCGCGCGAGGTCCTGCACCATGCGGCGCAACACCGTCTGGGCGTCCTCCACCAGCCCGCGGCTGTAGTCGACCACGGCCAGGCTGCCGCGGCTGAACAGCTTCGCGGGCTCGTCCGGCGCCAGGTCGCGCGCGGCCAGGAACGCCGCCCGCGCGGCGCGCGGATCGCCGGAGCCGAAGCAGAACATGCCCTGCATCTCGTGCAGCTCGACGGCCGGCGCGTGCACGAGTTCGACCGCGCGGTCGGCGTAGCGCCGGGCGGCGATCGCCGCTTCGGCCTGGTCGCTGCCGCGGCCCTCGAGCGCCCGCATCGCCTGCACCGAGGCCATCTCCGCGATCGCGTGCACGAAGTCGTCGTGCAGCCGCAGCGCCGCCACCAGCGCCTCGGCCGCGGCGGCCAGCTGGCCCTGCAGCCGCAGGCAGCGACCGCGCAGGTAGAACGCATAGGCATCGGCGGGCGCCGCCTCGAGCGCGCGGTCGATCCAGACCTGGGCGGCGTCGAACTGCCCCAGGCGGCAGAACAGCAGCCCGAGCCCGGTCGCGGCCCGATGGCGCAACAGCGGCTCCAGTTCGAACGTGCGCACGAACAGGTCGTGCGCCTCCTGCCACTGCCCATCGCGCAGCAGGCAGGCCGCCTGGCCGAGCAGGGCCGGGCCGCCGTCGCTGGTGCCGCTCGCCTGCCGGAAGGCCGCCAGCGCCGCGCCGACGTTGCCGTCGGCGTAGGCGATGCAACCGAGCAGGTACGGCTGCGCCAGGTCCGTCGGCAGCAGGTCGAGCGCGCGGCGGGCCGCCGCCACGTCCGCCAGCGCCAGGTGGGACGCAGCGATCGCCCGCACCGCGCGCACCCGATCGGCCGCGTTCTGCACGCTGCCGAGCGTGCGCTCGGCGCGCTCGGCGGCCTGCCGCGCCTCGCGGCTGCGGCCGCGCTGGCGCAGGAACTCGGCCAGCGCCGCGTGCGGCCGCGCGTCGGTGGGCGCCAGGGTCGCGGCGCGCACCAGGTCCTGCTCGGCCATGGCATCGAGCCCGAGCCGGGCCTTGAGCACGCCGAGGCCTTCGTACCGGAACGCGGACTCGCGATGCGCGCCGTCCAGTCCGTCGAGCAACGCGAACTCCGCCGCCAGGTCGCCCTTGGCCTGCAGCACGCGCTGCTGCAGGCGCAGCCCCTCGAGGTCGCCGCCCGAGACCTGCCGATAGAGGTCCGCCTGCGCCAGCGCCGTGTCGTAGACCCAATCGGCTTCGCGCGCCTTGTCGAGCAGCCAGCCGACCAGTTCGCGCCGTTCCTGCAGGTGCGACGCCAGCACCGGCACCCGGCGCACCCGCCGCTGCACCTCGTTGCGCAGCGTCTGCGCCAGTTCGATGCGCTCGATGCGCCGCTCGTCCTTGCCGAAGGACTCGAGGCGGCCGACGCTGCGCCGGCTCAGGTTGTAGACGCGCATGCGCACCTCGACGCCGTCGAAGTCGCGCCGCTCCTCGAGCTCGAACAGGTCGCGGCCGTCGGCCTCGATGGTGCCGAAGTAGGGTGCCCGCTGGCCGACGATCCAGATGCGGTCGTAGGTGCGCGCCGCCTGCTCCTCCTGCTCGCGGCGGCCGTTCGCGTCCTGCGCTTCCGCGGGCCGCCCCGCGGCCGAGGCGTCGGCCGTCGGCGCGGCGGCGGCCTCGGCCGCCGCCTGCACCACCACGCCTTCGACCACGGCGCCGTCCAGGCGCAGGGCCCACAGGTGGGCGAAGTCCGGCCCGGGTTCGAGCGGCAGCGCCGCGACCGACAGCACCCGGCGCAGCGGGAAGTCGAGCAGGCGCGGCGGCAGCGGCCGCGTCTCGCTCGGCTCGGTGCAGAAGTCCCGGCGCGCCGGCGGCGGCGCCGTGCCTTGCGCCAGGGTCGTCGTCGGCACCGGTGCCCCGGCATACTCGATGCGGGTCGGCTGGAAGCCCGCCACACGCGGCGGGTCCTGCAGCAGCCCGTTCGCCGTCCAGGCCGCGAACGCGAGCACGACCAGCAGCAGCACCTGTTCCTTCCGGATCGACATCAGCGTGGTTCCCTCGTCATGGCTCCCGGAAGGCGATCCCCTGCAGCGTGCCCTTGACCGTGCACGGTTCCCCCAGCCGCGGCGGCTGCTGCAGCTGCCAGGCCTCGACCACCAGCGTGCGGCCGGGCTGCCGCATCGACTCCAGCAGCCGCGCGCAGGTCGCTTCGTCGGCCTGGATGTGGAAGGAGACCCGTTCCTGCACCAGCTGGTCGCGCAGGTCGACCTCGCCGGCGCGCGCCGGCCGGCCCAGGCCGCGCTGCGCGCGCCGCGGCTCGACGCGCAGGCTGGTGAGCGCGCGCAGGCCGATCGCCTCGCCGTGCGCGGCCCGCACCGCGTCGTGGGCGGCGAACAGGCGCCGCGTCAGTTCGTCGAGCAGTTCCAGGCCGAACAGCACGCCGCGGATCTCGTCGACGCCGGTCGGCACGTCCCAGGCGACGTCCTTGTCGGCGACCAGGACGTCGCGCTCCTTCGCGGCGTTCAGGATCGACTGCTTCAGCGCCCGGCCGACCTGGAACAGGTACTCGTCGGCGGCGCCGCGGCCCTCGAGCTGGAAGCGGGCCGTCGGCACGAACGCCAGCTCGTCCCGCAGGCGTTGCTTCTCCGCCTGCAGGCGCTCGGCCTCCTCGCGCGCCGCCGCCAGCGCGGCCTGGTCGTAGAGCGGCGTGCTGCCGGCCTGGCGCACCAGCTGCCGGGCGGTCGCGCGCGCCGCGTCGGCGGCGTAGATCGAGCCGATGACGGCGCTGCCGATCGCGTAGACGATGCCGCCGATCGCCACGCCGATCAGCCAGCGCTTGTTCTCCTGCACGAAGGCGCCGACGTCCATCAGTTGCCCTCCGGGAAGTCGACCGTGAGCTGGAATTGCAGCGAGCTGTCGACGCTGGGCGTCGGTTTCATGACCGCCTGCGCGCCGGCCAGGTGCGGGTCGGCCTTGAAGCGGGCGACGAACTCGCCGAGCACCCGCCCGACCTCGACGCCGTTGAGTTCCTTGCCGGCGCCGTCGACGACCACCTGCGGCCGCCTGCGCTGTGCGGCGGCGCCGCCCGCGGTCACCTCGATCTTGCGCAGCCAGAGCTGGGGCGGCAGCTGCGCCGCGGCCGCCCGCTGCGTGCGCAGCAGGCCGTGCAGCGGCAGCGCCTGCGCCGCCAGGTGCTCGACCAGGGCGCGTTCGGTCTTGTTGGCGGCGATCAGGGCCGCCGCCTCGCCGTGCACGACGTTCGCCGCGTTGATGCGCCGCTTCAGCTGGTCGATCGAGGCCTCGGCGGCGGCCAGGTCCTCGCCGCTGCGCCTCGCCTGCAGGCCCAGCACGCCCACCAGCACCGCGCCGGCGAGCAGGTTCCAGACGGTGCGCTGCACGAACCGCTGCCGCCGCCGCACCGAATCCGGCAGGATCTCGAGCGCATACAGGGTGTCGTCGAGCCGGCCCACGGCCAGACCCAGCGCCACCACCGCCTCGTGCCGCATCGCCTGCAGCTGCTCGGCGTCGGCCGGCGGCAGCGCCGACAGGTCGAGGTTGGCGAACGGATCGAACAGTTCGACCGGCGCCCGCAGCGCTTCGCGCAGCATGCCGCGCAGGCCGCGCAGACGGGCGCCGCCGCCGCAGAGCAGCACCTTGTCGAGCCGCAGGTCGGCGATCTTCGTCTGCGCCTTGCAGAACGCCAGCGAACTCTGGATCGCCGCCGTCAGCGAGCCGGCCGCGCCGCCGGCGGCCATCGTCACCTTCTCGGCCTGGCCGCTGGCGTAGCGGCCGCGGCTCTGCGGATCGAGGTCGAGCAGGTCCCGCTTCAGCGCCTCGGCCTTGCGCGCGGTGACGTTGAACGCCGCGGCGATCGCGTCGTCGAGCACCTTGGTGCCGCCGCTGAGGTTGCGCGCGAACAGCAGATCGGTGCCCTTGACCAGGGCGATGTCCGTCGTCTCGTGGCCGATGTTGGCGAGGCAGACCACGGCGTCGGCCTCGACCGGGCCGCACTTGAGGTAGGCGTTGTAGAGCGCCGTGCAGTTGGGCACGAACGCCGCCACCGAGCCGCCGCCGCCGCGCACCTCGCCCTGCAGGCGCGCCAGCGCGTCGTCCTTGGCCAGCGCCAGCAGCACCGTCTCGACCCCGGCCGCCTCGTCCTGCGCCGGCAGCAGGTTGTAGTCGGCCGACAGGTTGCCGCCCGACTGCTGCGCCAGGTCCTGGATCTCGAGATCCATCAGGTTGCGCAGCTGCCAGTCCGGCGTCGGCGGCACCTGGCTGTAGCGCAGCGTCATGTCGCGGCCGGCGAGACCGCAGACGGCGCCGGCCAGCGGCACGCCGGCCTCGGCCAGCGACAGGGGCGTGCCGGCCTCGCCGCGCGGCAGGCCGGCGAAGCGCAGCACGCCGACGCCGTGCTTGCCGACCTGCGCGACCAGGATCTTGACGCTGTGGTTGCCGATGTCGACGGCGGTGGCTTTCTTGGCCATGGATCGGATCCTGCTAGCGGACCTCGAGGTGCTGCTGCACGTACGCCTCGACGACGCGGGCCAGGCCGGCCTGCTGGGTGTCGGCGAACGCCTTGGCGAGGTCGAGCAGACGCTGGCGCCGCGCCGCGACCTCGGCGGTGTCGATCGCCTGCAGCCGGGCGGCGGCGCGCGCGCGCAGCGCCAGCGTGCCGGCGGCATCCTCCAGGTTGCCCTCGCCGAACCGCGCCACGAGGTCGTCGACGCCGTGCACGACGCGCTCGAAGCCGCCGCGCGTGTCGAAGAACTCGGCCTCGTCGAGGTTCTGCTGCAGCTCGCGCAGGGCCGCCGCCTGTTCGGCCAGCAGCGCGGCGCGCAACACCTGCGCCTGACCGAGCATCTCGGAGTCCATCGGCAGCTGCCTGACCAGCTGGCGCAGGCTGTCGAGCGCCTGGCCCGGTTGGGCCTGGGCCTGCAACCGCGCCGCCTCGCGCACCAGCTCCGCCGCCTGCTGCCGTTCGCTGCGGAACCCGAGCACGAGTTCGAACCGACCGGTCTGCACGCGCAGGCGGTAGCGACCGCCGCCGAGCTGCCCGCGGCAGGTCGTCGGCGCCGGGAAGCGCAACAGCGCGCGTGTCGACCGGTCGCCGAGCACCAGCCGCGTGGTCCTGGCCTCCGCCTCGGCGGCCGCCGCGGCGAACGCGTCGTCGTCGCCGGTCAGCATCAGCCCACCGGCGGCCTCGGCGGGAAACACCAGCATCAGGTCGTCGGCGCCCTCGGCCGCGAACTCGAAGCTGCGCTCGGTCGCCGTCACGGCGAGCCCGAGGCCCAGATCGGACATGGCGCCGAGACCGGCGCGGTGCAGGCCCTCGAGCGCCGGCGGCACGCTGCCCGGCAGCACGTCCAGCAGCGTCGCCGGGCTCTCGGGGTCGACCGACCGCACCGCGACCGCCGCTCCCGTGCCGAGCAGGGTCTGGTTCGACTCGCCGAGCTTCTGTTCGATCGGCACCGCGTCGCCGCCTTCGACCACGGCGACGTCGTCGACCAGCGCCGAGGCCTCGGCCGACGGCAGCACCGCCACCAGTTCCACCTGCAGGCGATCGCAGCCGGCCGGCACCGCCAGCGCCACCTCGACGCGCTGCCAGCCTTCGGCGCCCTGCAGCGGCGTGCCGCGCCGGAACCGGAACGGCACCTGCTCGTTGTTCGCGAAGCACACCGCGCGCACGGCCACCTGCGCGCCGCCCTGGGTCTGCACGTGGGCGGCCACCCGCACGGCGCGACCACCGAACACGGCCACCGCCTCGCGCAGCGTCGCCAACGCGAAGTCGGGCGCGTCCTTGGTCTCGGCGCGCAGCGCCTCGAAACCGCCGCTGCCGGTGTGGCCGCGGGTCGAGGGCTGGAAGCCGCCGCCGGCCGCGCGCAGGTTCCAGCCCTCCTCGGCATCGCAGCTGGCCACCGGCGCGGCGAGCCGGTTGCCCGCCACGGCGAGCGGCGCACGTTGCCGTGGCCGCGGCCCGTCCTCCTTGCCGCCGTCGCGGCCCTGCCACCACAGGTAGCCGGCTGCTCCCAGCCCGACCACCAGCAACGCCGCCAGCAGGCCCAGCGAGCCGCCGCCGCGCCGCGACAGGCGGCCGGCGTCGAGGCGCCGCACGGCCAGTTCGCCCGCGTCGGCCGGGGGTGGGCCGCCGGCGCTGCGGAACCGCACGCGCAAGCGGCCGAACGTCACCACGTCGCCGTCCGTCAGCACCATCTCGGTGACGCGCTTGCCGTCGAGGAAGGTGCCGTTGGTCGAGCCGAGATCGCGCAGCACGTGGCGGTCGCCTTCGAGCACGATCTCGGCGTGCACCCCCGAGGTCTTCTCGTCGGCGAGCACCAGGTCGTTGCCGGCCTTGCGGCCGACGCGCACCGCGGCGCCGCCCACGGGCATCACTTCACCGGCGCGATCCCCGTCGAGGATCTCGAGCTCGTAGTTGGCCATTCGGATAGCGGAGGGGTCTCGGACCGTGCGCACGCCCGGCACGGACCGCAGGCAACGGCACGACCGGGCCCGGGGGCGAGGCGCGGCGCACGCTCGACCACAAGCTACCTGCATCGTTGCGAGCCGCAAGCGGTTGCCCGTGACTTCGTGCCCGGCCCGTCCGGCGCTACAACACGCCGGCATGCCGGCGCGGTTCTTCCTGCCCGAGTTGCCGACCGCGGGGGCCGCCGCGGTCGATGGCGAACTCGCCCACCACCTCGTGCACGTGCTGCGCGCGCGGCCGGGGGACCCGGTGCGCCTGGCCGACGGCCGCGGCGGCACCGCCGACGCCGTGGTCACGGCGGTGGAACGGCGCGTCGTGCACCTGCAGGTGGATCCGGCGCGCCGCCGGCCGGCGCCCGCCCGGCGCGTGCACGTGGCGTTCGCGCCACCGCGCGCGACCAGGGCCGAGTGGCTGTTCGAGCACGGCACCGAGGTCGGCATCGACGTCTTCCACCCGTTGTGGACGGCACGCACGCGGCCGCAGGGCGAACGCCTCGAGCGCTGGCTGCGCCTGGTGCGCGCCGCCGCCGGTCAGTGCGACCGCGATTGGCTGCCCGAGGTCCGGCCGGTGCGCGAACTCGCCGCCTTCCTGGCCGATCCCGACCTGCCCGCCGCCCGCTTCGTGGCCGCTCCGGGCAGCCCGGCCCTGGCGGGGCTGGCGCCGGCGAGCGGCGACGTCGTGGTCCTGGTGGGCCCCGAGGGTGGACTGGCCGCTGCCGAGCTGGCCGCCGCGCAGGCGGGCGGCTTCCGGCCGGCGGGCCTGGGCCCGCATGTGCTGCGCACGGAGACCGCGGCGCTGGTGGCCGCGGCCCTGCTGCAGGGCGGGGCGGCGGCGCCTCCGGCCCGATGACCGGGGGCTGCCGCCGCGCCGCCGGCGTCGCGCCTACTGCTGGCCGTAGAGCAGCTCGACGCCGTTCGTGCTCAGGAAGCCCGAGCCGGTGAACCCCGGCGCGATCATCAGGCCCTGGAACATCGTCGTCTGGCCGACCAGGCTGACTTCGTTCGGCACGAAGAACGGCCAGTTGTAGGCCGGCGGCGAGGCGAGGAAGAACCCGCTGAGGATGTCGGGCAGCAGGTAGCCGTAGCAGCCCGCCATGTCGAGCACGTTCGTCAGGTCGATGCCGCCGGGCACCGACGTCGGCGAGAACACCATCACGCCGCCGAGCGTGCTCGACGGCAGCTGGGTGATCTGCAGGTTGATCGCCGTGTTCAGCACCGGCCGGTTCGAGGCCGTCATCGCGATCGCCGTCGAGTCGCTGGCGCAGACCGTGAAGCCCGTGACGATGTCGGCCGACAGGTCGCGGCTGCCCGGGTCCTGCGCGCCCCCGCCCGGCGTCCAGCCGACCAGGTAGCTGCTGCCCGAGGGCGTCATCGCCTGGTAGAGCACGTGCACGTTGCCCGACGACTCGAACACCACCTGGAAGGTGTTCGGCGTGTTGGCCTGGTTGTAGTTGTTGACGTTCAGCCAGGTGATGCGCACCTCGCCGACGCCGGTCTCGGCGTAGACGTTGTTGGCCCCGCTCGGCGTCAGGTCGCGCCAGCACGGCGCCCAGCGGGCGATGCCGCTGAGGAAGGCGCCGACCGCCGGCGTCCACGAGTTGCCGTTGCCGGTGGACACCGACAGGAACCCGTTCGAACAGACGCGGATCGAGTTCGTGGTGCCGCCCGGGTAGGGCAGGCTGAACGGCAGCGCCACGGTCGCCTCGGTGTCGTCGCCCATGCCGAGGTTGCCGGCGACCGGGGGGATGAAGTTGCGCGTGCTGACGCCCACCTGGTAGCCGCCGGCGCCGTAGGTCAGGCGCACCTTGGTGTTGGCGAGGTCGAACGCACCCGTCTCGTAGAACGAGGCCTCGCAGCCGCCGCAGCCCTGGCCGACGACCGCGAAGTCCGCGCCGGGCACGCCGCTCGGCACGCGGGTGGTCACCGTCACCGACAGCGAGCCGGGACCGATGCGGGCCTGGTCGAGCACGCACAGGCCGGTCGACGGCTGCACGTTGCAGTCGAAGCCGAAGTTGTAGATGGTGTTCCAGTCGAGCGGGTTGTTCGCCGGCGCGGTGAACACGATCTCGTTGCCGACCCTGGCCGCGGTCCAGTTGTTGGCCGCGTTGGTGTCGATGTCGCGGAAGAAGAAGTTCGACGCCGTGCCGCTGGCCTCGATCGGCAGGCGGAACGTGGCCCCGCCACGGTGGTTGTCGACGTTGTGCACCGCGTACTCGTAGCGGTAGTTGCCACCGCCGAGCGCCGCCGTCTTCACCGCGACGAAGAAGCGGCCGTCGTCGTTGCCGTTGCCGCCGCTGCCGATCGTGGCGCCCGACCAGCGCTGCAGGATCGAGCCGTGGGCCTGGCCGACGGCGTTGTTCGGGAAGGTCCAGGTGGAGCCGTTCCAGGTCGGGTTGCAGCCGCGCGATGCCAGGTTGTCCCAGCGGTTCTGCACCGCCTCGCCCTCGTGCACCAGGTGGATGCCGTAGAAGTACTGCGCGCCCGGCGTGGTCAGGTCGATCTCACGGATGGTGACCCGGTTCTTGACGCTGTCGAAGCCCGACGTGTTCAGGCTGCGGCTGCCGTCGGCCGCCAGCGGGTAGCCGGCCTGGCTCGGGTCGCCGATGTCGAAGTAGCTGCCGACCGGGTTCCAGGTGCCGAGCCACGGGTTGATCTCGGGCGACGGGCCCAGGTAGGTGCGGTCGGCGTTGTTGCCGACCCCGTAGGTGTCCGAGCAGTTCAGCCCCATCAGGCTGCCGGTGCCGGGGTTGACGCAGGTGCCGCAGGAACCGTTGACGTTCACCGAGGTGAAGGCGTGCTTGACGTACGAGCGGTCGCTGATCTGCTCGATGCGGTCGTTGGCGACGCGCACCAGGATGAAGCCGAACTTCGGGTGGTTCGGCTGCATCGGCGCATACCACGGGATGTTGACGCTGCCCGGATTGCACATCGTGTTCAGCATCGCCGCCCCGATCTCGCCGTTCGGGTAGGCGGCGCCGCGGCGGCCCTGGTAGGTGAAGTTGTCGACCACGGTGAGCCGGCCGTCGAGACCGGCCACGGTGTTGGATTGGGCCAACAAGCCACCGGCGGCCGCAACTGCGGCCAGGGAAAGGGAGACGATTCGAGTCATGGATCTCTGCGGGGGACGAAACGGGGCAGCAACGGGCCCGGGCAGACTACCTCACCCTCCACGATCGACAAGCCCCTCGCCCACGAGCTCGCCTCCGCGCCACCGCAATCGACTCGCCGCTGCCAAGGCGCGCTTGCATGCGGCGGCGGCGATCCGGTAGTGCAGCGCCATGGCCTCGCGCTCCGCTCTCGCTCTGCTCGCCGTGGTCGCCTCGGCGCCGCTCGTCGCGCAGACCCGCCTGCTGCGCTTCCCCGACCTGCACGGCGACCAGGTCGTGTTCACCTACGGCGGTGACCTGTGGCGCGCGCCGCTCGGCGGCGGCACCGCGGTGCGGCTGACCTCGGCGCCGGGCGTCGAGCTGTGCGCGAAGTTCTCGCCCGACGGCGCCTCGATCGCGTTCACCGGCCAGATCGACGGCGACGAGCAGGTCTACGTCGTGCCGAGCGGCGGCGGCGCGCCGCAACAGCTGACCTTCTATCCGGCACGCGGGCCGCTGCCCGATCGCTGGGGCTACGACAACCAGGTCTACGGCTGGACGCCCGACGGCGCCGCCGTGCTGTTCCGCAGCCTGCGGCAGGCCTGGACGCCGGCCGGCGGCCGGCTCTACACGGTGGCGCTGCCGGCCCATGCGGAGGCTCGCGGCGCGCTGCCGGTGCCGCTGCCGATGCCGGTGGCGGGAGCGGGCGAGTTCGCCCCCGACGGCCGGCGCCTCGTCTACTCGCCGCTGTTCCGCGACTTCCGCACCTGGAAGCGCTACGAGGGCGGCTGGGCCCAGGACCTGCACGTCTTCGATCCGGCGACGGGGACCGCGACCAACGTCACCGACCACCCGCGCACCGACCGGGACCCGATGTGGATCGGCGATCGGATCTGGTTCGCCAGCGACCGCACCGGCACCCTGAACCTGTGGTCGTGCGATCCGGCGACGAAGGCAGCGCGCCAGGAGACCTTCAGCACCACCTGGGACGTGCGCTGGCCGAGCGCCGGCGGCCCCGGCGACGACCGCATCGTCTACGAGCAAGGCGGCGAACTGTGGTGGTTCGACTGCCGCACCCGCACCGAGCACGCGATCCCGATCGTGGTCCCCGACGAAGGCCTCGCCATGCGGGCGACGACGGTGGACGCCAGCGGGCTGGTCGAGCACTTCGCGCTCGGCCCCGGCGGTCGGCGGGCCGCGTTCGCCGCCCGCGGCGACCTGCTGACGGTGCCGAAGGAGCACGGCGACGTGCGCAACCTGACCCGCTCGCCCGGCGCCCACGACAAGCACCCTTCGTTCTCGCCCGATGGCAGCCAGCTGGCGTTCGTCAGCGATCGCAGCGGCGAGGAGCAGATCTGGCTGGTCGACCACCTCGGCGCCGAGCCGCCGCGGCAGCTGACGCAGGGACTCACGGCGATGCTCCACGCGCCGCGCTGGTCGCCGGACGGCAGGTGGCTGGCGTTCGGCGACAAGGACGGCGTGCTGCGCCTGTGCGCCGTCGACACCGGCGAACTCGTCGAGATCGCCGACGAGCCCCGCGGCCAGATCGGCGACCACGCCTGGTCGCCCTGCTCCGGCCACCTCGCGTTCTCGCTGACCGCCAGCACCGAGCTGCGCGCGCTGCACGTCTACAGCCTCGCCGACCGCACCCTGCGCCGGGTGTCGCGGCCGCTGGCCGACGACAGCGACCCGGCCTGGGATCCGCGCGGCGAACGGCTCTACTTCCTCGGCCTGCGCGGCTTCCAGCCGCGGCTGTCCACCACCTACGAGTGGGACTTCCAGGTCGACCGCGCCTGGGGCGTGTTCGCGCTGGCGCTGCGCCGCGACCTGCCGGCGCTGCTGCCGGCCCGCAGCGACGAGGCCATCACGCCGCCGAAGGCCGACGACCGCGCGCCGGAGTTCCCAGGCCCGATCGCGATCGACTTCGACGGCCTCGCCGAGCGCGTCGAGGCGCTGCCGCTGCCGCACGACAACTACAGCGGCCTCGCCGCCACCGCCGACGGCGTGCTCTACGCCCGCCGCGGCGGCGCCTACTACGGCCGCGACAGCGACCAGCCGACGACGCTGCACGCGTTCTCGACCAAGGACCGCAAGGCCGAACAGCTGGCCAGCGGCGTCACCGGCTGGGCGCTGTCCCCCGATCGCACCCACGTGCTGATCCGGACGGCCGGAGGCCACGCGGTGGCCGAGGCGACGCCCAAGGGCAAGGACGGCCAGAAGACGCTCGACCTGCGCGGCCTGCCGGTCGAGAAGGTGCCGGCCGACGAGTTCCGGCAGATCTTCGCCGAGGTCTGGCGGCGCTACCGCGACTTCTTCTACGTGCCGAACCTGCATGGCCACGACTGGGACGCGCTGCGCCGGCAGTACGAACCGCTGGTCGCGCACGTGCGCCACCGCAGCGACCTCAACTACGTGCTCGGCGAGATGATCGCCGAACTCAACGTCGGCCACGCCTACATCGCCGGCGGCGACCTCGGCGCGCCGCCCCGGCCGCGCGCGGCGCTGCCCGGGCTGGTGCTGGCCTACGACCCCGGCAGCCGCGCCTACCGCATCGAGCGCCTGCTGCGCGGCGAGAACGACGACGCGATGTACCGGTCGCCATCGACCGCGGTCGGCGTCGACCTGCGCCCCGGCGACTGGCTCCTGGCGATCGATGGCGAGCCCCTGCGGCCCGAGGTCGACCCCTACCGGCTCCTGCGCGGCAAGGCCGGCCGCACCGTGCAGCTGCGCGTCCACCAGACGCCCACCGACGACGGCGCCCGCACGGTCGCCATCGAGCCGATCGCCAGCGAGGAGAAGCTGTTCTACCTCGACTGGGTCGAGGGCAACCGGCGCCGGGTCGCCGAGCGCAGCGATGGCGCGCTCGGCTACGTGCACCTGCCCGACATGGGCCAGGACGGCATCCGCGAGTTCGTCAAGCAGTACTACGCGCAGCGCGACAGGCAGGGCCTGGTGATCGACGACCGCTGGAACGGCGGCGGCAACGTGTCGCAGATGATCCTGAACCGCCTGGGCCGCAAGCTGCTGATGGGCACGTTCGGCCGCACGACCGGCTACCGGCCCTACCCGCAGGCGCTGTTCCACGGCCACCTGGTCTGCCTGCTGAACGAGTCGTCGGCCAGCGACGGCGACATCTTCCCGGCGATGTTCCGCAAGGCCGGCCTCGGACCGCTGGTCGGCAAGCGCTCCTGGGGCGGCATCATCGGCATCACCAACCGCGGTCCGCTGCTCGACGGCGGCACCGTCAACGTGCCGGAGTTCGGCAACACCGAGATCGGCCCGGAGTGGACGATCGAGGGCGCCGGGGTCGTGCCGGACATCGAGGTCGACAACGACCTGGCGGCGCTGCTGCAGGGGCGCGACCCGCAGCTCGAGCGGGGCATCGAGATCCTGCTCGAACGCATCCGCACCGAGCCACGGCCGCTGCCGACCGCGCCGCCACCGCCGGTGAAGACGGGCCGATGACGCGCCGCTCCCCCACGGCGCGCGCGGCGCTGCCGGCGCTGCGCCTCAAGGTGCGCGTGCACGGGCGGCACCCGTGGTTCTACCGCAAGATGGTGCAGAAACCCGCGGCGGCGCTGCCGGCGGGCAGCGCCTGCACGGTGCGCGACCGCGACGGCAAGCTGGTCGGCACCGGCTTCTACAACCCGCGCGCGGAGCTGGCCCTGCGCCTGTTCGCCGACCAGGTGGTCGACGACGTGCCGGCGCACTTCCTGCGCGCCCTGCAGCAGGCGGCGGCGCTGCGCGAGGACGTGCTCGGACTGCCGCGCACCACCGACGCCTACCGGCTCGTGCACGCCGAGGGCGACGGCTTCCCGGGCCTGGTGCTCGACCGCCTCGGCAGCGCGTTCGTCGCCCAGGTCGCGTCGCTGGGCATGCTGCAGCAGCTCGAGCCGCTCGGCGAATGGCTGCTGCGCCGCCACCCGGGCGCGCGGCTCGTGCTGCTGCAGGACAAGGACTGGGCGGAGCGCGAGGGCATGGAGAAGCTGCCGCGGCCGCAGCCGGTGGCGACCACCGTGCGCGAGCACGGACTCGCCTACGCGGTGCAGGCCGGCACCGGCCACAAGACCGGCTTCTTCGCCGACCAGCGCGACAACCGCTGGCTGGTGCGCCAGCTGGCCAAGGGCCGGGCCGTGCTCGACCTGTGCTGCAACAGCGGCGGCTTCGCGCTGAACGCCGCAGCCGGCGGCGCCGCCAAGGTGGTGGCGGCCGACCTCGACGAGGCGATGGTGGCGCAGACCACCGCCAACGCCAGGACCAACAAGCTGACGCTGGCCGCCGTGCACGGCGACGCCTTCGAGCTGCTGCGGCAGGCGCAGCCGGGCGCCCACGACCTGATCGTGCTCGACCCGCCGAAGTGGGTGCACCACAAGGACGAACTGGAGGCGGGCCTGGCCCGCTACCGCGACCTCAACCGGCTCGCGCTGGAGAAGGTCGACCGCGGCGGCCTCGTGGTCACCTGTTCGTGCTCGGGCAGCGTCGGCGAGGAGACGTTCCTGCGCCTGCTGCGCGACGCCGCGGCCGAGGCGCGCCGCGACGCGCGCGTGCTGCACGTACGCGGCGCCGGGGCCGATCATCCGGTCGCGCTCGAATGCCCGGAGACGCGCTACCTCAAGGTCGTCGTGCTGCAGGTTCGCTGAGCCGCGCCGCGGCCTGGGCCGCACCTCCTGGCGACGGTGCAACCGGGCCGCCTTCCCGCTATGCAGGTCCCCGCCTTGTCCGCCGCCGACGACCTCGACGCCCTGCTGCGCCAACGCCTGCCTCCCCCCGGCGGCTGGCTCGCCACCCCGCTGCGGCTCGCCGCGGTGGTCTGCCCGCTCGTCGTCCACGACGGCCAGGACCACCTGCTGTTCGCCGTGCGCCCCGAGGGCCAGCACCAGCACGCCGGCCAGATCGGGTTCCCCGGCGGCATGCGCAGCGGCGCGGAGGATCCGGTCGCCTGCGCGCTGCGCGAGTGCCACGAGGAGATCGGCGTGCCGCCGGCCGCCGTGCAGGTGCTCGGTGCGCTGCCGCCGCGCGAGAGCTCCTCGGGCATCCTGGTGCACTGCGTCGTCGCCCGGCTGGCGCCTGTCCCGCTGCGGCCGGATCCCGACGAGGTCGTGCGCCTGCTGCACGTGCCGCTGGCCGAACTGCGCGACGACGGCCGCTGGCAGGAACGCACGCCGCCGCCATCGGCCACCGGTTACCAGCCGCGCACCAGCCCGCACTTCGCGTTCGCCAGCGACGCTGGCCCCGAGCTGCTCTGGGGCCTGACCGCCCGGTTCGTGCGCGACCTCGTCGCTCGCCTGCGCGCCTGAGGCTCAGCCCGGCGGCGCCGGCACGCGGTCGAGCAGGCGCTCGTGGCCGAGTTCGTGGCACAGCGGCGCGAGGTCCGGTCGCGGGCCGCGCCAGCGCAGGTCGTCGAGCCGTTCGGCCAGCGGCACGTCGGTGCGCAGCGTCGCCAGGCGCAGCCACAGCGCCGCGTCGGTGCGATGCGCGGCCAGGCTCGCGGCCAGGGCCGCGGCGCCGCGCACCGTCACCTGCCAGTCGGCGGCCTCCGGCGGGATCGCTTCGATGTGCCCGTAGTGCGCCAGCACGGTCGCGGCGGACTTCGCGCCCCATCTCGGCACGCCCGGAATGCCGTCCTGTTCGTCGCCGGTGAGCGCCAGCAGGTCGGGGATCGACCGCGGCCCGACGCCGAACTTCGCCCGCACCGCGGCCTCGTCGAGCAGATGCCGGCGGCGGCGGTCGAGCTGCACGACGCGGTCGCCGCGCACGCATTGCGCCAGGTCCTTGTCCGGCGTGGCGAGCAAGACCTGCTCGACGGCTGGCTCGGCGGCGAAACGCACGGCGCCGGTCGCCAGCGCGTCGTCGGCCTCGAACTCCACCATCGGCCAGACGACGAGCCCGAGTGCCCGCGCCGCGCGTTCGGCCAGCGGGAACTGCGCCCACAGCTGCGGCTCGATGCCGGCGCCGGTCTTGTAGCCGGCGAACAGCTCGTTGCGGAACGACTCGATCACCGTGTCGAACGCCACCGCGACGTGGGTGACGCCGGGCTCGCGCAGCAGCGCCACGAGGCTGGCGAGCAGGCCGCGCACGGCGCCGACCTCGCGGCCGTCGGGCGCGGTCGCCGGCGGCGCGCCGTAGTGGCTGCGGAAGAGCTCCCAGGTGCCGTCGAGCAGGTGGACCTGCATCGTGGAACGCCGCTACCCGCGCAGCTCCGCACCGATCGCCGCCGCCTGCTCGCGCACCTTGCCGAGGTACTTCGCCTCGTCCTCGTCGGTCAGCGTGCGGTCCTCGGCGCCGAGCGTCACCGTGAAGTTCAGGCTCTTCTTGCCGGCCGGCAGACGCTCGCCGCGGTAGACCTCGAACAGCTCCACCGCGCGCACCAGCTTCCTGCCCACCGTGCGCAGGAACTCGGCGACCGGCGCCACCTGCGCGCGCTCGTCGACCAAGAGCGCCACGTCGACCGGCAGCGGCGGGAAGGTCGGCACCGGCGCATAGCGCGCGATGCGCCGGCCGTTCGCCAGCAGCGCCCGCACGTCGAGGCAGGCGATCGCCGTCGAGGCCGGCAGCGCCATCGCCCGGGCGACGCCCGGGTGCAGGTGGGCGACGTAGCCGACCGGCGAGCCGTCGCGGTCGACCGCGACCGCGCGTTGCGGGTGCACCCACGGCTGGTCCTTGCCATGCCAGACGCGCTGCAGCTCGGCCGGGTAGCCCAAACGCAGCAGCAGCGACGCGATCGCCTCGCGCAGCTCGCCGAACGGGTGCGCGCCGTCGCGACGCGACCAGACGAATGCCAGCTCGTGCACCTCGTGCGGCAGCCGGTGCTCGTCGGCCATCTCGGCGTGGTAGCCCTTGCCGCGCTCGCACAGGCGCACCTCGGCCGCGAGCCGCAGGTTCGGCTGGGCGCTGGCGAGCAGGCTCGGCAGCACGTGGCGGCGGATACGCGCCTGCTCCGGCGCGGTCGGGTTCGCCACCCGCACGTAGGCATGGTCGGCGGCGCCGCAGGCGGCCACGACCGCGTCCGGCACGAAGCTGTAGTTGTAGACCTCGTGGCAGCCGAGGTCGGTGCAGGCGACCTCGACCAGGCGCCGCTGCAGGAACAGCTCCTCGTTGCGCGGCGGCGGCTCGACGACGCCCCGCAACGGCCGCTCCGGGATGTTGTCGTAGCGGAACATGCGCCCGACCTCCTCGACGAGGTCGTCCTCGATGGCGATGTCCTTGGTGGCGCGGAAGCTCGGCACCGCGACCTCGAAGCCCGCGTCGACCACGGTGACGCCGAACTCGAGCGACTCGAGGATCGCGATCACGCGCGGATCCTCGAGCTCGAGCCCGAGCTTCTGGGCCAGCCGGGCGCGGCGCAGCAGGATGCGCCTGGGCTCGTAGCGGCAGCCGGCCGGGTCCACCAGCGGTCCGGCCGGGCGGGCGGTCGGACAGTACTTCTGCAGCAGCCCCACGAAGTGGTGCACCGCCAGCTCGGCGTTGGCCGGGTCCTGGGCCTTCTCGAACCGCGCGCTGGCGTCGGTGCGCAGCCCGAGCCGCATGCTGGTGCGGCGCACGACCGCGGCGCGGAAGTTCGCCGACTCGAGGAACAGGCTGGTCGTGTCCGCCGCGACCATCGTGCCGGCTCCGCCCATGACGCCGGCGAGCGCCTCGGGCTTCGTGCCGGCGCAGACCAGCAGGTCGTCGGCCGACAGCGCCCGGCGCTGGCCATCGAGCGTCGTGATCGACTCGCCGGCCCGCGCGCGGCGGATGCGCACCGGCCCCTGGCCGACGTGCCGGGCATCGAACGCGTGCATCGGCTGGCCGAGGTCGAGCATCACGTAGTTGGTCAGGTCGACCGGCAGCGACACCGCGCGCTGCCCGACCGCGGCCAGTTGCCAGCGCAGCTCGTGCGGCGACGGGCCGGCGACGACGCCGTCGATGCAGAGGCCGCAGTAGCGCGGGCAGGCCTCGCGGTCGTCGATCACCACCTCGACGCGCCGGCCTTCGACGGGGAACGCGACCGGCACGACCGCCGGCTGCAGCTCGCGGCCGTAGATCGCGGCGAGTTCGCGCGCGAAGCCGTAGTGCCCCCACAGGTCGGGCCGGTGGTTGATCGACTTGTTGTCGATCTCGAACACCCAGTCCTGCACGTGCAGCACGTCGACGAACCGCGCGCCGATCGGCGTGTCGGCCGGCAGCACCAGGATGCCGTCGGCCGCGTCGGACAGGCCGAGTTCGGCCTCGGAGCAGATCATGCCGTGCGACTCGACGCCGCGGATGCGGCCGACCTTGATCTTCAGCGGCCCCTTGGCGCCCTTCGCCGGCAGCACGTCGCCGGGCTTGATCACGACCACGCGCTGGCCGGCGGCCACGTTGGGCGCGCCGCAGACGATCTGCAGCACGCCGCCGGCCTCGCCGAGGTCGACCTGGCAGACCGACAGCTTGTCGGCGTCCGGGTGCCGGTCGCACTTGCGCACATGGCCGACCACGAGGCACTCCAGGCCCTCGCCGAAGCGCTCCAGTCCTTCGATCTCGGCCGTGCTCATCGTGAGGTCGGCGAGGATGCGCTGCGGCTCGAGGCCTTGCAGGTCGACGTGCCGCTGCAGCCAGCGCAGGGAGAGCTTCATCGCGTCACCTCCGGGAACTGGCGCAGGAAGCGCAGGTCGCCGCCCATGAACTGGCGGATGTCGTCGATGCCGTAGCGCAGCATCACGACCCGCTGCAGGCCCATGCCGAACGCGAAACCGGTATGGACCTCGGGGTCGATACCGCCTTCGCGCAGCACGTGCGGGTGCACCATGCCGCAGGGCAGGATCTCGATCCAGCCGGACTGCTTGCACACCGGGCAGCCCTTGCCGCCGCAGAACGGGCAGTTGACGTCGAGTTCGAAGCCGGGCTCGACGAACGGGAAGAAGCCGGGCCGCAGCCTGACCTGCACGTCGCGCTCGAGGATCACGCGCAGGCAGGTCTTCATGGTGTGGATCAGGTTCGCCGTGCTGACGTCGCGGTCCACGACCAGGCCTTCCATCTGGTAGAAGGTGTGCTCGTGGGTCTTGTCGACGGTCTCGCTGCGGAAGCAGCGGCCGGGCACGATGACCTTCAACGGCGGATGGAAGCCGTGGCGCGTCAGGCGCTGCATCGTGCGCACCTGCACGGGCGAGGTGTGGGTGCGCAGCAGGTTGCGCCCGAGGCCCGGGTGCGGCTCGAGCCAGAACGTGTCCTGGCTCTCGCGCGCCGGATGGTCGCCGGGGATGTTCAGCGCGTCGAAGTTGAAGTACTCCGACTCGACCTCGGGCCCGTCCTCCCACTGGAAGCCCATGCTGGTGAACAGGTCGACCAGCTCGTTCTGCACGAGGGTGATCGGGTGCAGCGTGCCGCGGGCCGGCCGCGGGCCGGGCTCGGTCGGGTCGAAGTCCCCGGCCGCCAGCTCGGCCGCCAGCGCCTGCTGCGCGAACTGCTCGCGCCGCTGCTGCAGCGCCGCTTCGACGTCGAGCTTGACGCCGTTCGCCGCCTTGCCGAACGCCGGGCGCTCCTCCTTGGGCAGCGACGTGACGCTGCGCACGAGTTCCTGCACCTCGCCCTTGGGGCCGAGCAGGCGCGTCTCGAGCGCCGCCAGCGCCGCCGCATCCGCCGCCGCCGCGACCTCACGCAACCACTGCTCGCGCCGAGCCGTCGTGTCCATGCAGCCAACCTCCGTACAGCAACGCGGCGCTGGAACAAGCCAGCGCCGCCGCATCCCGGGCTCGCCGCCGCGGCGGCCCCCGGCGGGCTACGCGATCGCCGACTTCGCCTGGGCGCAGATCGCCTCGAACGTGCCCGGATCGTGGATCGCCAGCTCGCTGAGTTCCTTGCGGTTCAGCTTGATGCCGGCCCGCTGCACGCCGTGGATGAACGCCGAATAGCGCAGTCCGTGCGCCTTGACCGCGGCGGTCAGGCGCGTGATCCACAGCGAGCGGAAGTGCCGCTTCTTCTGCTGCCGACCGGCGAACGCGAACGCGTCGCCGCGCAGTCCGGTGACGATCGCCTGCTTGAACAGGTTGCGGCGACCCTGGCGGAAACCCTTGGCGCGCTTCAGGACGCGGTTGCGGCGCTGGCGCGTGGCGGGACCATTGGTGGCGCGGGACATTCTGGGCTACCTCCCACCGAGCAACATGGCCATGTTCGCCGCGGTCTTGCCCTTGCACAGACCCTTCTGGCGCAACTGACGTTTCCGCTTCGCACTGCGGCGCACCATGATGTGCGACGTGAAGGCGTGGCGGAACTTGACCTTGCCGGTCTTGGTCAGCTTCATGCGCTTGACCACCGCCTTCTTGGTCTTCTGCTTCGGCATCGTTCTACGGTCCTTGGAAGGGCGAGCACGCTAGCGAGCACCACGGGCACCAGCAAGGGGAGCGGGGGAAAACTGTGGCAACGGGGCGGCCGCGCCCGGAAAAGCTGGGCTCCCCCGGCCCGCCGCCCGCGCGGGCCACGGCCCCCACATGGACGTACTGCTCGCCTGCCTGCACCTCGCCGCCTACGTCGCCACGGGCCTGGCCCTGCCGCTGCCCCGCCTGCGCCGACCGGCGATCGCCGTGCTGCTCGCCGCCGCCGTCGCCGGGGTCGTGCACGGCCTGGTCGGGCCGGCCGAACGCACGCTCGCGACCGTGCACACCTACGCCGGCTTCCAGGGCGCCGATTTCGAGGTCAGCATGGTCTCCTTCCCCACCGGGACGGCGGCCGCTGCCGGCTGGGCGTGGCCGCTGCCGTTCCTCGCCTTCGCCCTGCTCTGGGCCGGCTGGCTGCGGGCGCTCGGCGACCGCACGCCACGGCAGCCGCTGGTGCCGGCGCTGGCCATGGCCTGGACGGCGACCGCGGCCTGGCTCGGCATGCAGCACCTGGCGGCGCCGGCTGCGGTCGTGCAGCCGATCGGCCTCGACCGGTTCCTGTTCCCGGCCGGCCTGGCCCTGGCGATCGGCGCCGCCCGCACCTGCCAGGGCCTGCTGCCGCTGTTCGTGACCCTGAGCGCCGGCACCCTCGGCGCCCGGCTGCCGGCGGCGCTGTGGAGCAAGTACGCGAGCGACCAGCGTCTGGGCGGCTGCCTCGACGTCGGCAGCGTGATCGACGTCGTCAACCCGATGACGCAGATGCAATTCGAGCCGCGGCTCGAACCGGGTTCGCCGGCGCAGCAGTTCTGGCTGATCTGGCTCGAGCACGTGCTGGTGTTCCCGTCGCTGCACCTGCTGAGCCTGGCCGGCATCGCCTTCGGCGTGCACATGTTTCACCGGCACGGGCCCGAGCCCGGAGAGGGCTGACGGCGATGCGCCGCAGCACCTCCTACGCCCTCGGGCTGGCGTTCGCCTACGGCGGCGTGGCGGCGATCTACATCCTGGTGTCGAGCCGGCTCGCGGCGGCGCATGCGACGACGATCGACGACCTGCTCGCCATCGAGACCGGCAAGGGCATCGGCTTCGTGCTGGTGACGACCCTGCTGACCTTCGTCGGCGGCCTGCTGGCGATGCGCCGCATCGAACGCGACGCCGACGAACTGGTGCGCCGGGAGCGGGCGCTGCTGGCCGTCAACGGCAAGGTGTTCGCCGGCGTCATGGCCGCCTCGGTCGCCCACGACGCCAACAACGTGCTGGTCGCCGTGCTCGCCGACCTCGAGGCGCTGGCCGCTTCGGGCCGCATCGGCGACCGCCAGCAGATCGAGGACCTCCGCCACAGCGTCGGCCGGCTCGTCGATCTCAACGGCCGCCTGCTGAACGCGGCGCGGCAGGGCACGCCCCGCGACCGGCAGCAGGTCGAACTGGGGCGCCTCGTGCGCGAGGCGGTGGCGACGGTGCGCGCCCACCAGCACCTGCGCCACTGCCGCATCGTCTGCCGCGGCGGCGACGGCCTGCGGCTCCTCACCCAGGCGGTGCTGATCCACCAGGTGATCGGCAACCTGGTGCTGAACGCCGGCCAGGCGATGCACGGCGAGGGTGCGATCGAGGTCGTGGTCGCCGAACAGCCCGAGACGGTCGCGATCGAAGTGCACGACGCCGGGCCCGGCGTGCCGCCGGCGCGGCGCGCCACCCTGTTCGACGGGCTGGCCACGACCAAGCCCGCGGGCACGGGGCTCGGCCTGTTCTCGGTGCGGGCCTGCGTGCAGAGCCTCGGCGGCAGCGTGGCGATCGAGGACTCGCCGCTCGGCGGCGCCAAGTTCACCGTGCGGCTGCCGAAGCAGCCGGTCGCCGTCGGCTGACCGCGTCAGCGGCGCGAACTGCCGGCGGCATCCGCCGGCCCGCGCGCCTTGCGCTCGAGCTCGTCGGCGAGCGCTCCGGCGCCGTACACCTTGCGCAGCGATTCGACGACGATCGCCGGGTGCACCGACACGCTGCGCGACACCTCGTCGTCGAACACGTAGTTGTTGCCGAGCATCTCGATGTTGCCGTCGAAGATCAGGCCGACGACGTTCAGCTCGCGGTCGACGACCGGCGAACCCGAGTTGCCGCCGATGATGTCGCAGGTGGCGACGAAGTTGAACGGCGTGCGCAGGTCGAGTTCGCGTTCCTTGTCGATCCAGACCTGCGGCAGGTCGAACGGCGGCTTGCCGCCGAACTCGTGGTGGCGCGCGTAGAGGCCGTAGAGCGTGGTCAGGGGCGGCGCCAGCGTGCCGTTCAACGGGTAGCCCCTGACGACGCCGTCGCTGATGCGCAGCGACATCGTCGCGTCGGGCGGGATCGAGGTGCCGTAGACGGCGAAGCACGCCTCGCCGATGCGCTTCTGCTGCTCCTGCTCGGCGGCCGCCAGCTCGCGCAGCTGGTCGCGATCGCCGACCGCCGCGATCTTCGCCTGTTGCAGCGCGGCGACCTGGTCCCAGGCGTCGCCATACCTGCGCTGCAGCTCGGGGTCCTTGGCGACCGCAGCCCGCAGCTCGTCCTCGGCCTTCTGCTTGATCGCCAGGATGCGCGGGTTGCGCAGGCCGTCGAGGTAGCCCTGGTTGGCCTTGCGCGCGTTCTCCAGGCTCAGGATGCGCGGCCGCAGCTCCTTCTCCTTCTGCGGACTCGAGGCGGCCTCACGGTGCAGCCGCTCGAGCATCTGCTGCAGCCGCTCGATCTGGCCGGGGTAGAAGTGGTCGCGCAGGTACTCGCACTGCGCCAGCGTCTGCAGGCGCCCGGTCCGCCCCGGGTTGCCGGTCACGAACACCACCTCGCCCTCGGCCGCGCCGGCGGTCTTCCAGGCGAAGCACTGCGCCTTGCTGTCGAGCGGCCGATCGCCGTCCCAGGCGCGCAGGAACGTGTAGTCCAGCCCCCAGCGCGGGTAGCAGAAGTTGTCGGGGTCGCCGCCGAAGTGCGCGACCTGCCCGTGCGGCGCGCAGACGAGACGCAGGTCCTCGTAGAGGCGGTGGCTGTAGAGCTGGTAGTTGCCGCCCTGGTAGAGCGCGATGACCTGGTGCAGCAGCTCCGGCTGCTCGGCCTCGGCCGCGGCCCGCACGGCGTCGGCGCCGCGCTCGGCGACCTCCTTGGTCACGTCGCGCTGCGCCACCAGCTGCGAGACCAGGAGCCCGGGGATCCGGACCTCGCCGGCGTAGTCGCCGGCATAGAAGCCGTCCTTCAGCCAGTCGTTCTCCCCCTGCACGCCGGCGATCGCATCGCGGGCGCAGTGGTGGTTCGTCATCACCAGCCCGTGCGGGCTGACGAACGAAGCCGAGCAGAAGAACTGGATCCCGCCCGGGGCCTGGTCGTTGCGCCGACCGAGGCGCAGCGATGCCAGCCGCGCGTGTTCGAGCCACTCCGGCCCCGGCGTGAAATCGTAGGCCTGCTGGAACCAGCCCAGCGGCGCCGCCTCGAACGTCCACATGCGCCCCAGTTCCTTGCGGACCTGGGCGGGAGCCGAACCGAGGCCGAGGCCGGCCGCCAGCAGCGCGACGAGAACCCGGCGCAGGCGATGCCAGTGCGCCGACGGGAGACGGGAGGTGGTCTGCATGCGAGTCACGGGGCGGCGGAGTCTACGGCCACCGCGCGCCGGCGGCGAAAGACGGCTGCGGCTTTTCCGCGTCGCCCCCGCCACACGTCCCGCCCCCCACTGCGCAGCATGGCCCACGTCGCGGACGCGGACCCGGTACTAGACTGCTGCACCATGGACGCCGGCGCCCTGCCGTGGGTTGTGCCCGACGGACCGATCGAGGTCCTGCTGGGCGAGCATCGCACCATCCTGCAGGTGCTCGACGAGGTCGAGCGCGAGAGCCGCCGGCTCGAGGCGCAGGGCGCCCTGCGCGAGACCTTCTGGCGCGACGTGCTGCGCTTCCTCGACGAGTTCGACGACGGTCTGCACCACCGCAAGGAGGAACACCTGCTGTTCCCGGCGCTGGAGGCGGCCGGCCTGTCCGCCGAGCACGGCCCCACGGCCGTGCTGCGCAACGAACACCTGCGCGCCCATGGCTGGCGCCTGCGCCTGGAACGCGCCCTGCTCGAGCGCGACCGCACCCGGCTCGGCGCCGCCGTCGGCGGCTACCTGGATCTCGCCCGCGCCCACGTGCTGAAGGAGAACCAGATCCTGTTCCCGCTCGTCCAGCGGCTCCTGCCGGCCGCCGACCTGGAGCGCCTGGGCGCCGAGTTCCGCCCGCTGCTCGCCGACCAGCGCCTGCGCTGCTGGATCCGCCACCCCTATGCGGAGCCGGCCCCGGCCTGAGCGGCCCCCGCGGGACGGCGCCGCAGCACCAGCCACTGCGCCACGGGCGTCAGCACCAGCGTCAGCACCAGGCTGAGCATCTGGCCGCCGATCACCACGACGGCGATCGCCTTGCGTTCCTCGGCGCCCGGACCGGCGCCGACCGCGAGCGGCAGCATGCCGGCGACGAACGCCAGCGTCGTCATCAGGATCGGCCGCAGGCGATCGCGGCTGCCGTTGCGCACCGCCGCCAACGGCGCCGCGCCATCGCGCAGCAGCTGGTTGCAGTGGTCGACCTGCAGGATGGCGTTCTTCTTCACCATGCCGAACAGCACCAGCACGCCGAGCGCCGAGTAGAGGTTCAGCGTCTGGTCGCCGAGCCACAGCGACAGCAGCGCGAACGGCGCCGACAACGGCAGCGCCAGCAGGATCAGCAGCGGCTGGCCGAGGCTCTCGAGCTGCGCCGCCAGGACCATGTACATGAACGCCACCGCCAGCAGGAAGGCCAGCAGGAAGTCGCCGCCGGTGCGCTCGAGTTCGCGTGCCCGGCCGGACACCGTGGTGCTGTACTCCGGCGGCATGTCGAGTTCGGCCGCCAGCACGCGCAGGTTCGCGACCACGTCGGCGAGCGCGAAGCCCGGCGCGACGCTGCCGCGCAGGCTGGCCTGGCGCTGCCGGTCGAGACGGTCGATGCGGGAGGCCGTCGTCGCCTCGGCGATGTCGATCAGGTTGTCGAGCCGCACGGTGCCGCCGCCGCTGCGCGCGCAGAGCAGCTCGCCGATGCGCTCCGGGGCGCGCCGGTCCTCCTCCCGCAGCCGCAGCCGCACGTCGTACTCCTCGTCGAGCGCGGGGTCGCGGAAGCGCGACGCCTCGGTGACGCCGCCGACCAGGAGCCGCAGCGCCGTGGCGATGTCCTGGGTGTCGACGCCGAGTTCGGCGGCCCGCGCGCGATCGATCGCGACGCGCAGCTCGGGCCGCAGCAGCCGCAGCGTGGTGTCGCCGTCCAGGAGGCCGGCGGCGCGCGACCGCTCCCGCAGCCGCTCCACCAGATCGGCCAGCACCGTCAGCTCCGGCCCGCGCACGACGAAGTCGATCTCGAACGGCCCGCCGCCGAGGCTGAAGCTGCGCTGGTTGCGGACGGCGACGCGCACGTGCGGCAGGCGCCGCAGGCGCTGCCGGACCTCGGCCATCACCTCGCGCTGGGTGTGGTTGCCGCGGAACGCCGCGCCCGGATCGCCGGCGAGCAACGCGCGCCCCAGCCGCGCCAGCGAGAAGCGCCGCTCCTCGTGCGGCGCCATGCGCACGTAGACGTCGCCCGAGGCGACGCCGCTGAGGAAGCCGCCGCCGACCGTGGCCAGCGCCGTGCGCACTGCGGGCACCTGCCGCAGCTCCGCTTCGACGGCCCGCATCACGCCGTCCATCGCATGCACGCTGGCGCCGTCCGGGCCGTTGACGTTGATCTCGAACTCACCCTCGTCGACGTCGCTGGGGATGTAGTCCTGGCGCACCATGCCGTAGAGCGGCACGACGCTGGCGACCACCAGCGCGCCCGCCAGCACGCAGGTCCACGGCCACCGCAGGCACCGGTCCAGGACGGCCAGGTAGGCGCGTTCGCTGAGGGTCGACCGGGCCCGGTGCGAAACCGCGGCCGGACGCACCAGGCGAGCGCACATCGCCGGCGTCAGCGAGAACGAGACCACCAGGCTGACCAGCACCGCGACCGCGGCGGTGATGCCGAACTGGTAGAGGAAGCGGCCGCTGACGCTGCCGAGGAACGACACCGGCACGAAGATCACGACCAGGCTCAGCGTCGTCGCCATCACCGCCAACGCGATCTCGCGCGTCGCCCCGCGCGCCGCCTCGAACGGCGACACCCCCTTCTCGTCGGCCCAGCGCTGCACGTTCTCGAGCACGACGATCGCGTCGTCGATGACGACGCCGACCATGAGCACCAGCGCCAGCATGGTGATGCCGTTCAGCGTGAAACCCAGCGCCCACATCACCGCGAACGTCGTCACCACCGACACCGGGATCGCCACGCCGGCGATCAGCGTGGCCCGCCAGCTGCGCAGGAACCACAGCACGACCAGCGCGGCGAGCACGGAGCCGATCAGCAGATGGAACTCGATCTCGTGCAGCGCCTGGCGGATGTAGCGCGACTGGTCGCGCACGATCTCGAGCCGCAGGTCGGCGGCCAGATCGCGGCGCAGACCTTCGAGCGCCGCCTTGACGCCGTCGATCACGGCCACCGTGTTGGCGCCGGACTGGCGGCGGATCTCGAGCACCACGCACGGCTGGCCGTCGAGCCGCGCGAACGACCTCGCCTCCTCGGTGCCGTCCTCGGTGGCGCCGAGATCGCGCAGGCGGACCGGCACGCCGCCGCGGGTGGCGACGACGAGTTCGTCGAACAGCCGCGGGTCGACGAACCGACCCAGCGTGCGCAGGGTGCGTTCCGAGCGTTCGTCGGTGACGTTGCCGCCGGGTGCGTCGCTGTTCTGCCTCGCCACCGCCTGGCGAACGGTCTCGACCGGCAGATCGAACGCCGCCAGCCGGTCGGCGTCGAGCCAGACGTTGATCGTGCGCGACAGGTTGCCGACCAACCGCACCTCGCCGACGCCGCGGCTGCGTTCGAGCCGGCGCTTCAGCCGCTTGTCGGCGATCTCGGTCAGTTCGCGCACCGAACGGTCGCCGGACAACGCCAGGGTCATCACCGGCGTGCTGTCGTTGTCGAACTTCGACACCACCGGCGGCTCGACGTCGTCGGGCAGCCGCCGCAGCGCCTGGCCGACGCGGTCGCGCACGTCCTGGGCGGCCGCGTCGATGTCGCGGCCGAGGTCGAAAGTCAGGAACACCAGCGACGTGTTGGGCCCGGAGATCGAGCGCAGCTCCTGGATGCCCTCGACCGTGTTGACGGCCTCCTCGATCGGGTAGCTGACGGAGACCTCGACCTCCTCCGGCGAGGCACCCGGCAGCTCGGTGCGCACGGTGACGTTCGGCAGGTCGACGGCCGGGTAGCGATCGACCGGCAGGTTGGCGAAACCGACGGCGCCGGCCACGACCATCGCCAGCGTCAGCATGCTGGCGAACACCGGCCGCCGGATGCAGATGTCGGCCAGTCCCTGCACGGCTCAGCGCTCCACCACGACCGGGTCGCCGTGCCGCAGGTCGCCGGGATCGAGCACCACCTCGGTCCCCGCGACCAGGCCGGAGCGCAGCTCCCAGCGATCGCCGAGGTCGCGGCCGAGCTGCACCACGCGCCCTTCGGCCCGCGGCTGCCCCACCTCGCCGCCGACCGTGAACACGCGCGCCACCCCGGCGAACAAGACCACCGCCGCGCGCGGCACCGTCAGCGCCTGCTCGGCCGGCGCGACCAGGATCCGGGCGCGGCAGAAGCCGCCGGGCAACAGCGCACCATCGGCGTTGGCGACGGTGGCCTCGACCAGCCGGGTGCGGTTCTGGCGATCGACGACGGCGCCGAGCCGCGCCACCAGCCCTTCGCGCTCGCCGCCGTCCAGGCCGTCGACGGTGAAGCGCACGCGCTGGCCGATCGCCACTTCGGCGGCGGCGCGCTCGGGCACCGGCAGCTGCAGCCGCAGCGGCTCCACGGCCACCAGCGTCACCAGCGGGGCGCCCGCGGCCACGACTTCGCCGGCGGTGGCGTGGCGCGCGGCGACCCGCCCGCGCCACGGCGCGCGGGCGACGGCGTCCTGCCGGCGCTTGGCGGCCTGCTGCAGTTCGACGCGGGCCTGGCCGGCGGCGGCCAGCATCGCCTGCACGTCCTCGCGGGCGCGCTGCAGCCGGCTCTGCGCCACCAGCAGCGTCGCGTCGGCCGTCTCCAGCTCCGCCGGCGGCCGCAGCTGCTCCTGCACCATCTCGGCCACGCGGTCGCGCTGCAGCCTGGCCTCGGCCAGGACCGCCTGCGCCTCGCGCACCGGCGCCATCGCCTCGGGGTCGACGGCCCGCAGGTCGGCGTCGGTGTCGATGCCGAGCCGCGCGTGCGCGGCCTGCATCGCCGCCTCGGCGCGCAGCAGGTCGAGCTCGAAGTCGCGCGGGTCGAGGCGGGCGAGCACGTCGTCCGCCTGCACCAGGTCGCCGACGTCGACGTGCAGGTCCTGCAGGCGGCCGCCGACCTGCATGCTGAGCACCAGCTGTTCGCGGGCGGCCAGCGCGCCGGTGACCGACAGTTCGCGCGGCAGCGGCTCGAGC
>JAHBXX010000036.1 GCA_019636245.1 Planctomycetota bacterium | reverse complement strand
ATCTGCTCGGGCGTGCCGACCGCGACGACGTCGCCGCCGCCGTCGCCGCCCTCGGGACCGAGGTCGACGATCCAGTCGGCCGCGCGCACGACGTCGAGTTCGTGTTCGATCACCAGCACGGTGTTGCCGGCGTCGACCAGCCGCTGCAGCGACTGCAGCAGCTTCGCCACGTCGTGGAAGTGCAGCCCCGTGGTCGGCTCGTCGAGCACGTAGAACGTGCGCCCCGTCGCCGGCCGCTGCAGCTCCGTCGCCAGCTTCACCCGCTGCGCCTCGCCGCCCGACAGCGTCGTCGACGGCTGCCCGAGCCGCAGGTAGCCGAGGCCGGTGTCCTGCAGCGCCCGCAGGCCGCGCGCGACCTTCGGCAGGTCGGCGAAGAACGCCGCCGCGTCGTCGACGGTCATCTCGAGCACGTCGTGCACGCTCTTGCCCTGCCAGCGGATCGCCAGCGTCTCGGCGTGGAAGCGGGCGCCGCCGCACTGCTCGCAGACCACCTCGACCGGGGCCAGGAAGTTCATCTCCAGCGTGGTCACGCCGGCGCCGCCGCAGGCCTCGCAGCGGCCGCCCGGCACGTTGAACGAGAAATGGCCCTTGCCGTACTGGCGCAGACGCGACTCCGGCAGCAGCGCGAACAGGTCGCGCACGTGCGTCCACAGGTCGGTGTAGGTCGCCGGGTTGCTGCGCGGCGTGCGGCCGATCGGCGCCTGGTCGATCTCGACGACCTTGTCGAGCTGTTCGATGCCGTCGATGCGCTCGCAGTACGACGCCCCGGCGGCGCCAGCGGTCAGCTCGCGCCGCAGCGCCGGCACCAGCACGTGGTGCACCAGCGTCGACTTGCCGGAGCCGGACACGCCGGTCACGGCGATCAGGCGGCCGAGCGGCAGGTCGACGTCGATGCCGCGCAGGTTGTGGTGGCGGGCGCCGCGGATGCGCAGGGAGCCGCGATCCTCGTCGCGCCGGCGGGCCGGCATCGGCACGCGCAGCTCGCCGCGCAGGTAGCGCCCGGTCAGCGAGCGCGGGTCGGCCGCGACCGCGGCCGGCGGGCCGGCGGCGGTGATCTCGCCGCCGTGCACGCCGGCGCCGGGGCCGATGTCGACCAGGAAGTCGCTGCGCCGCATCGTCGCCTCGTCGTGCTCGACGACGACGACGGTGTTGCCGCGGTCGCGCAGCGCCTCGAGCGTGCGCAGCAGCCGTTCCTGGTCGCGGGCGTGCAGGCCGATGCTCGGCTCGTCGAGCACGTAGAGGATGCCGCGCAGCCCCGCCCCCACCTGCGCCGCCAGCCGGATGCGCTGCGACTCGCCGCCGGACAGCGTCGGCGCACGGCGATCGAGCGTCAGGTAGCCGAGCCCGACGTCGGTGAGGAACTGCAGCCGCCGGCCGACCTCCTGCAGGATCTCGGCGCCGATGCGCTGCTGGTTGCCGGCCAGCTGCACGCCCTGCGCCCAGCGCAGCGCCTCGTCGACCGGCAGCCGCAGCACCTCGGGCAGGGTGCGGCCCTGGAAGCGGACCGCGCGCGCCGCCGCCGCCAGCCGTTCGCCGCCGCAGACATCGCAGGGCACCGCGGCGCGGAAGCGGTCGAGGTGGCGCGCCCGCGACGGGCGGTAGACCCGCTCGAGGTGGCCGAGGATGCCCGGGAAGGCGATGCGGTCGCTGCCGGTGGTGGTGAACGAGGCCCCCTGGCGCCGCCAGCGGAACTCGAACGTCTGGCGGCCGGAGCCGTGCAGCACGACCTTCTTCGCCTTCGCCGGCAGCTTCTGCCATGGCGTGTCGAGGTCGAAGCCGAAGTGCCGACCGACCTCGGCCAGGTGGTCGAGCGTGAGGCGGCCGTAGACCAGCTTGCCCTCGGGCGTGAACGCGTGCAGCGCCCCCTCGCGCAGCGATCTGGTGCGGTCGGCGACCAGCAGCTCCGGCGCGAAGCCGAACGTCTCGCCGAGGCCGTCGCAGCGCGGGCAGGCCCCGATCGGGCTGTTGAAGGAGAACAGCCGCGGCTCCATCTCCGGCAGCGCGCCGTGGCCGTTCGGACAGCTGCGCCTGGTCGAGAACAGCCGGTAGCCGCCATCGCCCGCGGCGGCGACGACCGCGCACTGGCCGTCGCCGAGCTGCACCGCCTGCTCGACGCCCTCGGCCAGCCGCGAACGGACTTCCGGGCCGATCGTCAGGCGGTCGACGACCAGCTCGATCGTGTGGTGCACGTAGCGGGCGAGCTGCACGTCCTCGTCGAGGCGCCGCACGACGCCGTCGATGCGGGCCCGCACGAAGCCCTTCTGCGCCCACTCGGCGAGTTCCTTGCGGTACTCGCCCTTGCGCTCGCGCACCACCGGCGCCAGCAGCAGCACCTGCTGGCCGGCGTGGTCGGCGAGGATCGCGTCGGTGACGCGGTCGGGCGCCCACGCCTCGACGCGGGCGCCGCACTCCGGGCAGGCCGGGTCGCCGAGCCGCGACCAGCACAGCCGCAGGAAGTCCATCACCTCGGTCAGCGTGCCGACGGTCGAGCGCGCCGAATGGCTGGTCGACTTCTGGTCGATCGACACCGTCGGCGACAGCCCCTCGACGAGGTCGACCTTCGGCTTCTCCATGCGGCCGAGGAACTGGCGCGCATACGAACTGAGGCTCTCCAGGAACCGGCGCTGGCCCTCCTGGTAGATCGTGTGGTGGGCGAGGCTCGACTTGCCGGAGCCGGAGACGCCGGTGAAGGTGGTCAGGGCGTCGCGCGGGAAGGCGAGGTCGACCCCCTTCAGGTTGTGCTCCCGCGCCCCCTTGACCACCACCCATGAGGTTCCGGCCGCCGGGCCTGCGGCCGATGCGGGGGCGGCGCCGGGGCGGGGCTTCTTGCGCGAGTTGGTGGCCAAGCGACGAACCCCGCAGCATAGCCGGCACGGGTCCGTTGGCCAGCCGGTCCGGGCGGCCGCCGCGCGCCGCCGTCGGCCGGTCCCGGCGCGAGTTCCGGTCCCGCGGCCGGCTGGCTATCCTGCGGCCGATGCGGCCTGCGCCCGGGCACGACGACGACCACGACCCACCCGCCGACGACGAACAGGACCTGCTGGTCGTGCTGCGCCTGGGCAACCGGCAGATGGGCACCCAGCAGGAGCGGCAGCAGATCGAAGCCTTCGCCGACGAGCTGGACGCCGCGGTCACCGCGGCGGGCGTCGGCGAATACGACGGCGACGAACTCGGCGGCGGCGAGTGCATCCTGTTCTTCTGCGGCCCCGACGTCGACCGGCTGGTCGCCGTGCTGCTGCCGCTGCTGAAGCGATCGCCGCTCTGCCGCGGCGGGCATCTGGTGCGTATGGTGAGCGGACCCGACGGCGCGCCCGAACGGCGACGCCTGCCGATCTGATCGCCCCGCCCCCGCCATGCGGACCCGACTCCTCACCCTCCTGCTGCTGCCGGCCCTGTGCGGCTGCACCGGCTGGTTCCTGTCGGGCGATCACCACTTCGACCGCTCGCGCCCGGTGGCGCTGGTCGAGACCACCGGCGGCGTCGAACTCGGCGCCACCACCGAGTTCGGGGTGCTGACCCTCGGCCGCAGTGCGACGGCCGGCCCCTGCCGCGTGCACTACTTCCTCGGTCCGACGCCGATGGTCGACGACGGCGAACTGGCGCCCGCCAGCGCGACGTTCACGCGCGCCGACATCGACCTGAAGACCATGGCGCTGCGCGCGCTCGACCGCGCGCCGCAGGCCGGCGACGTCCTGTTGGCGATGTGGACGCCCGACGGCGCCCGGGTCGAGACCGTGGCGGTGCAGCTGGCGCGCGAGGACGGCATCGCCGGCGACGTGCTGCGGCACCCCGGCCGCGAACTGCCCCCCGGGGCGAGCGTGCTCGTCCGCACCCGCAACGACGGCCTGCTGTTCGCGGGGCTGATCGCCGGCAAGGCCACGCTCGCCGGCGACGGCGACCCGCGCGCCTACTACGTCTTCGCCGGCGTCGACCGCATCCGCGAACTGCTCGCCGTGCCGGCGGAGCACACGGTCGACATGGTGCCCAAGTACCGCCCCGACGACGTCTCGGTGATGAAGCCGAGGCCGGCCGGGTCGCCGCCGCCGCCGTGAGCCCGGCTCCCCGGGGCACCCCCGTTCACTCGGGCACGATGCCGGCCAGCCCCAGGACCTCGGCGACGACGTCCTTCAGCACGAACAGCACCATCTGGTCGTGGGCCGCGAGCGCATCGTCGCCGCGTGGGATCAGCACCTGGCCGTCCTCGCGGGTGATCGCGGCGACCACGCAGCCGCGCGGGAAACCGGCCTCCTTCAGCGGCTTGCCGACCAGGGCGCTGCCGGGCTGCAGTTCGAGTTCGAGCACCTCGGCCTTGCCCTCCTCGATGGTGGCGATCGTCGAGATGCTGCGGCTGCGCACGAAGGCGAGGATGCGGTTGGCGCACAGCAGGCGCGGCGACACCGCGACGTCGATGCCGAGCTGCTGGTAGAGCGACACGTAGTCGGGCTTCTGCACCAGCGCGACCGTGCGCCGGGTGCCGAGGTTGCGGCTCAGCTGGCACGACATCAAATTGCGCTCGTCCTCGGTGGAGATGCCGAGGAAGGCGTCGGCCTCGCCGACGTGTTCCTCGCGCAGGAAGTTCAGGTCGGTCGGATCGGCGTGCAGCACGACGACGCCCTTCAGTTCCTCCGACAGGTGTTCGGCCTCGGCGCGGTCCTCGACGAGCACACGCACGTCGACGTGCTCGCGCCGCAGCGCCTGGCAGACCTTGACGGCGATGCCGCCGCCGCCGTAGACGACCACGTTGCGCGTCGCCGGCTGATGGCCGCCGACGCGCTTCTCGAACGCCGCCAGCGGCTTCGGCTCGCCGAGCACGAAGATCTCGTCGCCGGCGCGCAGGTCGTCGGCGCCGCCCGGCACCAGCACCTCGTGGTCGCGGTCGATCGCCGTGATCAGCACGCCGGCCGGCAGCTTCAGGTCCTTGACCAGCTTGCCGACCAGCGCGCCGTCCTCGCCGAGCTGGAAGCGGCGCAGCTGCACCCGGCCCTCGGCGAAGTTCTCGACCGACAGCCCGTGCGTCTGCCGCACCGTCTTGACGATCTCGTCGGCGGCGAGGTCGTCCAGCGACAGCAGCAGGTCGTGCTGCAGGTTGCGGCGGAAGAACGTCTGCGACCGCCGGAACGCCGACGTGTCGCGCAGCCGCAGCACGGTCTTCTTGGCCCCCATGCGCTTGCCGAACAGGCAGGTCAGCATGTTGACCTTGTCGTCGCTGGACACCGCCATCAGCAGGTCCATCTGGTGCGCGTCGGCCCGGTCGAGCACGTCGGGGCGCGAGCCGTCGCCGTGCACCGACTGCACGTCGAGCAGGTCGGCGACGCGCCGCAACCGCTGCACGTCGGTGTCGATCACGCTGATCGAGTGGCCTTCGGTCGACAGCACCTTGGCCAGGTGGGAACCGACCTCTCCGAGTCCGACGATCAGGATGTTCATCGCGCGGCGGCGGACGATACTCTGCGCCGGCCGATTGATCCTCCTCCTCGACAACAAGGACTCGTTCGTGTGGAACCTCGCGCAGGCGCTGCAGGCGCTCGGCGCCGAGGTGGGCGTCGTGCGCAGCGACGCGATCGCCGTCGAGGACCTGGGCGCCGCCCGCGCCCTGGTGGTGTCGCCGGGCCCCGGGCGACCCGAGCACGCCGGCGTGTCGGTCGCGGCGATCAGGCGCTGGTCGGGCGCGCGGCCGATCCTCGGCGTCTGCCTCGGCCACCAGGCGATCGGGCTCGCGTTCGGCGCGCCGATCGTGCGCGGCGAACCCGTGCACGGCCGACCGACGCCGATCGAGCACGACGGCACCGGCCTGTTCGCCGGCCTGCCGGCGCCGCTCGCCGCCTGCCGCTACCACTCCCTGTACGTCGGGCACCCGCTGCCGCCGGCGTTGCGTGCAACCGCGGCGACCGCGACCGGCGAAGTGATGGCCGTGCAGCACCGCGAGCACCCAACCTTCGGCGTGCAGTTCCATCCGGAGTCGTTCCGCACCCCGGACGGCCCCCGCCTGCTCGCCAACTTCCTGCGGGAGGTGGCGTGACCGCGGCGGCGATCGCGGTGCGCGGCCTCGGCAAGTCGTTCGGTTCCCGGACGGCGCTGCGCGCCGTCGACCTCGAGGTCGCCGCCGGCGAACTGCTCGGCATCGTCGGCCCCAACGGCGCCGGCAAGACGACGCTGCTGCGCACGCTGGTCGGGCTGGTGCCGCCGTCGCACGGCAGCCTCGCCGTGCTCGGCCACGACCCGCGCACCGCCTCGCTGGCGATCCGCCGCCGCACCAGCTACCTGCCCGGCGAGACCGGCGTCTACCTGCAGATGACCGGCGCGCAGTTCCTGCGCTTCGCCGCCGGCTTCCACCCGCGCCAGCAGACGGCGCTGCGCGATCGCCTGCTCGACGGCTTCGCGCTGCCGCTGCGCCAGAAGGTGCGCAGCTACAGCGCCGGCATGAAGCAGAAGCTGGCGGTCGCCGCGGCGCTGGCGCCCGACGTCGACCTCTACCTGCTCGACGAGCCCGACCGCGCCCTCGACGCCAGCGTGCGCTTCTTCCTGCGCGACGTGCTGCTCGACCTGCAGCGCGCCGGCAAGACCATCGTGCTCAGCTCGCACCACCTCGGCGAGGTCGAGACGCTCGCCGACCGGCTCGAGTTCCTGCTCGACGGCGCGTTCGTGCCGCCGGCCGCCGTGCAGGCGGCGCGGGCCCGGTTGCGGCGCCGGCCGCGGCTGCGGCTCGGCGACGGCGCCGAGCTGCCGGCCGGAGCGCGCCTGCTGCAGCGCGAGGCCGACGGCACGCTGCTGGTCGAGACCGACGGCGATCCGATGGCCTGGCTGCGCGCCACGCCGCCTGGCGCGATCGACAGCGCCGAGGTCGGCGTGCCGCGGCTCGAGGACCTCTACCAGCTGCTGCTGCGGGCTCCCGGAGGCCGGCCGTGATCGCCGGCAAGACCTGGCGCGAGGTGCGCGTGATGGCGCTCGCCTACCTGCTGATCCTCGAGCTGCTGTGCGTGCCGGTGCTGCTGCTGTGGCCCGAGATCTACGGCGATCTGCAGCGCTCGACGCTGATGCGCAACCTCGGCATCGACTTCCTGAAGCGCATCGGCGAGGGCGTCAGCAACAAGAGCGAACAGGTCGCCTACCTGAACTGGTGCGCGGTGATGCTGTTCTTCCGCAGCACCAACCTCGTCGGCGTGGCGGCCGCGGTGCTGCTCGGCACCGGCCTGTTCGCGCGCGAACGCGAGGCGCAGACGTTCGAGTTCCTGCTGGCGCGTCCGGTGTCGCGCCCGCGCATCCTGTGGCAGAAGTTCTGGCCGTGCGCGCTGGCGGTGACGCTGCCGATCTACGCCGTGTCGTGGTCGGCGGTGTACTGGAGCCACCGCCTCGAACTCGAACTCCCGCTCGGGCCGCTGCTGCTGGCCTCGACGCACGCCGCCGCCTTCGTGCTGATGTTCCTCGCCTTGACCACCTGGCTGTCGGTGCGCTGCCGGGTCCAGGCCCACGTCGCCGCCTGGGTCGGCGCGCTGGCGGTCGTGCAGATCGGCATCTACCTGACCCAGCGCATCCGCCCCTACAGCCTGTTCCGGCTCGCCGACTTCGACTGGTACGGGCCGATCCTGTCCGGCAACACGACCGCCCGGCAGATGTTCGACCCGCTGCACGGGCCCGGCTTCACCACCTGGGTGCTGCTGGCGGCGGCGCTGTGCTACGGCCTGGCCCTTCGCGCCCTGCGGCGCGCGGAGCCGTGAGCCGATGGTCGCGCTCGAGGTCCTGCTGACGCTGCTGCGCGAACTGCTGCGCGCGCTGACGACGCCGCTGCGGCTGGCGGCCTACCTGCCGCGGCGCCACCACTGGCGCGCCGTCGCCCGCGAGGTGCTCGACGCCGCCGCGCACGAGCCGCCGCTGGCGACCGAAGCGGCGCTGCACGAGTTCTTCGCCCGCCGTCGACCAGACCGCGGCGCCCTGCCGCACCTGTTCGTGTCCGCCGGCGAGGCCAGCGGCGAAGGCCATGCCGCACGGCTGGTTCGCGCCCTGACGCCCGGCCCGCGCGTGACGGCGTTCGGCGGCCCGCCGCTGGCCGCGGCCGGCGCCGAGCTGCGGTTCCCGCTCAGCGAGCACGCGGTCATGGGCGTCGCCGGCGTGCTGCGGCAGCTGCCGCTGATCGTGCGCGCGTTCGCCAGCTACCTGCGGCTGTTGCGCGACGACCCGCCGGACCTGGTGCTGCTGGTCGACTACCCCGGTCTGCACGTGGTGATGGCGAAGGCCGCGCGCCGGCGCCGGATCCCGGTGCTGCACTACGTGGCGCCCCAGTACTGGGCCTGGGGTCCGTGGCGCATGCGCCGCTACCGGCGCGCCGTCGACGCGACGCTGACGATCCTGCCGTTCGAGACGGCGTTCTTCCGCCGCTGCCGCGTGCCGGCCGTCTACATCGGCCACCCGCTGCTCGACGAACTCGTGCAGCAGCCGCCGGATCCCGACGCCGTCGCCGCGGTGCGGCGGCGGCGCACGCTGGTGCTGCTGCCCGGCAGCCGCCGCGCCGAGATCACCGCCAACCTGCCCGGCATGCTGCGCATCGCCGACGGCCTGCGCCGCCTCGATCCCGACCTGCGCTGCGTGGTGCCGCACACCGACCCGCGGCGCACGCCGCTCGTCCAGGAACTGCTGCAGGCCCACGGCGCCCAGGACGTCGAGCACCACGCCGGCGACCTCGGCCCCTGGCTGCAGGGTGCCCACCTGATCGTCGCCAAGTCGGGCACCGGCTCGCTGGCCGCCTGCCTGTCCGGCAACCCGGTGGTCGTCGTCTACCGGCTGCGCTCGCTGCTGGCGACCCTCGGCTACCACAACGTGCTCAGCGTGCCCTGGGTCGCGGCGGCCAACCTGGTCGCCGGCCGAGCGATCGTGCCCGAGCACGTGTTCCACGGCGAGGCCGGCTGGCAGCGCGTGCTCGCCGACGCCGAACGCCTGTGGCAGGACGCCGCCGCGCGCGCCGCGGCGCAGACCGGCCTGGCCGAGGTGCGGCAGCGGCTCGGCGCCCCCGGCGCCACCGCCCGCACCGCCGCCATCGTGCGGCGCTTCCTCGCCGGAGCGACGCCGCCATGACCTCCCCGCTGCTCGACCTGCGCGCCCTGCTGGCGCTGCTGCGCCAGGAAGGCGAACTGGTGGCGATCGACGCCGAGGTCGACCCCGACCTCGAGGCCGCCGAGGTGCACCGGCGCGTGATCGCCGCCGGCGGCCCGGCACTGCTGTTCCGGCGCGTCAAGGGCTCGCCGTGGCCGGCGGTGACCAACCTGTTCGGCACCCCGCGCCGCGTCGAACTCGCGTTCGGCCGCCGACCGCTGCAACTGGTCGAGCGCCTGGCGGCGCTGCCGCACACGCTGCTGCCGCCGAGCCCTGGCCGCCTGTGGCGGCATCGCGACCTGCTCGGCGCGCTGCTGCGCACCGGCCGCGCCGCGGTGCGCCGCGCGCCGGTGCTCGAGCAGCAGGACGTCCCGCCGCGGCTCTCCCGGCTGCCGCTCCTGCGCACCTGGAGCGAGGACGGCGGGCCGTTCGTCACCCTGCCGCTGGTCTACACCGAGCACCCCGAGGGTCTGGGCAGCAACCTGGGCATGTACCGGATCCAGCGCCACGGCGACGACACCGCCGGGCTGCACGTGCAGATCGGCAAGGGCGGCGGCTTCCACCTCGCCGCCTGGGAACGCCTCGGCCGGCCGATGCCGGTGACGGTGACGATCGGCGGCCCGCCGGCGCTGGTCCTCGGCGCGATCGCGCCGCTGCCGGAGAACGTGCCCGAGGTGCTGCTGGCCTCGCTGCTGCTCGGCCGCCGCCTGCGCACGGCGCGCTCGCCGCACACGCCGCTGCCGCTGTTCGCGGACGCCGAGTTCACGCTGGTCGGCGAGGTGCGGCCCGGCGAACGCCATCCCGAAGGGCCGTTCGGCGACCACTACGGCTACTACTCGCTGCGGCACGACTACCCGCTGCTGCGCGTGCAGGCCCTGCTGCACCGTCGCGACCCGATCCTGTGCGCCACCGTGGTCGGCAAGCCGCGGCAGGAGGACTTCTTCCTCGGCGACTACCTGCAGGAACTGCTGCTGCCGCTGGCCAAGGTGGCGATGCCGTCGGTCCGGGACCTGTGGTCCTACGGCGAGACCGGCTACCACTCTCTGGCCGCCGCGGTGGTGCGCGAGCGCTACGGCCGCGAGGCGATGCAGAGCGCGTTCCGCATCCTCGGCGAGGGCCAGCTGAGCCTGACCAAGTTCCTGCTGCTCTGCGACCGTCCGATCGACCTGCGCGACTTCCGCGCCGTGCTGCAGCACGTGCTGGCGCGCTGCCGGTTCGCGACCGATCTCTACGTGTTCGGCAGCCTGTCGATGGACACGCTCGACTACGCCGGTCCGGCGGTCAACGAGGGCAGCAAGGGGGTGCTGCTCGGCCTCGGCGAGCCGGTGCGCGCGCTGCCCGGCGAGTTCAGCGGTGCGCTGCCGCCGCCGTTCCGCACCGCGCTGCCGTTCTGCCCCGGCTGCCTGGTCGTCGACGGGCCGACCTTCGCCGCCGACCGCGGCGCCGCCGCGGCGCTGGCGAAGCTGCCGGCCGTCGCCGACTGGCCGCTGGTGGTGCTCGTCGACGACGCGGCGCGGGCGGCGAAGTCGACGGCGAACTTCCTGTGGACGACCTTCACGCGCTTCGAGCCGGCGGCCGACCTGCACGCGCGCGAGCTGCGGCTGGTGCGCAGCCAGCCGAGCTGGACGCCGCCGGTGGTGCTCGACGCGCGCATGAAGCCGAGCTACCCGCAGGAGCTGTTCTGCGATCCGGACACGGCGCGCCTGGTGGATCGGCGCTGGGGCGAGTACTTCCCGCAGGGCGGCGTCGCCATGGGCGACAGCGACCGGGCGCACCTGGACTGAGGAACGTAGAGAGACGGCGTACGACCAACGGCGGCGAAGGGACCGTCGCATTGGCCCGGCACCGATGGCCCCGCGACGCGGGTCCATCCTTGACCGGACCATCGGATGTGAGTGAGAGTATCGGTCCGCTCCGACCTCGGCCCCGGAGGAGATCCATGCACGACAGCAAGTTGGCGCTTTCCATGGCCGCTTCGTGCTTTGCGTTCGTGACGAGCACGACTCTCGCGCAGCAACCCTCAGTCCTACGCACGCAGTCAGTCACAGTAGACCCACGCCAGTTCCGCTTTGGGATCGGCCTCTCCGGTGCAGTGCCGGACAGGGCTCACAAGCTGAAGTTCGGCGATGAAGTCCTGTTGCTCTGGGACCTTGACCGCGACGGCGAGTTGACCCCTGGCGGCGCCGACGGTTTGTCACTCGACGGCATTCCATTCATCGTCGCTCTGCCCGCTGTGGTGCTGGTGCGAAGTGGTCAGTTCCGACTCGGGCGGCACAAGGGCACATCGCTCACGGTTGAGCGGGAGTTGGCGAGCGAGCCGGCGGCCTGGATCAGGGACGCAGCCACCATGACGCGTTTCCGCGTCATGCACGGAAAGCGCCCGTTGCGGTTGGACAAGCAGGCCAGCGAGGAGTGCCTTCTGCACTGCAACTACCTTCGCCTGAACCCGCCATCCGCTACCGGGCAATCGCCTCACTACCAAGACACTCTGCGCGCCGGATACACCCCGGGCGGCGCTGCAGCTGGAAGAGAGAGTTGCATCTGGGAGGTGCCGCGACTCGACACAACCATCGAAGCCAACGTGGCGAGCATCTGGCACAGCGTGCCACTGATGGGGCCCCATCTCGAGGCGTTCGGGTGCGCCACGGCACACGGCTGGAGCCTCCTACGCCCCGTGGGCGGCGGCCGCCAAACTCCATTCGTGCACCCAGCAGACGGAGCGGAGGGGGTGCCCATCGACTTCGCTAGTGGCTACTCGGAGTACCCGAATCCGGTCCCAGGTACCGATCACGGTCGTGGCTGCGGCCATCCCCTGTATGCCCTCCTTCCGGACGGGACGGGACGACTCGTCGGGGTACAAGTGATCGATGAACACGGCAAGGAGGTCGTCGGCACCTTGTCTTGCCCCAAGGCACCGGCGAATCCGGAGTGGCCGACGAATTCTGGCTGCGCGGCGTTCGTGCCAGCGTCTCCGCTACCGGCTGGGACACGTTTCACGGCGACCTTCGCCTTCGAGAAGCACCAGCAGCTGGTGTGGCAGTTTCGTACTGCGCCGGCGAGATCTGCGCGCACTGAGCCTTGGCGCTACACGCCAATGCCGGAGGTCAATCTCACCGTCCCCGGCGAGTTCCTTGGCGAAGGACGCCGAGGCACCTCTCGGCAGCCTGCCCAGCGCGACGAGGGTGCCACGCCAGCCGGCATCTTGCCGTCCTGGCTGCCCAGCCTGCGCGTCGGAGAGGTCCGAGTCGTGCAGGATCCGCAACTGGGCTGGTGGTGCGTCCACAGCCGAGCGAACGACGCAGGTCTGTTGTCCCTGCATGCCTTCGGTCCAGGAGCCACGGGGCAATCGAGGGCAGAGGCCTTCGCCGAACAACTCCGTCGCTGATGGAACTGAGGTGGGATGAGGCCTGCCGCGCCCCCCCACGTTGACGTCCCGCCCGGCGCCCGCTCCGATCCCGCCCCCGTGAGCTACCGCGACCTCGATCCCGCCGCCGCGCACAACGAACTGCAGGCCGACCCGACGCTGCGCATCCTCGACGTGCGCACCGAGGCCGAGTACCAGAGCCACCGCCTGCCCAACGCCGTGCTCGTCCCGGTGCAGGACCTCGCCCGGCGCCTGCACGAACTCGACCGCGACGCGAACTGGCTGGTGCACTGCGAGCACGGCCGCCGCAGCCTGTGGGCCTGCGACCTGCTGGCGCAGGCCGGTTTCGCCCGGCTCGCGAACCTGCGCGGCGGCCTCGCCCACTGGGCCGGCTGCGGCCTGCCGTTCGAACGGGGTCCGCGCGCCGGCTGACCGTCACTCCGGCCAGGCCGCCGCCGCCGCCCGGCACTCGTCGGCGGTGGGCACCAGCGCCAGCCGCACGAAGCGCTCCTGGCCGCCCCCGAAGAAGCTGCCCGGCGCCACCAGGATGCCGACCTCGCGCAACCTCGCCGCGTAGCCGACGTCGTTCTGGCCCTCCGGCACCTCGACCCACAGGTAGAGCCCGGCCTGGCTGCCGTGCACGCGCAGCCGCCGCCGTGCGCACAGCTCCATCAGCACCCGCCGCTTCTCGGCGAACACCGCCAGCCGCTGCTCGACGTGGCTCGGCTCGGTCCACGCCAGCGCCGCCGCCGCCTGCACGAACTCCTGCGGCGCCGTGCCCATGCTGGCGCGGAAACGGCGGTAGGTCGCGATCAGCTCGGCATCGCCGGCCACGAAGCCCGAGCGGTAGCCGGTCATGCCCGAACGCTTGCTCAGCGAGTGCACCACCAGGCAGCCCTTGCGGCCGAACTCGAGCAGACTGCGCGGCCGTTGCCCGTCGTAGCCGAGGTCGACGTAGCACTCGTCGGCGACCAGCACGAACCCGTACTCCTCGCGCAGCTCGACCCAGCGGCGGAACAGTGCATCGGGCAGCAGGAACCCGGTCGGGTTGTGCGGATAGTTCAGGAACACGACCGCGGCCCGCCGCAGCACCGGCGCCGGCACGAGGTCGGGGTCCATCGCGTAGCCATTCGACAGCGACAGCGGCACCGCGTACGTCCACGCCTCGGCGAACAGCGCGCCGATCTCGTAGACCGGATAGGCGGGCTCGCCGTAGAGCACGAGGTCCTTCTCGCTCGGCACCTGGACGAACGTCATCGGCAGGTGGAACAGCGCCTCCTTGCTGCCGAACGTCGCCAGCACCTCGGTGGCCGGATCGACGGTTTGGCCGAAGCGCCGCTGCAGGTAGCCGGCGACGGCCGCGCGCAGCGCCGCGGTGCCGGCCGTCGGCGGGTACTGGCTCACCGGCTCGATGGCGGCGGCCAGCGCCTGCCGCAGGATCGCCGGCGTCGGCTCCCGCGGGTCGCCGGTGCCGAAGTCGAACACCCGCTGGCCGCGCGCCTCGAGGTCGCGCTTCCAGCCGGCGAGCTGCTCCATCGGATAGGTCGGCAGACGGCGCAGACGGTCGTTCATCGCCGTTCCTCCGCCGCCGCGTCGGCGGCCTCGTGGTCGAGCCGCGCCGCCAGCTCGGCGCGCACGCGCTCGAGCAGCAGCCGGGTCGCCGTGATGCCATCCGGTTCCGACAACCGGGAGCCCTCGTACTCGATGCCGATGTGGCCGCGGTAGCCGTGCCTGCGCACCACGATGTCGAGCATGCGGCGGTAGTCGGTGCCGGTCTCGTTGCCGTCGGCGTCGAAGTCGTGCGACTTGGCGCTGACGCCGCGCGCGAACGGCATCAGCTCGTCGACGCCCTGGTAACGGTCGTAGACCTCGCCGTCGGCGATGCGGAAGTTGCCGAAGTCCGGCAGCGAACCGATGCGCCGGTGGTCGACCCGCCGCAGCGTGTCGCGCAGCCAGCCGCCGTTCGACGACAGGCCGCCGTGGTTCTCGACGAGCACGTCGATGGCGAGGCCGTCGGCGATCTCGCACAGCGCGCGCAGGCCGTCGGCCGCCAGCTTCTGCTGCTCCTCGGGCGAGCCGGAACTCTGCGCGTTGACGCGGATCGCGTGGCAGCCGAGCGCCTTCGCCGCCTCGAGCCAGCGCCGGTGGTTGGCCACCGCCTGCGCGCGCGCCTTGGCGATCGGGTCGCCGAGCGCGCCCTCGCGGTCGCACATGATCAGCAGGCTCTGCACCCCCTCGCCGGCGCAGCGCCGCTGCAGCTCGCGCAGGTAGTCGGCGTCCCCCGCCTTGTCCTGCCAGAACGTGTTCACGTACTCGACGGCGTCGACGCCGAAGGTCCGCGCCCGGCGCGGGAAGTCGAGCGGATCCAGTTCCTTGGCGTGCAGCGCCCGGTGCAGCGACCACTGCGCGAGGCTGATCGGGAACAGCGGCGCCCGCCGCCGCGGCGGCGCGGCCGCCGGCAGCAGCGCGGCGCCCGCCATGGCGGCGGCGAAGCCGAGGAAGCGGCGGCGGTCGACGCAGGGCACTGGGTCCATGGCGGCCGATTGGAGGCGCGCGGTCGGGCCGGGGCAACCCTCGCCGTGCCATTCGCCGGTCGCTATCCTGCTCGCCCTGCCGATTCCGTCCACCGCCGAACCTCCCACCCCGCGACACGCCATGGCGATCCGCGTCACCGAAGCCAAGAAGGGCATGGTCATCCGATTCGAGGGCGACCTGTACCAGATCACCCGCTACGACCACCTGACGCCGGGCAACCTGCGGGCCATCCACCACGTCTACCTGAAGCACCTGAAGAACGGCCGGCAGAAGGAGGTGCGGATGAAGACCAGCGACCAGCTCGACCTCGTGTTCCTGGACTCGCGCGAGGCGCAGTACCTGTTCAAGGACTCGCTCGGCTACACGTTCATGGACAACGACAACTACGAGCAGTTCGTGCTCAGCGCCGAGGTGATCGGCGATGCGATGCAGTACATCACCGAGAACAGCAGCCTCACGGTGGTGTTCTGCGAGGGCGAGGCATTGACGGTGCAGCTGCCGCCCGCGGTCGAACTCGAGATCGTCGAGACCGAGGACGCGGCGCGCGGCGACACGGTCAGCAACGTGCAGAAGCCGGCGAAGTGCAGCACCGGCCTGATGATCAAGGTGCCGGCGCACATCAAGCAGGGCGAGAAGGTGCGCGTCAGCACCGAAACCGGCGAGTTCATGGGCCGGGCGTGAGCCGCCGCAGCAGCTCGGCGCGGCCGAGCCCGCGTTCGCCGCACAGGCGGCGCAGATCGTCGTCCTCGGGCCGGGCCAGGATCTGGCCGTCCGGCAGCCGCGCCACCTTGAACACCACCGGCCCGTAGGGCGTGGCGCGCGTCTCCTGCCAGCGCTCGAGCACCTGCCGCTGCACGTCGTGGCGGCGCACGCCCAGCGACGACGACTCGGCGAGCAGCAGCTCCGTCAGCGCCGGCGCGTGGGCCGCATCGGCCAGCACCGTGAGCAGGAAGCCCGGCCGCCCCTTCTTCATCTGCACCGGCGTGGAGAACGCGTCGACGGCGCCGCGGCGCGCGAGTTCGTCGAGCAGCCAGCCGACCTGCTCGCCGGTGGCGGTGTCGACCTGGCACTGCAGCTCGACGAGTCCGGTCGGCGAGGTCGTCGCCAGCGGGCGGCCTAGCGACAGCCGCAGCAGGTTCGGCGCGTCCGCCGGATCGCGCGTGCCGGCGCCGTAGCCGATCGCCTCGGCGGTCCAGGCCAACGGCTGGTCGAAGTGCTCGACCAGCGCCCGCAGCAGCGCCGCTCCGGTCGGCGTCGTGCGCTCGCCCGCGAGCCCGCCGCTGCGGAACGGCACGCCGCGCAGCAGCGCCAGCGTCGCCGGCGCCGGCACCGGCAGTTCGCCGTGCGCGGCGCGCACCGTGCCCGAGCCGACCACGAGACCGTTGCAGTGGGCCCGCTCGACGCCGAGCAGGTGCATGCCGAGGCAGACGCAGACCACGTCGACGATCGTGTCCTCGGCGCCGACCTCGTGGAAGTGCACGTCGTCGATCGCGCAGCCGTGCGCCTCGGCCTCGACTTCGCCGAGGGCCCGGTAGACGGTGCGGCAGCGGTCGCGCACCACCGCCGGCAGGTCGGCGCGGTCGACGATCGCCTCGATCTCGCGCAGGCCACGGTGGGCATGGCCGGCGCCGGCGGCCGGCGCCCGCACCGCCCCGTGCGCCCCGCCCGGGAGCGGCACGAAGCCGCCGGCCGGCGGATCCCGATCGACGTCGACCTGGAAGTGCGTGCCGGACAGGCCGCCGCGCAGGACCTTGTCGGCCCGGACGGAGACCCCGGGCAGGCCCAGCGACCGCACCGCCGCGGCCAGCGGGGCCAACGGCAGGCCGAGGTCGAGCATCGCCCCGACCCACATGTCGCCGGCCACCCCGGACCAGGCATCGAGAACGGCAACGCGCATCGGGGAGGAATGACCTTTGCTCATGCGCCCGGCACTGGAACCTGCGCCCGGCAGCTGGAATCGGCGCCCGGCACCGGCACCCGGGGCGGCGGCGCCGCGTTTCCGCCGCGCCGCAGCCGCTGCATACTACGCCGCCATCCCCTGCCTTGTGAACGTCCCGCTCCCCCCGCCCCGCCGCCAGGCCGCCCGCCGTGCGCGGCAGGCGTGGCCGCGCCTTGACCGACGGCCCGGCCTGCTGTTGGCGTGGGCCGCGCTGGCCGTGTGCGGGATCGCCCAGGAACCCGCACCGCCCGACGGGCTGTCGCGCCTCGTCCGCGCCGACGCCGCCCGCCGGCTGCAGGACGCCGACCCGGTGCTGCGCGGCGAGGCGGCCCTGGTCGTCGCCGAGGGCGCTTCACCGGCGTTGCACGACGCCCTGTTCGCCATCGCCACCGACCGCGACCAGGCGGCGCGCGGCCGCGGCCTCGTCGCGCTGGGGCTGCTGGCCAGCCCGGACGGAGCCCACCTGCTCGACGGCCTGCTGGCCGACCACGCCACCCGCGCCACCTCCGACGGCGTCGCCGCCGCGTTCGCCCTCGGCCTGCAGCCGCCCGACTTGGTGCCCGCGGTGACCAGCCGCGTCCTGACGAGCTTCCTGCAGGGCAGCCTGCGCCGGCAGCAGCCGGCGCTGCTGGCGCTGCTGCTCGGGCTGTCGCGGCACGACGACCACCAGCAGACCGCGGCGCTGCTGCGGCTGTTCGACGACGACTCGGTGCGGGCGCCGCAGGTGCGCGCCCAGTTGCTGCAGCTGCTGCTGCGCGGCGGCCACCGCTTCGACGACCGGCGGCTCGAACGCCTGCTCGACCGCGGTGCCGCCGAGGAACGCCTCGTGCTGCTGCGCTGGCTCGCCAGCGACGGCGCCGAGGCGGCCGGACTGCTGCCCGCGCTCGCCCGTGCCGCCCGCGCCGGCGATGCCGCCGTGCGCACCGAGGCTCTCGCGGCGCTCACGCGCCAGCGGCATGCGTCGGCCCTCGACCTCGCGGCCCGGGCCCTGCGCAGCAGCGAGCCGCAGGAAGCCGCGCAGGGCCTGCGTTCGGTGCTGGCGGTCGGCGGCGCCGGGACCCGGTCGCACCTCGAGCTGCACCTGTTCGAGGAGACGGAGCCGGCCCGCAAGGCCGCGCTCCTGGCCGCCTGGCCGGCGCCGCCGTCGCCGGCGCTGGTCGACCACGCCGCCGCGCTGGCGACCGATCCCGGCCAGCCGGCGGCGCTGCGCCACGCCGCCGCGACGTTGGTGGCGCGCAGCCAGCCGGGCCGCGCCGAGGCGATGCTGCGCGACCTGTTCCGCCTCGGCAAGGACCCCGCGACGCTGCGCCAGCTGGCGGGCCTGCTGGCGTGCGAGGGCGGCGATGCGGTGCCGCTCGACCGCCTGCTCGCCGCGCCGATCGACCTCGACCGGCACCCCGAGCACTGGCAGGCGCTGCTGGCGGCGCAGCACCCGGCGGCGATCCGCCATCTGCTGGCGCGGCTGGGTGGCCCGGCGCCCGCCGCGGCGACGGCGCTGCAGCTGTGGCGACGCGTGCACGGGCTGAACATCCCCCAGCCGGCGGTCGGCGATCCCCCGGCGGCGCTGCGCGAACGGCTCGGCGACTGACGGCGACCGATGCGCCGGAACGGCGCCGTCAGCCGTCCTGCACGAACTCCGCCACCTGGTCGAGCGCCTGGTCGAGCGCCAGCGCCATCGCCGCCGCGAACGCCGCCGGCGAACGATCCACGGCGGGCGCTTCGGCGTCGATGCGGCGCAGGCCGCGGCGGCCCGTGGCGGTGAGCCGCACGACCGCCCGCGGCGCCGCCTGCACGTCCAGTTCGAACGCCTCGACCGCGATCCGCAGCGGCTCGGCGCCGGCCCGCGTCGCCAACCGGAACCCGAGCGCGCTCGCCACCAGTTGCGCCGGTTCGGCGATCCAGCCGTGCTGGCCGTCGAACACCACCTCCCGCGGCGCCGTGCGCACGACGAACTCGCGGCCGAGGTGCGGCGCGGCGACCACGCGCAGGTCGACCTCCGGCCGTGGCCCGGCCGTCGGCGCGGGCGGCAGCGGATCGAACCAGCGGACCGGCGGCGCCGGCGGCGCCGACGACAGGCAGGCGGACAGCAGCAGGGCCGCGGCGGGTGCACCACGCCGGCCGCGCCGGGATCGGGACCTCATCGGGATTCCTCCAGCGGGGAACGGGCCGGCAGGCTGCGGCCGTGCAGCACCGCGCCCGGATCGCGTTCGAGCAGCGCCGCCAGACGCTCGATCGCGCCCAGCGTGCGCCGCAACTGCGCCACTTCGCCGCGCAGGTCGTCGGCGGCGGCGGCCAGCGACGCGCCGGCGGTGCGCACGCTGCCGGCCGTCGCCGGCAGCTGCAGTTCGTCGAGCTGGGCGCGCAGGCTCGCGGCCGCGCCCTGCACCTCGTGCAGCGCCGCGGTCACCGGCCCGGTCTCGGCCTGCCAGGCATCGGCCAGGCCGCCGACCGAGCGCACGGCCTCGGTCGCGGCGGCGATCGTGCGCTGCCGCTCCAGTTCCTGCAGCTGGCGCTCGGCGAGTTCGAGCACCGCGTGCAGCCGCCGGCCCAGCTCGGGCAACCGCGCCGCGGCGAGATCGTCGCGCAGGGCCACGACCAGCTCCCGCGCCGCCGCGGCGACGCTCGGCAGTTCGCGCAGGAGCTCGCGGCTCGCGTCCTCGAGCCCCTTGGCGGTGCTCGGCACGGTGCGCAGCGTGTTGGCGCCGACCGGGAACGGCAGCTGCTGCGCGCCCGACGGCGGGTCGGGGAAGAAGTCGACCTGGATGAACGACGTGCTCGTCACCCACGACATCACCACCTGGGCGCGCAGGTTCTCCGGCAGCGGGCACTCGTCCTCGAGCCGCTCGACGTCGAGCCCCAGCGCGGCGAGGTAGTCGTCGTAGAGCGACGCCTGCACCTGCAGGTGCTTCTTGTCGCTGGCGACCCGGATCCGCTCGACGGTGCCGATGGTGACGCCGCGGAACTTCACCGGCGATCCCTCCTCGAGGCCGGTCAGCGCCTCGTCGAAGTAGGCGTAGGCGGTGTGGTAGGCGCGCTTCCAGTTGCGCATGCCGATCCAGGTCATGCCGATCGCCGTCGCGGCGAGGCCGCCGATGACGAACAGGCCCAGCTTCCAGCGGTTCGCGGGCGCGGTCACGGCTGCTCCACGGCTCGCCGCTGGAAGAACGCCTGCACGCGCGCGTCGGCCGACCGGGCGGCGAGGTCGCGCGGCGCGCCGCGGGCGATGATGCCGCGGGCCTGGCGATCGAGCAGGATGCACTGGTCGGCCACGCGCAGGATGGTCGGCAGTTCGTGCGTCACCAGCACGATGGTAACGAGCAGGCGGCGGGCGAGCGTCATGATCAGTTCGTCCAGTTCGGCCGACGTCACCGGGTCCAGGCCCGCCGACGGTTCGTCGAGGAACAGCATCGGCGGATCGAGCGCCAGCGCGCGGGCGATGCCGGCGCGCTTCTTCATGCCGCCGGAGACCTCCGACGGCAGGTGGTGCGCGAAGCGGTCGAGGCCGACGAGGCGCAACCGTCCCATCGCCACCGCCATGGCGGCGTCGGGCGGCAGGTCGGTCCACTTCTGCAGCGGCAGCAGCACGTTCTGCAGCAGCGTCGCCGAGCCGAACAGCGCCGCCGACTGGAACACGACGCCGAACGCCGGTGGCGTCAGCGCGCGCTCGGGCGGTCCGATGCCGGTGAAGTGCACGCGCCCCTGCAGCGGTGGCTGCAAGCCGATCAGCGTGCGCAGCAGCGTCGACTTGCCCGAGCCCGAGCCGCCGAGGATCGCGAACACCTGGCCGCGCTGCACGTCGAAGGCGATCTCCTCGAGCACGGCCTCGCCGCCGTAGCCGACGCTCAGGTCCCGCACTGCCAGCACGCGCCCCATCGGTCACCAATCCAGCAGCGAGAAGATCCAGGTGAAGCCGGCGTCGAGCGCCACCAGCGTGAACAGCACGACGACGACCGCCGAGGTCGTCGCCCGACCGACGCCGACCGCACCGCCGCGGGTCGCCAGGCCGCGCTGGCAGGCGATCAGCCCGATCGCCGCGGCGAACGCGAAGCTCTTCAGCAGGCCGGTGCCGACGTCGCCGAAGCCGACCGCGAGCTGCAGCGACTGCAGGTAGACGACCGCCGGCTGGTCGAGGTAGCCGACCGCGATCACCAGGCCGCCGACGATGCCGATCAGGTCGCCGACCACGGTCAGCAGCGGCAGCACCAGCAAGAGCGTCAGCACCCGCGGGAAGACCAGGAAGCGCTGCGGGTCCTGGCCGAGCGTGCGCAGCGCGTCGACCTCCTCGTTGACCGTCATCGTGCCGAGTTCGGCGGCGTAGGCGGCCCCCGAGCGGCCGGTCACCAGGATCGCCGTCATCAGCGGGCCGAGTTCGCGCACCACCGACAGGCCGACCAGGTTGGCGAGGAAGTGGTCGGCCCCGAAACGGTGCAGCTGGATCGCCCCCTGCAGGCCCAGGATCGCGCCGACCAGGAAGTTGATCAGCAGCACGATCGGCATGCCGTCGGTGCCGGCGCGCTCGACCAGCAGGCCGAGTTCGGCGGTGTGCACCGTGCGCGGCCGGCGGACCGCCTGCACCAGCCCCACCGCGAGGTCGCCGAGGAAGGCCAGGATCGCCCGCGTGGTGTCGACCGCGCCGACCGCGAAGGTGCCGATGTCCTCGAGCAGGCCGGGCTGGCGCGGCGCCCCGCGGTCGCACGGTCCGTCGCGGCCGCAGGCGTAGAGCTCCAAGAGCCGCGCCGTGTCGCCGGCGGCGCCCGTGTAGTGCAGCACGCCGCCGCGCTCGGCGTGCCCGGCCGCCAGCGCCGCCAGCAGCGCCGCCGCGCCGCCATCGAGGTGGTCGACGCCGCTGAGGTCGACCTCGACGTCGCCGTGGCCGGCGATCGCGCCACCGAGGTCCTGCCACAGCGCGGCGCCGTCGCGCAGCGTCAGCGCGCCGCGCAGCCGGAGGCGCGGGCCGCCCCCTGGCGCCGGCTCCACTGCGAGCGAGAAGGACGGCGGCATCGGCGGCCCGGCGCGCGGCGCCGCTCAGGCCTTGCGGCCCTTCGGCTTCGCCTTGGCCCTGGCCTTGGCTGGCGCCGGCGCGGCCGGCGGAGCCTCCGGCGCGGCCGCCGCGACCGTTCGCGCCGGCGTCACGGCCGACAAGGTCGTCTCCGCCGCGGGCCTGGCCGGCTTTGGCGGAGCCGCCGGCGCGGCGCCGCGCCGCGGCTGGCCGATCGCCGCCACGAGGCGCAGCACGCTGCCGCCGTCGAGCGCCGCCGGACGGCTCTGGGCGCCGCGGACGAGGTCGTTCGTCGACAGCACGCCGACCAGCAGGTTGCGCGCGTCGACCACCGGCAGCCGGTGCACCTGCGCCTGCTGCATGGTCGCCATGGCGCTGGCGATCGCCTCCTCGGGCCGGCAGGTGCGCACCTCGCGCGCCATGACCGCCGTCACCGGGATCTCGCCCAGCGAACGGCCCTGGGTGTAGCACGCCATGCACAGGTCGCGGTCGGTGACGACGCCGACCAGGACCCCGGCGGCGTCGACGACCGGGGCGAAACCGCAGTCCATCTCCCACAGGACCCGGGCGACGGCATCGAGGCGTTCCCCGATGCGGACCGCGCGCGGCTCCCGGCTCATGAGTTCGTTCACGTTCATGCTGCGATCCTGCCGGCGCCGCGCAGCCGGTGCGAGGATTTTCCCGCCCCCGCCGCGGCGTGCGGACCGGGCACGCACTGGCCCCGCCCGCGCCCGGCCGGCATGCTGCGGCGCCGTGGCCGAATCGCCGCCGACCGCCGCCCCGCCCGCCGGCGTCCACGCTGCGTGGCGCACCTCGGCCTGGGTGCTCTACGACCTGGCGAACACGGTCTACGCGGCCACGCTGACGTTCGTGTTCGTGCCGTTCCTGAAGACCGAGCTCGGCGGTCTGGCGGCGCAGGGCGCGGTGAACTTCGCGTCGATGGCGCTGGCGGGGCTGCTGGTGCCGCTGCTCGGCGCCCTCGCCGACCACACGGCGCGCACCCACCGCTACCTGGCGCTGGCCACCTCCGCCTGCATCGCCGCGATGGCCGGCTGGAGCTTCGGCGGCGGCCCGTGGCTGCTCGGCTGCTTCTTCGTCGCCAACCTCGCCTACAACACGAGCCTGCTGTTCTACAACGCGCTGCTGCCGGCGGTCGCGCCGGCCGGACGGGCCGGCCGCATCAGCGGGCTCGGGGTCGGCTTCGGCTACCTCGGCACCATCGTCGTGCTGGCGGTGCTGCTGCCGCTCGCGATCGGCGACCGCACCCGCTTCCTCGTCGCCGCCGCGCTGTTCCTGGGGCTGGCGTTGCCCTGCCTGGTGCTCGTCCGCGACCGCCGCCGACCGCACGCCGGCAGCGCCCGCGGCAGCCTGCGCGCGGCCCTGGCGTCGCTGGCCACGGCGCTGCGCGGCCTGCCGCGCCATCGGCCGCTGCTCTGGTTCCTGCTCGGCAACTTCTGCCTCGTCGACGTGCTGAACACCGCGGTGCTGTTCTTCGCCGACTTCACCACGGCGGTGTTCCAGGACGCGCTCGACGCCGGCACGCTGCACCTGCTCGGCGCGACCGTGCAGGGCCGCACCGGCCTGCTGATGGTGATGGGCCTGTGCCTGAACGGGCTGGCGCTCGCCTTCGGCATCGGCCTCGGCGGCTGGACGGACCGCGCCCCCCTGCGCGTGCTGCGGGCCAGCGCGCTGGCGCTGCTCGGGGCGCTGGTCGGCGGCGCGGTGTTCGGTGGCACCAGCGCGCTCGGTTACCTGCTGACGCTGGTGGGCCTGGGCGCGATGGGTCTCGCCGGCATCCAGACCGCCGGCCGCAAGGTCGTCGTCGTGCTGGCCCCGCCGGCGCAGACCGGGCAGTACTTCGGCCTCTACGGCATCACCACCAAGCTGTCGGTCGTCGGCGCGCTGGTCTACGGGCTCGTCGCCGACGCGTTCGGCAGCCGGCCGGCGATGCTCGTGCAGGCCGTTCCGCTGTTGCTCGGACTCGGCTGCCTGGCCATGGTGCGCCTTCCCGCGCCCGACGCGCCGACCGAACCACGATGAGCGACGACGAAACCGACCCGCCGCCGGGGCGCGCCGCCCGCGAGGCGCTGTGGCAGCGCGCCGCCACAGGCGCCCTCGCCGGCGTGATCTGGCTGGTCGGCGCGCTGCCGACGCCGCTGGCCTACCTGCTCGGCGACCTGCTGGCGGTGCCGTGGTGGCTGTGGTGGAGCCTGCACGATCGCCGGGGCCGGCGCAGCAGCGGCTACTGGCGCAACTGCCGCATCGCCTTCCGCGCCGGCGCGCCGCTCGGGCCGGTGCGGCCGCGCCACCACCTCTGGCGCTGGTCGCGCCACATCGCCTGGCTCGCGATCGACTTCTGCCGCATGCGGCGCATCACCGCGCGCAACGTGGCCGGGCACTGCGACCTGACCGAGTACCCGCCGCTGGCGGCGCTGCACGCCGAGGGCAAGGGCCTGATCTTCGCCACCGGTCACATCGGCGTCTGGGACGTCTCCGGCCACGTCGCCGGCCTGCTCGGGCTGCCGCTGGTGTCGGTGTTCCGGCCGAGCCCCCTGCCGGCGCTGAACCGCCTGATCGAACGGCTGCGCACCGGCACCGGCCAGACCGTGGTGGCGCGCAAGAACGTGCTGCGCACCCTGCTGCGGGTGCTCGCCGACCGCCAGGTGGTCGGCATCCTGGCCGACGGCGGCGGCAAGCACAGCGCCGTCGAGGCGCCGTTCCTGGGCACCGCCGCCCGCACGGTGGCGAGCCCGGCGCTGCTGCACCTCGCCACCGGCGCGCCGATCGCCGTGGTCGCGGTGCTGCGCCAGGGGCGCATGCGCTACCGGCTGCGGGTCTACGACGTGATCCGCGACGCCGGCACCGGCGACCGCGACCGCGACCTGGTGGCGATCACCAGCCGGATCAACGCGGCCCTGACCCGCGGCGTCGCCGAGGCGCCCGAGCAGTGGTTCTGGCAGAGCCGCCGGTTCCGGCATCGCCCGCCGGGCGAGACCGCGACGGCCGACGGCCTGCCCCCCCTGGTCTCCACACTCTCTTGACCGGATCTTAACGAGCGCGCCTAGGGTGTTCCGCTGCCCGGGAATCCCGGACCACCTGCTGCCATGCGACTTGCACCCACCGCCGCCCTGGCCGGCCTGTTGCTGGCGACCGCCTGTTGGCGGAGCCATGGCCGCTACACGGAGATCCGCAATCTCGGCTCCGACACGATGCTCGAGGTCGCGGGCGCCTGGGCCGAGGCCTACGACCAGGTGACCGACCACATCGTCGTCTCGGTCTCGGGCGGCGGCTCCGGCACCGGCATCGCCGCCCTGATCGCCGGCAAGATCGACCTCGCCAACAGCAGCCGGCTGCTGAAGCCCGAGGAGGTCGCCCGGGCCCGGAAGCGCGACCAGGACCCGATCGCGCACAAGGTCGGGTTCGACGGCATCGCCATCTACGTGCACCGCGACAACCCGCTGCGGTGCCTGACCATGGCCCAGCTGAAGGCGCTGTTCGGCGACGGCGGCGAACTGACACGCTGGTCGCAGCTCGGCGTCGACCTCGGCGATCCCAAGCTCGACCCGATCGTGCTGGTGAGCCGGCAGAACAACAGCGGCACCTACGAGTACTTCCGCGAGGCGGTGCTCGGCGGCGCCAAGGGCCGGTTCAAGCTCGAGTGCATGAACCTCAACGGCAGCAAGGACGTCGTCGACTTCTGCGGCAAGGCGAGGAGCGCGCTCGGCTACAGCGGCCTCGCCTACGCCAACGACACCGTGCGCATCGTGCCGGTCATGCGCACCGACGAGGGCCCGGCGATCGCGCCGAGCACCGCGACGATCACCGCCGGCACCTATCCGATCGCCCGACCGCTCTACATGTACACCAACGGCCCGCCGCGCGGCGCCACGCAGGAGTATCTGGACTGGATCCTGTCCGACGACGGCCAGCGCGTGCTGATGCACCAGGGCTATCCGCCGCTCCGGCCCCTGTGATCGGTCGGGCATCCGATGCAGAATCCCTCGATGCCCTCGCACTACGAAGAGCGCCTGCAGCGCGACCTCAACTGGATCCAGGAACTGGTCGGCGTCGTCGGCCAGGCGGTCGGCAAGGCGATCGAGGACGCCGTCAGCGCGGTGATGAAGCTCGACAAGGACCTGGCGGCCTTGACGGTGATCGGCGACTACACGATCAACCGGCAGACGCGCGAGCTGGACCGCCTGTGCCACGCCTTCGTCGCCCGCCACCTGCCCAGCGCCGGCCACCTGCGCTACGTCTCGGCGGTGATGCGGCTGACGATCGCGCTCGAGCGCATCGGCGACTACGCGGCGACGATCTCCCGCACCGCGGCGCAGCTGTCGACGCAGCCGCCATCGGTCGTCGCCCGCGACATCGAGATGATGTCCGAGCAGGCGCGGCGCATCCTCGGCGAGGCGCTGCGCAGCTTCCAGCTGCGCGACGTCGCCAGCGCCTCGGCGACGCTCGCCGCGGCGGCGCAGTTCGCCCCCTACTTCGACAAGGTGTTCGCCGACCTGGTCAAGGAAGGCGAGGAGCACAGCCGGCCGATCACCGACCTGTTCTCGCTGATGGCGACGTTCAACCGCCTCGAACGCGTGATCCACCAGGGCAAGAACATCTGCGAGGAGACGCTGTTCGTCGTCACCGGCCGGCTCAAGGGCGAGAAGACCTTCCAGATCCTGTTCGTCGACGCCGAGAACAAGGGCGCCAGCCAGCTCGCCGAGCACTTCACGCGCAAGGCGTTCCCGCAGAGCGGCAAGTACCGCAGCGCCGGCTGGCAGGCGGCCGAGGAGATCGAGTGGGCCTACGCCGACTTCGCGCAGACCCTGGGGCTCGACCTGTCGAAGTCCTGGCCGACGCCGCTGGCGTCGCTGCAGGACCAGCTCGACTCCTACCAGCTCGTCATCGGCCTCGGCGCCGACGCCCGGGCGCGCATCGGCAAGGTGCCCTTCCACACCACCGTGCTGGTGTGGCCGATCGACGACACCGGCGGCCCCGAGGCCGTCTACCGGCAGCTGGCGCCGCGCGTGCGCGAGCTGATGGAACTGCTCCGCGGCGAACAGGCGAGCTGACGTGGCGCGATCCCCGACAGGTCCCGACCAGGCCGCCGTGGTGCCGGCACCCGGGTCGCACCAGGGCCTCGACCGGCTCGACGGCGCCTGGTGGCGCGACTGGGCCGCGCGCGTGCTCGTCAGCCTCGGCGGCATCAGCGCGATCCTGTTCATCGTCGCGATCATCGTCTTCATCGCCTCGCAGGGACTCGAGTTCGCCTGGAACCGGCTGTCGTGGGCGGAGCTGCTGACCGGCGCCCGCTGGGAGCCGACGGCGAACCCGCCCCGCTACGGCGCCTGGCCGCTGCTGGCCGGCACCGCCTGGATCACCGCCGTGGCGATGCTGGTGGCGGTGCCGCTGTCGTTCGCGGCGGCGATCTACATCGGCGAGTTCGCGACCGGCAGTCGGCGCGAGTGGCTCAAGGTGACGATCGAGACGCTGGCGGCGATCCCGTCGGTGGTCTGGGGCGTGATCGGCCTGCAGGTGCTGAATCCGCTGATCCAGCAGTGGTTCGACACGCCGGTCGGCCTGAACGTGCTGAACGCCGGCGTGATCCTGGGGCTGATGGCGGCGCCGATCATGACGACGCTGGCCGAGGACGCGCTGAAGGCCGTGCCGGACACCTACCGCGAGGCGGCCGAGGCCCTCGGCGCGACGCGCTGGCAGGTGATCTGGCGCGTGGTGCTGCCGCACGCCCGCCCCGGCCTGTCGGCCTCGGTGCTGCTCGGCATCGGCCGCGCGTTCGGCGAGACCATCGCCGTGCTGATGGCCAGCGGCCACCGGCTGTTGCCACCGACCAGCGTCTTCGACTCGGCGGCGACGATCACGGCGACGATCGCCGCGGAACTCGGCGAGGCGGCGGTCGACAGCGACCACTACCAGGTGCTGTTCGTGCTCGGGCTGGTGCTGTTCGCGATCACCTTCTCCATCAACCTGCTCGCCGACGGGCTGGTGCGCGGCCGGCGGAGGCGCGCATGAGCGGGCCGCCGTCGCCGTTCGCCGCCACGGCCGTCGAACGCCGCCAGCTGTCGGTGCAGCAGCTGGTGCGGCTGCTGCTCGCCTGCGTGACGACGCTGCTGCTGGTGCCGGTGCTCGGCATCCTGGCGGTGCTGGTCGTCGAGGGCGGTCCTGGCCTGACCTGGTCGTTCCTGACCGAGAAGCCGCAGCGCCTGGGCGCCGCCGGCGGCATCTGGCCGGCCCTCGTCGGCACCGTCTGGCTGACGGCCACGGCGCTGCTCGTGGCGCTGCCGCTCGGCGTCGCCGCGGCGATCTACCTCAGCGAGTACGCACGCGACAACCGCCTGACGCGGGCGATCAACCTCGCGATCGTCAACCTGGCCGGCGTGCCGTCGATCGTGCACGCGCTGTTCGGCGTCGGCGCGTTCGTGCACTTCCTCCGCTTCGGCGAGTCGATCCTGGCCGCCGGCTGCACCCTGGCGGTCATGACGATGCCGGTCGTCATCGTCGCGACGCGCGAGTCGCTGCAGGCGGTGCCGAAGGCGTTCCGCGACGCCTGCTGGAGCCTCGGCGCGACCCGCTGGCAGACGATCCGCCACATCGTGCTGCCGAACTCGATCAGCGGCATCCTGACCGGCGTGATCCTGGTCGTGAGCCGGGCGGTCGGCGAGACCGCGCCGATCATGTTCACCGGCGCGGTGTTCCTGCGCCTGGTGCCGCCGGAGTCGGTGTTCGATCGCACGATGGCCCTGTCCTTCCACCTCTACACCGTGTCGACGCAGGTCACCGACGTGCCGCGCCACGTGCCGTTCAGCGTCGCGCTGACCCTGATCCTCGTGGTGCTGACCATGAACTCGCTGTCGATCTGGTTCCGCATGCGCCTGCGGGCGAGGAAGAAATGGTGACGGCGGCCGCGGCGACGAACCTGCTGAGCGTGCGCGGCCTGTCGGTGCGCTACGGCGAGCACGTCGCGCTGCAGGGCGTCGACCTCGACGTCCGCGAGCACGAGATCTTCGGCATCATCGGCCCGGCCAACGCCGGCAAGACCTCGTTCCTGCGCGCGCTGAACCGCATGGACGAGTTCGTGCCCGGCATGCACGTCGACGGCACCGTGACCTTCGCCGGCCGCGACCTGCGCACGATCCGCAACCTGTACGCGCTGCGGCGCCGCATCGGCGTCGTGTTCCCGCTGCCGGTCGGCCTGCCGCTGTCGATCTACGACAACGTCGCCCTGAGCCCGCGCCTGGCCGGCGTGCGGGGCCGGGCCGAGCTCGACGAGATCGTCGAACGCTGCCTGCGCCGCGCCGCGCTCTGGGACGAGGTCAAGGACCGCCTCGACGGCCTCGGCTCGCTGCTCAGCGGCGGCCAACAGCAGCGCCTGACGATCGCGCGGGCGCTGTCGCAGCAGCCGCTGCTGCTGCTGCTCGACGAGTTCTCGATCGCCGTCGATCCGGTGACGACGATGCGCGTCGAGGAGGTGCTGAAGGACCTGCGCCGCGAACTGACGATCGTGCTGGTGACCAACCTCGTGCAGCAGGCGCGCCGCCTCGCCGACCGCACCGCGTTCTTCCTCGGCGGCCGCTGCGTCGAGGTCGCGGGGACCGAGGCGCTGTTCTCCGGCGGCGCCCGCGACCAGCGCACCACCGACTACCTGGAGGGCCGCTTTGGCTGAGACGCACCCCGAGCCCGCGGCCGGCCTCGCCGTCGCGGTGCGCCGGTTCAACCTGTGGTACGGCGACTTCCAGGCCCTGTTCGACGTCGACCTCGACATCGAGGCCGGCATCGTCACCGCGCTGATCGGACCGTCCGGCTGCGGCAAGTCGACCCTGCTGCGCAGCTGCAACCGCATCGTCGAGCGGCTCGGCTACGTGCGCACGGCGGGCAGCATCGAGGTGCTCGGCCACGACGTCCAGCACCCCTCGGCGTCGCGCATCCAGGTGCGGCGCCAGGTCGGCATGGTGTTCCAACGCCCGAACCCGCTGCCGATCTCGATCCGCGACAACGTGCTGTTCTCGCAGCAGCTGCACGATCGGCGCCGCTGGTCGCGCAGCGACCAGGACGCCGTCGTCGAACGGTCGCTGCGCGAGGTGCTGCTCTGGGACCGGGTCAAGGACCGCCTGCACGAACGCGCGGTCGGCCTGTCGCTCGAGGAGCAGCAGAAGCTGTGCATCGCCCGCCTGCTGCCCACCAAGCCGGCGGTGCTGCTGATGGACGAGCCCTGCTCGGCGCTCGATCCGGCGGCGACGGCCGCCGTCGAGGAGCTGATCTGGAACCTGCGCGGCCGCTACTCGATCCTGATCGTGACGCACAACATGGCGCAGGCGCGCCGGGCCAGCGACCGCTGCGTGTTCATGCTGATGGGCCGGGTGGTCGAGCACGCCGACACCGAGCAGATGTTCGTGGCGCCCGCGCGCCAGGAGACCGCCGACTACATCGAGGGCCGGTTCGGCTGAGGGAGGACGGGGCCGCCTCCTCGCGCGCGCGCCGGCCCGCTCTGCTATCCTCCCGGGCCCGATGAACGCCTCGTCCGTGCTGTCGCTGCTGCTGGCTGCGGTGACCGCAGCGCCGCAGGATCCCGCCGAAGCGCTGGCGCGCTTCCAGTTCGACGGCCGGCCGGCCGTGGTGACGCGCGCCGACGTCGCGCTCGAGATGGCCATGCACCTGCGCCGCCGCGACCGCGGCAAGGAGGCCTGCGACATGCTGGTCGACGCGTGGCTGACGCGGCGGGCGGCCCAGCAGGCGAAGGTGATGCCGACCCGCGAGGAGGTGGCCGCGTTCTGGCGTGAGCTGCAGGCGCAGCTGCGGGCCGCGGGCCGGGAGCCCGACGACTTCGCCGCGGTCCGCAACACCTCCCTCGAGCAGTGGTACGAGGACCTCGCGGTGCAAATGGCCCAGGAACGGCTGGTGCGCCACACGCTCGGCCTCGGCGCCAACGAGGCGGTCAGCCCCGACATGCTGAAGCTCTGGCTGCAGGAAGAGCGGCGCAAGAGCAAGCTGGTCACCGACCCCGACGCGCTGCCGGCCGGCAGCTGCGCGCGCATCGACGGCACCGACCTGCCGCTCGCCGACCTCGGCTTCCTGCTGCTGCGCACGAGCGAGGATGCCGAGGTCGACCGCTTCGTGCGCCAACTGGTCTACCTGCAGGCGATCGAACGGCTCGGCCGCCGCGAGGGCGTGACGCTGGCCGAGGCCGACCTCGACCGCGCCATCGCCCAGCGCCGCGACGAGGCGGCGCGCGACCCGCGCTACCGCGGCGTGCCGCTCGAGCAGCTGCTGCAGGCCGAGGGCCTGACCGTGCCCGCGCTGCGCCAGCTGCGGGTGTTCCGCGGCCAGGTCCTGCTCGACAAGATCGCCTTGCACCGGTTCCCCGACGCCGACCTGCTGGCGGAGATCCAGCGCGACCGCCAGGCGGCGCTCGACCTCGTCGGTCCGCGCCGCCGCCTCGGCGTCATCTTCGTGCGTGCGCTGGCCGAGCCGAACCTGCTGGTGCCGCTCGACTTCCCCGCCGCCGAGCGCAAGCTGAACGGCGTCCGCGAACGCCTGCAGCGCGACGACTTCGCCCACGTCGCGGCGGTCGAGAGCGAGGACGGCCCGACGCGCGCGCAGGGCGGCGAGGCCGGCTGGCACCGCCGCCGCTCGGGCGAGCTGCCCGAAGCCGTGCTGGCGGCGGCGTTCGCGCTGCCCGCCGGGGGCGTTTCGGCGCCGGTGCGCAGCGAGGAAGGCTGCTGGCTGGTCAAGGTCCTCGACGTCGACCCGACGCCGTCCGACCAGCGGCTGCTCGAGAACCTCAGGCGCTACCGCGCCATCGAGCTGTCGCAGCAGGTGCTGCACGACGCCGACATCCAGCTGCTGCACCGCGCGGGCGAGGCGAAGCGATGAGGGCGCTCGCCTGCCACGGCGACGACCGGCTGCGCAGCGCGGCGTGCGAGGGCACCCGCTGGCTCGCCCGGCTCGACCTGTGGCGGCCGCGCGATCCCGACCAGATCGTGACCGGCGACGTGGAGACCGCCGTGATCGTGCTCGCGGGCACCTTCGACCTGGTCGGCGGCGGCACCGCATGGCCGGCGCGCGGCGCGCGGGCGACGCCGCTGGCCGGTCGGCCGATGGCCGTCTACCTGCCGCCGCGGACCACCTTCCGGGCGCAGCACGGCACCGGCGAACTGCTGCTCGTCGCCGCCCGCCAGCCGGCGGCACCGCCGGAGCCGACAGGCCGCGCGGGACTGGCGCAGAAGCCCCTGCTGCCGCTCGCCGGCAGCGGCAAGGCGTTCGATCCGACCACCGGCGAATGGCTGCCGGCCGAGGCCTTCCCGACCGCGCCGGAGTCGCTGTCGCCGCGCCGCATGCAGCACCTGCAGGTCGGCGCCGTCGCCGTCGAACGCGTGCTGGCGCCGGACTACAAGGCGGCGACCCTCAGCGTCGACGAGGCCGTGCTGCCGCCTGGCACCACCTTGCGCCTGCAGGACGTGCCCGGCCGGCCACGCGCCGAGGAACTGCTGCTGTTCGTGCGCGGCGAGGCGGCGCGCGTCCAGGCCGGCGGCGCGGCCGCGGCGGTGCTTGGCGAGGCGGCGTTCGTGGTGACCGACGATGCGCTCGAGGTGACCGCCGGCGCCGCACCGGCCTACGTCGTGTTCGCCTACGCCGGCAAGGGTTCGTAGCCGATCACCTCCACCGCGGCGCCATCGGCCAGCGCCAGGACGGTGCCCGGCGCCTGGAAGTCGCGCGGCAGGTAGCCGGTGCCGAGCCGCGCCGCCTGCCCCGGGATCGGCACCGCGTGCAGCACCCGGCCCACGGGCAGCCGATCGACGGGCTCGTGCAGCGCCTGCGGCCCGAGCAGCCGTTCGCCCGCGGCGAGTCGCAGCAGGCACAGCCGGCGGTTCACGTGCCCGTAGGTGTGGATCCGCGCGACGATCTCCTGGCCGGTGTAGCAGCCCTTGGTCGTCGAGCAGTGGTCGTCGAGCAGGGCCTCGAGCGCGAGCGTGTTCGGCTCGGTGTCGACGCCGACCCTGACCACGCCGGCCAGCATGCGCAGGCACTCGGCCCGGTCGTGCATCGCCGCGTCGATCGCCGCGGCAGGCGCCGCCGCATCCCCCGGGGCGGCGAACGTGTGCCGCCGCTCGAACCGCACGCCGAGGCGATCGAAGGCCAGTTCCAGGCCGCCCTCGTCGAGCGATCGTGCCCGCCGCTGCGGTGCGCCGGCGGCGCCGAGGATGCGCTCGGCGCACGCCGACGGCTGCCGGGTGATCGAGAGCTTCTCGGTGAAGTGGTAGCGCTCGAGCAGCGCGAGCAACCGTTCCTCCTGCTCGGCCTGCGCCTCGAGCCAGAACGAGCCGCCGAGCCGGGCGACGAGGCAGGTGCCCAGCACCTTGCCCTTGGCGTCGAGGAAGGCCGCCGGCAGGAGCCCGCCCTCCCCGAGCGCCAGCACGTCCTGGGTGCACAGCCGCTGCAGGAAGTCGCCGGCGTCGGGGCCGGCCAGCCCGACGAGCCGGTAGGGAGCCGGGGAGCGCACCAACGGGCCCGTGCCAAGCAGGGTTGCGAGCAGGTCGTCGCGGATCATGGTCGTCCCCAGAATGTGCCTTCATCCGGGGCTTTTTCGAGCCGATCGTTGTAAAGAGCCCCAGATCAGGTCTAATTCAAGCCTGCGGCTGCCGCCGCTGCCGACGATGTTGCGCATCTCCAAGAAGGCCGACTACGCCGTGTTCCTGCTGGGCGCGATCGCCCGCCAGGGCGCCTTCCCGGGCGGGCCCGGGGGCGACGCGGTGGTCAGCGCCCACGAGATCGCGCGGCAGGCCGGCCTCAACAAGTCGGTGGTCGCCAACCTGCTGAAGGAGTTCGCCCGGCACAACCTGCTCGAGTCGGTGCGCGGCCTGCGCGGCGGCTACCGCCTGGTGCGCCCGCCGGCGCAGATCTCGCTCGGCGAGATCCTCGAGGTGGTCGAGGGGCCGTTCACGCTGGTCGACTGCATCGACCGCGAACGGGCCGTCGTCGGCTCGGGCCTGCTGCCGCAGGCGCGGTCGAGCAAGCCGGCCGCGGCCAGCCCCTGCTCGCTGATCGCCTTCTGCCCGAGCAAGAACCCGATGCGGGTCGTGCACGAACGCATCGCCGACCTGTTCCGCCGCATCCGCCTCGACGAACTGTGCGCGCTGGCGCCGCCCGCGGCAGCGTCCGCGAGCCCGAGGTCCACCCCCGCACCCGTCCGATGAAGACCCCCGTCTATCTCGACTACAGCGCCACGACGCCCTGCGACCCGCGCGTCGTGCAGCGCATGCTGCCCTTCTTCGGCGAGACGTTCGGCAACGCCGCCAGCCGCAGCCACGCCTTCGGCTGGACGGCCGAGGCGGCGGTCGAGGAGGCGCGTGCGCAGGTGGCGCGCCTGCTCGGCGCCCACCCGAAGGAGATCGTCTGGACCAGCGGCTCGACCGAGGCCAACAACCTGGCGATCAAGGGCGTGGCCGAGATGTACCGGTCGAAGGGCAACCACCTGATCACCGCGGCGACCGAGCACAAGGCGGTGCTCGACCCGATGAAGCACCTGGAGACGCAGGGCTTCGAGGTCACCTGGCTGCCGGTCGACCGCCAGGGTCACGTCGACCTCGACCAGCTGGCGGCGGCGATCACCGACCGCACCATCCTGGTGTCGCTGATGGCGGCCAACAACGAGATCGGCACCCTGCACCCGCTGGCCGAGATCGGCGCCCTGTGCAAGCGGAAGGGCACGCTGTTCCACACCGACGCGACCCAGGCGGCCGGCAAGATCCCGCTCGACGTCGAGGCGCAGCACATCGACCTGCTGTCGCTGTCGGCGCACAAGATGTACGGACCCAAGGGGGTCGGCTGCCTCTACGTCCGGCGCAAGAACCCGCGCGTCCGCCTGACCGCGCAGATGGACGGCGGCGGCCACGAGCGTGGCATGCGCTCGGGCACCCTCAACGTCACCGGCATCGTCGGCATGGGCGAGGCGGCGCGCATCTGCTGCGACGAGATGGCCGTCGAGGTGCCGCGGCTGCGCGCGCTGCGCGACCGGCTCGAGCAGCGCATCCTGGCGCAGCTGCCCGACGCGGTGGTCAACGGCGATCCGGCGGCGCGGCTGCCGCACCTGTGCAACATCTCCTTCCCCTACGTCGAAGGCGAATCGCTGATCATGGGCGTCAAGGAACTGGCGGTCTCGTCGGGCTCGGCCTGCACCTCGGCCAGCCTCGAGCCCAGCTACGTGCTGAAGAGCCTCGGCCTCGGCGACGAACTCGCCCACAGCTCGATCCGCTTCTCGCTGGGTCGCTTCACCACCGAGCCGGAGGTCGACTTCGCCGCCGACCGCGTGGTGCAGGAGGTGCAGCGCCTGCGCGAGATGTCGCCGCTCTGGGAGATGGTCCAGGAGGGCGTCGACCTCAGCAAGGTGAAGTGGACGGTGCACTGAGGCGACGCCGCGGCGCGCAACCGACAACAGATCCGAGGAACGAACGATGGCCTACAGCGACAAGGTGCTCGATCACTACCAGAACCCGCGCAACGTCGGCTCGCTCGACAAGAACGATCCGAACGTCGGCACCGGCGTCGTCGGCGCGCCGGAGTGCGGCGACGTGATGAAGCTGCAGATCAAGGTCGGCGACGACGGCCGCATCGTCGACGCGAAGTTCAAGACCTACGGCTGCGGTTCGGCGATCGCCTCGTCGTCGCTGGCGACCGAGTGGCTCAAGGGCACCAGCGTCGACGCCGCGGCGCAGATCAAGAACACGCAGATCGTCGAGGAGCTGTCGCTGCCGCCGGTCAAGATCCACTGCTCGGTGCTCGCCGAGGACGCGATCAAGGCGGCGATCGAGGACTGGCGACAGAAGCGCGCGGCGCGCACCGCCGAGACGGGAGCCCGGTCGTGAGCGAACCCGGCACCCGTGACGCGGCAGGCCCCGAAGCGGGCGCCCCGCCGGCGAGCCAGGCGAAGCCCGGCCGCGGCGTGCACCTGACCGAACGCGCCGCCAAGGAGATCCAGCGCGTCATCGCCGAACAGAAGTTCCCGGACACCGTCTGGGTGCGGATCGGCGCCAAGGGCGGCGGCTGCTCGGGCTTCACCTACGTGCTCGATTTCGACCAGGGCGGGCCGACCGAGTTCGACCTGACGTTCGAGCAGCACGGCGTACGCATCGTCGTCGACAAGAAGAGCGAGTTCTTCATGGGCGGCACGACGCTGGACTTCAACGACGGCCTGCTCGACCGTGGCTTCGTGTTCAAGAACCCCCAGGCGTCCGGCACCTGCGGCTGCGGCACCTCGTTCTCGGCGTAGCGCACCCGGCGTGATCCACGTCCCCGCCCCCGATCCGTTCACCGTGTTCGGCCTGCCGCGCTCGCTCGACGTCGACGAGCGCACGCTCGAGGCCCGCTATCTGCGCCTGTCGCGCGAGTGCCATCCCGACCTGCACCGCGCCAGCGACACCGGCGACTGCATCGCGGTGCTGCAGCGATCGGCGGAGATCAACGACGCCTGGCAGGTGCTGCGCGATCCGTGGCGCCGCGCGCGCGCGCTGCTGGAACTGCTCAGCCCCGGCGTGCTCGACCGGACCAAGAAGCTCGACCCGGCCTTCCTCGACGAGGCGCTCGAACTCGCCGAGCAGGTCGCCACGGCCGGCGCGGCGTCGGCGCCGGCGTTGCGCGCCCGCCTGCAGGCCGCGCTCGCCGACGACTTCGCGGCCGTGCGCGCCGATCTGCAGCGCGGCGACCACGAGGCCGCGGCGCGCCGGCTGCACGCCTCGCACTACCACCGCAAGGCCCTCGCCGACCTGGAAGCGAAGTCGTGAGCGCGCCCCCCACCGCCCCGCCGCGCCTCGTCGTCGGCATCGACCTGGGCACCACCAACAGCCTGGCGGCGATCCGCGCCGGCAAGGTCGCGCGCGTGCTGCGCGACCGCGACGGCGAGGCCCTGGTGCCGTCCGTCGTCTGCTTCCATCCGGACGGCCGCACGCTGGTCGGTCGCGAGGCGAAGCGGTTGCGGCTGACGTGCCCCGACCGCACGGTGTTCTCGGTCAAGCGCCTGATCGGCCGCAGCGCCGCCGAGGTGGGCGCCGAGGCCGCCCGCCTGCCCTACCCGGTGGTCGCCGGCGAACGCGGCCTGCCGCGCATCCGGATCGGCGACGCGACGCTCTCGCCCGAGGCGATCTCCGCCCGCATCCTGCAGCAGGTGAAGGCGAACGCCGAATTGGCGCTCGGCCAGCCCGTGGCCGCGGCGGTGATCACCGTGCCGGCCTGGTTCGACGACGCGCAGCGTCAGGCGACCAAGGACGCCGCCGCGCTGGCCGGCCTCGACTGCCTGCGCATCCTCAACGAACCGACCGCCGCCGCGCTGGCCTACGGCATCGACGGCAGCAAGGACGGCACCGTGCTGGTCTACGACCTCGGCGGCGGCACCTTCGACGTCTCGATCCTGCGCATCGACGACGGCGTGTTCCGCGTGCTGGCGACGGCCGGCGACACGCATCTGGGCGGCGACGACTTCGACCTGCTGCTCGCCGACCGCATCCTGGCCGCGCTGCCGGGCGGCGGCAAGGCGGTCGATCCGTTCGTGCTGCAGGCGGTGCGCAGCGCCGCCGAGGGCCTCAAGATCCGGCTCAGCGACGCCGTGGAAGCCGAACTCACGCTCGACCTCGGCCCGCGCGGCACCGCGTCGCTGCGCGTGACGCGCGCCGAGTTCGAGGCGGCCATCGCCCCGCTGGTGCAGCGCACGCTCGACTGCGTGCAGCGCGCCGTGCGCGATGCCGGCCTGCGACTCGACCAGATCGACGAGACCGTGCTGGTGGGCGGCAGCACGCGGGTGCCGCTGGTGCGCGAACGGCTGCGCGCGCTGCTCGGCCGGCCGCCGCACACGGAGGTCGACCCCGACCTCGCCGTCGCGCTCGGCGCCGCGATCCAGGCCGACGTGCTGGCCGGCAACGACCGCTCGCTGCTGTTGCTCGACGTGATCCCGCTGTCGCTCGGCATCGAAACGCTCGGCGGCGCGGTGCAGAAGCTGATCCTGCGCAACAGCACGATCCCCACCAGCGTCACCGAGGAGTTCTCGACCGGCGTCGACGACCAGACCGCCGTCGAACTGTCGATCTACCAGGGCGAACGCGAACTGGCCCGCGACTGCCGCCTGCTCGGCACCTTCCGGCTGCGCGGCATCCCGCCGCTGCCGGCCGGCCTGCCGCGCATCGCCGTGACCTTCCTGGTCGACGCCGACGGCGTGCTGCGCGTGCACGCCCGCGAGCAACGCACCGGCGTCGAGGCCGGCATCCAGGTGGTGCCGACCTACGGCCTGTCGCGCGAGGAGGTGCGGGCAATGATGCTCGACTCGATCGAGCACGCGCAGGCCGACTACGCCGCCCGCGAGGCGATCGAACTGCGCAACAAGGCCGAGGCCATGGTGCGCGGCGCGCAGCGTGCACTGGCCCTCGCCGAACTGCCGCCCGACCAGACCTACGCCGTGCACAAGGCGGTGAAGGCCCTCGAGCGCCTGCTGGCTGGCCCGACCGACGCGGCGGCGCTGCGCGCCGGCTGCGACGCGGTGACGCAGGCGACCGCGACGATCGCCGACGACGTGATCAGCGCCGCGGTGACCAGGGCGCTGCGCGAGGAGGAAGGCCGATGAGTCAGGCGCGCCTCGTCGTCCGCGGCGATGCCCGCGCGTTCACGTTGGCGGTCGGGCAGACGATCCTGCAGGCGGCGATGGCGCAGGGGCTGCAACTCGACCATGCCTGCGGCGGCGTCTGCGCCTGCTCGACGTGCCACGTCAAGGTGACCCGCGGCGGCGACTGCCTCAGCGCGGCCAGCGAGGACGAACTCGACCAGCTCGACGAAGCGCGCGACGTCGGCCTGGACTCGCGGCTCGGCTGCCAGGCCCGGCTCCTGCGCCTGCCGGCCGACGGCGCCGTCGAGATCTCGATCCCGACCTGGAACGTCAACGCGGTGCGCGAGGGCGCGCACTGAGCGCCGCGCTCAGAGCTTGGGAGAGAATCCTCTCGCAAGCTCTGCGCGGCCGCGCAGGCGGCCGCCAAAGGGCATTCCGAGAGCCCGTATCATGATTTCCTCTCGGGCTCTCAGTGCACGACGAACGGGCACGACAGCCCGAGTTCGAGCGTCGTGGCGGTCAGCACCACCGCCTGGGTCGCGAACGCGGCGCCGCGCGGCACCGCAACGGCGACCGGCAACAACGACTCGGCGGTGCCGCCGGCAGGCACCAGCAGCGCCGGCAGGAAGCCGTAGGGCTGCAGCAGGTCGAGGCCGAGCGTGCCGAGCGGCGTCGGCACCAGCGGCCCGGGCGCGCCGATGGCCGGGAACACGAACGCCCCGGCTGGCGCGTACGTCGTCAGCGTCATCGTCGCCCCCGGCTGCGCCGCGGTGGTGAAGCTCGCCGGCACGCTGGTCGCCACCGGCACCGCCGTGCCCGCGATGGCGCTGCCCGCCGGCGTGTTGACCAACGGCAGCGCCGGATCGTGCCGCAGGCTGCCGCCGTTCGCGAGCACGACCGGCCCATAGGGGCCGAAGCCGCCGTAGTTGACGACGTGGCCGGCGCTGCTGCCGGTCAGCGTCGCGTCGCACTGCAGCAGTTCGATCGTGCCCATCGGCATCGCCGTGGCCGGGTCGAAGCGCGGCTCGACGATGTCCACCGTCGAGTAGTTGGCGCGCACCGCCTGCCCGCCACCCACACCGATCTCCGTCCGCCCGAGCCGGCACCCGACCAGCAGCACGCGGCTGTGGTCGATCTGCACCGCGGGGGCGCCGAAGTTGACGATGCCGTGCAGCGTCACGTCGGCGCTGGCGTGGATGCGGAACGCCGGCCAGACCGGCAGGAAGAAGCCCGGCTCGCGGGCGCGCAGCCGCTCGAGGTGCACCCTGCCGGCGCAGTTCGTCACCTCGAAGTTGAGTTCGCCGGTGCCGAGCCCCCAGGCGAAGCCGACCATGGAGAAGGTGCTGCCCGCCGGCAGGTCGTGCACCACGAACGGCTGCAGCGCCGTCGAGAAGATCGGCACCTGGCCGCCGACGCCGACGATGCAGAGCCCCTTGTCGGTCGAGAACGGCGCCGCCCCTTCGCCGAACGGCCCCGCGTGCACCAGGATCACGTCGCCGCTGCTGGCCGCCGCGACCGCGCTCGGCAGGTCGAGGAAGTCCACGCCGGGTCCGCCGGCCGCATCCACCGTCCAGGTCGTCTGCGCGAGGGCCGTGGTCGGGCACGAGCCGAGAACGAGCACGAGGATCATCCGCCGCATGGCCACCTCCTTGGTGCCGTGCAAGGTAGCAGGGCGCGGCAGCCTTGGCTGCCCCCGCCGGGCCTTCTAGAGTCCACGCCCATGCCGCTCGCCACCTCGGACCTCTCGCTCGTCGCCAACACCATCCGCGGCCTCGCCATGGACGCGGTGCAGAAGGCCGAATCCGGCCACCCGGGCATGCCGATGGGCATGGCGGACGTCGCCGCCGTGCTGTGGACCGAGTTCCTGCGCTGGTCGCCGGAGGATCCGCACTGGCCGGGCCGCGACCGCTTCGTGCTGTCCGGTGGCCACGGCTCGATGCTGCTCTACTCGCTGCTGCACCTCGCCGGCTACCCGGTCGCGCTCGACGACCTGAAGCAGTTCCGCCAGCTGCACAGCAAGACCCCAGGCCACCCGGAGTACGGCGAGACGGTCGGCGTCGAGACCACCACCGGGCCGCTCGGCCAGGGCTTCGCCAACGCCGTCGGCATGGCGATCGCCGCGCAGATGGAGGCGGCCCGCTTCCAGAACCCCGGGCTGCTCGCCCGGGTGTTCGTCACCGTCGGTGACGGCGACCTGATGGAGGGCATCAGCTACGAGGCGGCCGGGCTGGCCGGCCACCTGCGCCTCGGCAACCTGGTCTGCCTGTTCGACGACAACACCATCACCATCGAGGGCCACACCGATCTCGCCACCAGCGAGGACATCGCCGCCCGTTTCCGCGCCCAGGGTTGGGCCGTGCAGAGCGTCGACGGCCACGACCACGACCAGGTGCGCAAGGCGCTGCAGTGCGCCACGGCCGCCTGCGACCGACCGCAGCTGATCTGCTGCCGGACGACGATCGGCAAGGGCAGCCCCAACAAGGCGAACACGCACGACGTGCACGGCGCCCCGCTCGGCAAGGAGGAGATCCTGCTGGCCAAGCAGGCGCTCGGCCTGCCGGCCGAGGACTTCTTCGTCGATGCACGGGCACGGGCGCTCTTCCAGCAGGCCGCGGCGCGCAACGAGCAGGAGCGCCGCGCCTGGCAGGCGGCGCTGCAGGGCTGGGAGGCGAAGGCGCCGCAGCAGGTCGCCGCCTGGCGCGCCTTCCGCGCCCGCGCCGTGCCCGCCGATCTGCTCGAGCAGCTGGCGGCCGCGGCCGGCGCCGAGCCGGCGGCGACGCGTGCGCTGTCGGGCAACGTGATCCAGAAGCTCGCCGAGCTGGTGCCCGGGTTCACCAGCGGCAGCGCCGATCTCGACCCGTCGACCAAGACGCGCATCAAGCAGGGCGGCTCGTTCACGGCCGCGAACCGCACCGGCCGCACGCTGCACTTCGGCATCCGCGAACACGCGATGGGCGCGGTGGTCAACGGCATCACGCTGCACAGCGGCTTCCTCGCCGCCGGCAGCACGTTCCTGGTGTTCGCCGACTACATGCGCACGCCGATGCGGCTGGCGGCGCTGATGAAGCTGCCGGCGACGTTCGTGTTCACGCACGACAGCCTGATGGTCGGCGAGGACGGCCCCACCCACCAGCCGGTCGAACACCTGGCGACGCTGCGCGCGATCCCGAACCTGCACGTGTTCCGCCCCGCCGACGGCGCCGAGACCGCCGCCGCGTGGACGCACGCGATGACGCGCCGCGACGGTCCGGTGGCGCTGGCGCTGACGCGGCAGAACCTGCCCAAGCTGCCGCACGGGCCCGGCTGGAGCGCGCGCGAAGCGCTGCGCGGCGGCTACCTGCTGGTCGACGCCGCCGGCGCCAAGGCGACGCTCGTCGCCACCGGCGCCGAGGTCGGCCTCGCCGTCGAGGCCGCGGCGCAGCTGACCAGGGAGGGCGTGCCGACGCGCGTCGTGTCGATGCCGTGCCTGGAGCTGTTCCTGCAGCAGGATGCGTCCTACCGGCAGCAGGTACTCGGCAAGGCGGCGGTGTTCGCGATCGAGATGGGCCGCCCGGAGTGGTGGTGCCAGCTGACCGGCCGCCTCGACCGCTGCATCGGCCAGAGCACGTTCGGCGCCAGCGCGCCGTACAAGACGCTCGCCGCGCACTTCGGCTTCACGCCGGCGCACGTCGCCGCGCGCGTCAAGGCGGCGCTGTAGGGCGCCGCCGGCGCGTTACAGCATGCCGGTGATGTTGCCGTCGGCGTCGACGTCCATGCGCGCGCCGCCCGGCACCTTGCCGAGGCCCGGCATGGTCATGATCTCGCCCGCGAGCGGGTAGACGAACCCGGCGCCGACGGCGACGCGCGCATCGCGCACCCGGAAGCGGAAGTCGCGCGGCCGGCCCTTGAGGTTCGGGTCGTGGCTCAGCGAGTACTGCGTCTTCGCCATGCAGATCGGGAAGCGGCCGTAGCCGCGTTCCTCGAACAGCGCGAGCTGTCGGTCGGCCTCGGGCTCGTAGTCGACGCCGGCGGCGCCGTAGATCCGCGTCGCGATCGTCTCGATCTTCTCCTTGAGGCTCAGCTCGTCCGGGTAGAGCAGCCGGAACGAACTCGGCTCGTCGCAGGCCGCGACCAGCGCGTGGGCCAGCTCCTCGCCGCCCTTGCCGCCGTCGGTGAACAGCGTCGACACGTGCGCCGCCGACGCGCCGGCGGCCAGCGCCGCCGCCTGCACGAACGCGATCTCGGCCTCGGTGTCGCTCGGGAACCGGTTGATCGCCACCACCACCGGGATGCCGAACAGGCGCACGTTCTCGATCTGCTTCTCGAGGTTGCCGATGCCGGCCGCGAGCGCGTCGAGGTCCTCGCGCTGCAGACCCTCGGGCAGCGGCTTGCCCGCCTTGATCTCGAACCGGCCGCTGTGCATCTTCAGCGCCCGCACGGTCGCCACCAGCAGCGCCGCGTCCGGCTGCAGCCCCGACGCGCGGCACTTGATGTCGAAGAACTTCTCGGCGCCCATGTCGGCGCCGAAGCCCGCCTCGGTGACCACGAAGTCGAGGCCGCGCAGCGCCAGCTGGTCGGCGACGATCGAGCTGTTGCCGTGGGCGATGTTCGCGAACGGTCCGGTGTGCACCAGCGCCGGCGTGCCCTCGAGCGTCTGCATCAGCGTCGGCTTCAGGGCGTCCTTGAGGATCGCCGTCATCGCGCCGGCGGCCTTCAGGTCCTCGGCGGTCACCGGTCGGCCGGAGGTGGCGTAGCCGACCACCATCGCGCCGAGCCGCTGCCGCAGGTCGGCGAGGTCCTTCGCCAGGCCGAGGATCGCCATGATCTCGCTGGCCGAGGTGATGTCGAACCCGGTGCGCCGCGGGGCGCCGTTCTTGGCACCGCCGTGCGCGACCTCGATCTCGCGCAGCGCGCGGTCGTTCATGTCGAGCACGCGCCGCCAGCTGATCTGCTCCGGGTCGAGCCCCAGTTCGTTGCCGTGGAACAGGTGCGCGTCGAGGAACGCGGCGCACAGGTTGTGCGCGGCGGTGACGGCGTGGAAGTCGCCGGTCAGGTGCAGGTTGAGCTCCTCGGGTGGCACCACCTGCGAGTAGCCGCCGCCGGCGGCGCCGCCCTTGATGCCGAACACCGGCCCCATCGACGGCTGCCTGATCACGCAGCAGGCGCGCTTGCCGATGCGGTTCAGCGCCTGCGAGATGCCGACCGTGTGCACCGTCTTGCCCTCGCCGAGCGGCGTCGGCGTGATCGCGGTGACGACCACGTACTTGCCGGGCTTGCGCGTGGGCGGCTGCCGCAGCAGGTCGAGCTTGACCTTCGCCTTGCTGTGGCCGTAGGGCTCGAGGTCGTCGGCGGTGAGACCCATGATGCGCGCCACCTCGGTCAGCGGGCGCAGCGGGATCGAACGGGCGATGTTGAGGTCGTTGAGGGACATCGGCGGCGGACGGCGCACCATAGCCGCCCCAGGACCCGGCGGCCATCGCGGCCGGACGACGATCGCTCAGCGGCGCGGCCGGGCGGTCGCCTCGTAGATCTGCACGAAGCGGTCGAGGCAGCGCCCCGCCTCGTAGTGCAGCTCGACCTGGCGCCGGTTCTCGGCGCCGAGCCGCTGGCGCCGGTCGGCATCGGCCAGCAGGCGGCGCAGGGCGGCCGCCAGCGCCGCCGGATCGCCCGGCGGCACGATGCCCTCGGCCGCCGCCGGCGGCAGGATCGCCCGCACGTCGCCGACGTCGGTGGCGACGACCGGCAGCCCGCACGCCATCGCCTCGAGCAGCGCGATCGGCATCTGCTCGGTGCGCGACGACAGCACGAACACCGACATGGCCGCGTAGCAGGGCGCCGTGTCCCGCACCGGGCCATGGAAGCGCACGCGCTCGCGCACGCCGAGCTGGTCGGCCAGCGCGCGCAGGTCGTCGGCGAGCGGACCGCCGCCGGCGAGGTCGAGCCGCGCCGCGGCCGGGCCGAGTCCGGCGAAGGCGCGCAGCAGCGTGGCGTGGTCCTTCTCCGCGCGCAGCCCGCCGACCGTGCCGACGACCGGTTCGGCCGGCGGCGGCGCCGGCCGGAAGCGCCCGAGGTCGACGCCGTTCGGCAGGTGGTGCACCTGGGCGGGCGGCAGCTTCCACTCGGTCGTGGCGATGCGCCGCAGCACCTGCGACGGCACCACCACCGGCACGCCCCGCAGCGCCAGGCGTCGCAGCCACGACCGCCGCCGCAGCCGCCGTTCGGCCTCCTCGGGCAGGAAGCCGTCCTCGTGGTGCACCAGCGGCAGGCCGAGCGAACGCGCCGCGATCGCCGCTTCGATCGCGCCCCAGTTGTAGGTCAGGACCAGCTCCGGTCGCTGCGCCGACAACCAGCCCCGCAGGCGGCTCACGTTGGCGAGCAGGCCGCCGCGCGGCGGCGCTGGCGCCAGCGCGACGTCGACCCTGGCCGGCAGCTGGGCCGCGGCCTCGGTGCAGCCGTCCATCGCCAGCACGGTGTGCGCCCAGCCCTGGCCGAGCCGGGCGAACAGCTGCACCGCGCGCACCTGCGGCCCGCCGGCGCCGAAGGTGGCGAACACGTGCACCGCCCGGCGCACGCTCACGGCGCCAGGTCCGCGGCCGGGAACAACCGCTGCAGGAAGCGCGCGCGGTCGGCCTCCGGCGCGAAACCGAGGTCGCGCTTCGCATCGGTGCAGTCGAGCCGGGTGCGGAACGCGCGCGAGGCGAGGTCGCGCCAGGCCGGCCACTGCCGCGGCCGCCGCGCCGCCAGCTTGACCAGGTACTTGCCGAACTCCTGCAGCCACATCCACCGGAGCAGGGTCGGATGGAAGTGGTAGGCACGGCCGGTGGCGCGCGCCAACGCCGCCACGTAGTCGCGGGCCGACAGCCGCACGTCGCCGGCGAGGTTGTAGTCGCGACCTGACGCCGCCGGCGCATCGAGCGCGGCGACCAGGGCCGCGGCGCAGTCGTCGGCGAGCACCAGCGGCAGCGGCGTGCGCCCCCGCCCCCAGCCGACGCAATGGTTGTCGCGCACCCACAGGCCGAGGCCGGAGTGCTCGGCGGTGCCATCCGGGGCGACGACGATCGCCGGCCGCACGATGGTCACGCCGAGGCCCTGCGCCCGCAGCGCCCGCAGCGCCCGTTCGGCGGCGATCTTGCCGCGGGCGTAGGCGGCACGGCCCGCCGGCTTCGGGTCCGGCCCGGCGCTGCCGTCGACCGCGCCGGGTCCGCCGAGCCACAGCGCCGCGGTGCTGCTCGTGTAGACGAAGCGCCGCACCGCCGCCGCCGCCGCGGCCGCGCCGGCGGCCTGCACCGCCGCCGCCATGCTGCGCTCGACCGCGGCCGGGTCGTCGCCCGCCGCGGTGGCCAGGTGCAGCACGGCGTCGGCGCCGGCGAACGCGCGCGCCAGCACGCCCGGGTCGCCGGCATCGCCGGCGAACACGCGCACGGCGCCGCCGCACCACGCCGGCGGCAGCAGCCGCGGCCGGCGGGCCACCAGCGTCACCGGCCGCCCGGCGTCGAGCAGC
>JAHBXX010000035.1 GCA_019636245.1 Planctomycetota bacterium | reverse complement strand
CGCGGCGGCGGCATGGCCATGGCGCGGCGCCGCGCCCGGATCGCCGGTGTCGAACGGCGACCGTTCGGCGGCCATCGTCCGCGCCAGCAGCGCCGCGACCACGGCTGTGGGCTCCCGTCCCTGCAGCAGCCCGGCGGCTGCCGCCAGTTGGTCCGGGCTGGCTCCGGCATCGAGCGCCGCCCGCGCGCCGGCCACGGCGCGCTCGAGTTGCCGCGCCTGCACGGCCGCGGCGCCCGGCAGCGGCTCGAGCCGGGCCGCGACCCCGGCCTCGCGCAGCAGGCGTCGCGCGCGCGGCTCGATCCCCTTCGGCACCAGCAGGATGCTGCGGCCCTTCTGGCCGGCGCGGCCGGTGCGGCCGCTGCGGTGCACGTAGGTCGCCGCGTCGATCGGCGGGTGCACGTGCACGACCGCGGTGACCGAGCCGATGTCGAGGCCGCGCGCCGCGACGTCGGTCGCCACCAGGGTGCGGACCGAGCCGCGGCGGAACGCCGCCAGCGTGCGCGTGCGCTGCGCCTGGGCGAGCTCGCCGTGCAGCGGCATCGCGGCGAAGCCGTCGGCCGCCAGCTTGTCGGCCAGCGTCGCCGTGTTCTCGCGCGTGCGCACGAACACCAGCGTGCGTTCCTCGCCGGCCAGCAGCAGCAGGTTCACCAGCGCGGCGTAGTGCTCGCGCGGGCCGATGCGGTGCACGACGTGCTCGATGTCGCCGTGCGCCTGGCCCTGCGCGGAGCCTTCGACGAGGATCGGGTCGCGCTGGAAACGATCCGCCAGGTCGAGCACCTCCGGCGGGAAGGTCGCCGACACGAGGTGGGTGCGGCGCGCGGCGGGCAGCTGGCCGAGGATGGCGTCCAGTTCATCGCGGAAGCCGAGGTCGAGCATCTGGTCGGCTTCGTCGAGCACCAGCTGCGTCACCGACGACACGTCGAGCGCGCCCTCGCGGAGGTGATCGAGCAGGCGCCCGGGCGTGCCCACCAGCACCGACGGACGCTGCCGCAGCTGCTGGCGTTCCCGGACCAGGCTGGTGCCGCCGGTGACGACCTCGCAGTGCCCGTGCGGCAGGTCGGCGAACAGCCAGCCGAGTTCCTCCTTCACCTGCATCGCCAGTTCGCGCGTCGGCGCGATCACCAGCGTGGTGGGGCCGGTCGCAGGGCGCGCGGCGAGGCCGGGCGCCAGCGCGAAGCCCAGCGCCACGGTCTTGCCGGAGCCGGTCTGCGAGGTGATGCGCAGGTCGCGGGCGCCGTCCCAGGCGGCCAGCACCGCGCGCTGCACCTCGGTCAGGCGCGTGAAGCCGCGCCGCTGCAGCGCCGGGATCAGCGCCGCCGGGGCGCCGTCGAGGTCCGGGGTGGCCGGTTCGCCGGCAGCGGTCGGGCCGTGCGGATCGACGACAGGGTCGGCGCCGGCGGGCGCTGCGGACGGTTCGGCGGACGCGAAGTACATACCGCAGTCTCGCCGATCCCGACCGTGGCGTCAAACCGGGGCCCCACAGCGCCGGTTGCCGCCGGTCATTCGGCGCGCAGCGCCTCGATCGGGTCGAGTCGCGCGGCGCGGCGCGCCGGCGCCGTGCCGGCGAGCAGGCCGATGGCGATCGCCACGCCTTCGGCGCCCAGCACGTGCGGTATCGTCGTCGCCACCGGCAGCGCCGGCAGCAGCGCGTGCAGGAGCCAGGCGACGCCGACGCCGAGCAGCAGACCGAGCGCGCCGCCGAGCGCCGCCAGCGCCGCCGCTTCGCCGAGGAACAGCCGCAGGATCTCGCCCTGCGTCGCCCCGAGGGCGCGCAGCAGACCGATCTCGTTGGTGCGTTCGCCGACGCCGATCGTCAGGATGGTCAGGATGCCGACGCCGCCGACCAGCAGCGAGATGCCGCCGAGGCCGGCGATGCCGAGCGTCAGCACCGACAGCACCGAGCCCAGCACGTCGAGCATCTGCTGCTGCGACGTGATCGTGTAGTCCTCGCGCCCGTGGCGCGACCGCAACACACGGTCGACGTCGGCGCGCACGGCCTCGGTGGCGGCCGTCTCGGCCAGCAGCACGTCGATCTCCATCAGGCCCTCGCGGTCGAACATCGCCATCGCCCGCGCGGTCGGCACGTAGACCGCGTCGTCGAGGTCGATGCCGAGGAACTGGCCCTTGTCGCGCATCGTGCCGACGACGCGGAACCGCTCGCTGCCGATGCGCACCATCTCGCCGAGCGGCGAGCGATCGCCGAACAGCTCGCGCTGCACGCGGCTGCCGAGCACGGCGAACGCGCGCGCGGTGGCGGCGTGTTCGTCGGGCAGGAAGGCGCCGCTGCCGACCTCGAACCGCCAGACCGCGGGCATCTGGCTGGAGACGCCGTAGACCGCCGTGCGGCGGCTGCGGCCGCCGTGCTCGACGGCCGCGTTGCCGGCGATCACCGGCACCACGCCGCGCACGCCGGGCAGGTGTCGCAGCGCCTCGGCATCGGCCAGCGACAGCGGCCGCACCGTGTTCAGCATCGCGCCCGACATGCCGAACGTCTGCGACCGGCCCGGCGTCACCTGCAGCAGGTTGGTGCCGAACTGGGTGAACTCGCCGAGCACGTAGCGCTGCAGCCCGGTGCCGAGCGAGGTCAGCAGCACCACGGCGGCGATGCCGACGGCGATGCCGAGCGCCGTCAGCGCCGAACGTTGCCGCTGCGCGCGCACCGCGCCGGTCGCCAGCTGCAGGACGTCGACCGGCAGCACGATCAGCGCCTCGCCAGGGCCAGCACGGGGTCGAGCCGCGCGGCGCGCGCCGCCGGCGCCGTGCCGAAGGCGATGCCGATCGCCAGCGCGGTGGCGAATGCCGCCACTGCCGCCCACCCCGGCGTGCCGGCCCCGAGCGCCGGCACGAACGCGGCGGCGATGCGGCTCGTGGCCTCGGCGATCGTGATGCCGGCGCCGGCGCCGACGACCGCCAGGAGCAGCGCCTCCCACAGGAACAGGCTGCGGATCGAGTCCGGCGCCGCGCCGAGCGCCTTCAGCAGGCCGACCTCGGTGCGTCGCTGCGCCACGGCGATCACCATCACGTTCATGATCAGGATGCCGGCGACGACCAGGCTGATCGCGGCGATGCCGGCGATCGCGAACGTCAGCGTGCGCAGGATGCCGTCGAAGGTCGCCAGCACGGCTTCCTGGGTGATCACCGTGACGTCGAGCTCGCCTTCGCGGCGCTGGCGCAGGATGCGCTCGACATCGCGGCAGGCGCGCGGCACGGCGCCGCGATCGGTGGCCTCGATCAGCACGCGGAACAGACCCTCGGTGTCGAACAGGGCCTGGGCGGCGGCGACCGGGATCACCACCGCTTCGTCGAGGTCGGTGCCGAGCGATCGCCCCGTCGACGCCAGGATGCCGGTGACGCGGAACCGGCGGTCGCCGAGGCGAACCCATTCGCCGAGCGCGCCGGCGCCGGCGAACAGCTCCCGCTGCAGGGTCCGGCCCAGCACGCACTCGGCGCCGGCGCGCCGCGGATCGCCGCGCGGCAGGAACGTCCCGGCCGCGAGCTCGAATCGGCGCACCGGCAGCAGGTCGGCAGTCGAGCCGAGCACCGTCGCCTCGCGCGCCCGGTTGCCGCGGGTGACGGTGATGCTGCCGGCCACGATCGGCGCCACGCGCCGCACGGCGTCGCTGCGCTGCAGCGCCAGCGCGTCGTCGAGCGTCAGGTCGCGCGCCGTCTCGCCGAGCAGCGGCGGCGCGCCCCCCTTGGTCTCGGTGCGACCGGGCAGCACGATCACCAGGTTGGTGCCGAGCGCGGCGAACTGGTCGGCGACGTAGCGCCGGCCCGATTCGCCGAGCCAGACCAGCAGCACGACGCCGGCGGTGCCGATCGCCACCGCCAGCAGGATGAGCAGCGTGCGCACGCGGGCCGCGCGCAGGCTCTGCGCCGCGAACAGGAACTGCTCAGCGAACCGCATCGCCGGCTCCCGCCTCGCGCACGTCGGCGACGATGCGGCCGTCGTCCATGCGCAGCCTGCGGTGCGCCCGGCGGCCGAGGTCCGGGTCGTGCGTGACGACGACCAGCGTCAGGCCATCGTCGTGCAACCGCTCCAGCTCGCGCACGATCTCCTGGCCGGCGCTGCGGTCGAGGTTGCCGGTCGGTTCGTCGGCCAGCAGCAGCTGCGGGCGCGAGATCGTCGCCCGGGCGATCGCCGCGCGCTGCCGTTGGCCGCCGGACAGCTCGTCCGGCCGGTGGTCGGCGCGGTGCCCGAGACCGAAGGCTGCCAGCGCCTCGCGCACGCGTTGCTGGCGTTCCGCGCGCGGCACCTCGGCCAGGAGCAACGGCAGCGCGACGTTCTGCGCCGTCGTCAGGCGCGGCACCAGGTGGAACGACTGGAACACGAAGCCGATGCACTGCCGCCGCGTCCGCGCCAGCGCCCGATCGTCGAGCTCGCCGACGTCGCGGCCGAGCAGGCGGTAGCGCCCGGCGGTCGGACGATCGAGCAGGCCGAGCACGTGCAGCAGGGTCGACTTGCCGGAACCCGACGGGCCCATCAGCGACAGGTATTCACCACGTGCGATCGAGAGGTCCACGTCGCGCAACGCGTGCACCTCCTGGTCGCCGACGCGGAAGACGCGCTGCACGCCCTGCAGCTCGATCACGGCGCGCCTGCGGGTTCGATCGCGACCACGGCGCCGTCGGCGACGCCGTCGCGGTCGCGCGACAGCACCACGACTTCGCCGGGCTCGAGGCCGCTGGCGATCTCCGTGAAGCGCCAGTTCGCGAGACCGGGTCCGACCCGCCGCAGCGACAGCCGGCCGTCGCCGCCGCGCACGAACACGGTGCCATCGCGCACCGCCTCGGTCGGCACGCGCACGGCGTGGTCCCGCTGCTGCAGCACGATCTCGACGTCGGCCGAGTAGCCGGCCAGCAGCGCGACGTCCGGCGCCGGCCCGACGAACTCGACCTCGACGTCGACGGTGCGGGCCTGCTTCTCGCGGTCGAGCACGTAGGGCGCGATGCGCCGCACGCGGCCGGCGAAGGCGCGGGCGGCGAACGCATCGAGCAGCACGCGCACCGGCATGCCGACCCGGACGAGCGCCGCGTCGACCTCGTCGATCGGCGCCGTCACGTAGGGTGCGCCGTCGTCGATCAGGTCGACCGCCGGCGGCGTCGGGATGCCGACCGGGGACGGCGTCACGAACTCGCCGACCTCGCCGTTGACCTCGGCGACGATGCCGTCGAACGGCGCGCGCACCAGAGTGCGTTCGAGCTGGGCGTCCACGACCTCGATCTGGCGCCGGCCGACCAGCGCCTGCGCGGCCGCCGCGCGCTGCGCGGCGCGCGCGGCCCGGGCCTCGCTGTCGGCGCGGTCGACGCGCTCGCCGGTCGAGATCTGCTCGGCGAGCAGCTGCCGTTGCCGTTCGGCCTCGCGGTCGGCCAGTTCCGCCCGCAGCTGCGCCTCCTCGGCCACCGCGTTCGCGCGCTGCACCTCGCTCTCCGCCAGGGCGCGCTGGGCGCGCAGGTCGGCGTTCCACAGCTCGATCAGCACCTGGCCCTGGACGACGCGGTCGCCCGCCCGCACGTGCAGGGCGGCCACCTGACCGCCCTGGCCGGGCGCCAGCTTCGCCCGCCGGCGTGCGTTGACGGTGCCGGCGCGGGTGTTGGCGACCGTGGCCTCGACGGGCCCGCGCACGACCGTGTGCACCAGCACCGCCGGCGGTTCGCGGCGCAGCGCGAGCCGGATCCCCGCCGTGGCCAGCCCGAGCACCGCCAGGGCCGCCACGAGTCGGCGTGGGAACTTCACCGCACCAGCAGACGCGGCGGCGGGGGGCGAGGCAAGCCGATCTGCGGCCGGCAGCGGGGCGGCGCCAGGCCGCGCTTGTCAGCCGACGCCCGCGCGCCTAGGATCCCGCCCCTTTCCCAGGCCACGGCGGCCGCCCGAACGGAAAGATCGAAGAGTGAGTGTGTCCAAAGAAGAAGCCATCGTCCTGGAAGGCACGGTCGTCGAGACGCTCGCCAACACGAAGTTCCGCATCCAGATCGATGGCGGGCACATCGTGCTGGCGCACATCTCGGGCAAGATGCGCAAGAACTACATCCGCATCATCCCGGGCGACCGCGTGACGGTGGAGCTGTCGCCGTACGACCTGTCGCGCGGCCGCATCACCTACCGCGCGTGAGCGGCCCCGGCGGCATGGCGGCCGCCGTCGTGCGGCCGGCCGGGCCCGACGACGCCCCGCAGATCGCCCGCTTCATCCGCGAACTGGCGCGCTACGAGCGGCTCGAGGACCAGCTCGACCTCGACGAGGCGCGGCTGCGCGGCCACCTCGCGGGGCCGCGGCCGGCGTGCAGCGCGCTGCTCGCCGAGGCCGATGGCGGTCCGGTCGGCTTCGCGCTGTTCTTCGCCAGCTACTCGACGTTCCGCACCCAGCCCTGCCTCTACCTCGAGGACCTGTTCGTGCTGCCCGAATGGCGCGGGCGCGGCATCGGCCTCGCGCTGCTGCGGGCGGTGGCGGCGGAGGCGGTCGCGCGCGGCTGCCCACGGCTGGATTGGAGCGTGCTCGACTGGAACGCGCCGGCGATCGGCTTCTACCAGCGGCAAGGGGCCCGGCTCCTGGCCGACTGGCGGATCTGCCGCCTCGAGGGCGAGGCGCTGCGCCGCATCGCCGCCGGCTGAAGCGCCGGCGCGGTCAGGTGGCCGCCGACAGGCGCCGGAAGTTGCGCGCGCCGAGCGCGATGCCGAGCGCGGCGACGACGACGCCCCAGGCCAGCGCAGCGCCGACCACCCAGGGCAGCAGCGCAAGGACCTCGTCGGCGGCGAGGCGGTGCCGGCGCAGGTGCTGCAGCAGCCGCAGCCAGGCGAACATCGCCGGCGCCAGCGCCAGCTGGAACAGCACCACGAGCAGCAGCGCGGCCAGGAAGCTGCGCCCGCCCTGGGCCATGGCGCCGTCGTCCGGCCGCATCAGCCGTGGCGACGTGCCGACGACCGCGAGCACGCCCAGGGCCGCCAGCGTGCCGCCGGCGGCGACGCCGGCGAACGCGAGCACCGCGGCGGCGCCGGCGCCGAAGGCCTGTGCGCCGGCCAGGGCGACCAACAGCAGCGGCCACAGCAGGAACGCCGCCACCGCGACGAGCTTGCCGCGCAGGATCGACAGCGGTGCCGCCGGCGCGCTGCGGTAGAGCGACCACTGGGCGCCGTCCCAGAGCACGAGCCGGCCCATGTGCGCGTAGAGCACCAGCAGCACGGCGAGGAACCACTGCACCGACATCGCCGCCAGATGGGCCAGGTCGCGCGGCAGCCGGCGGTCGCGCAGCAGGCCGTCGACCAGCACCCGTTCGCGGGCCAGCGCGAACACCAGCACCGCGAACACCAGGAAGCCGATCAGCGCCCCCGGCTGCTGCAGCACCTGCGCGAACTCCTTGCGCCAGATCACCGCCGTGATGCCGCCCGGCCAGGGGCCGCGCCGGGCGCGCAGCAGCGGCGCCTGCGCCTCGAGGTGGCGTTCGACCGCGCGCGGGTGCAGGCAGGCCGCGCCGGCGAACAGCAGCAGCGCCAGCCCCAGCCAGCCGAGCAGCGTGCCCAGCGCCGCCCCGTCGAGCCGGCCCTCGGCTGCGCCGGCGAGCAGCGTCGCCGCGGTGTCGATCGTCCACGGCAGCCGCTGCGCCCGGTCGGCGCTGGCGCCGACGTCGACCGGAGTCGCCGGCCCGGGCGCGAACAGCCCGAGCAGCAGCCAGGTCGAGAAGCCGACCGAGGCGAGCGCGGCCAGCACCGCCAGCACGAGGCGCAGCACGCGGCCGGCGAAGAAGCGCACCAGCACGATGTGCACCGCCAGCAGCGCCGCCAGCAGCGGCACCGTGCAGCCGACCACGGCCACGGGCAGCAGCAGCCACGCCAACGGGCCCGCCGGCGCGGCGAGCAGCTGCGCGGCGAGGAACGGCAGCGCCAGCGCCGCCGCCCAGAGCAGCGTCAGGAAGGCCGCCCGCAGCAGCACCTGCAGCGGCGCCCGCAGGCCGGCCGTCGGCGCCGTCCGCCACAGCAGCAGCTCCGGCGCCTCGAACAGCTGCCGCTGCGCCAGCGACAGACCGAGCCAGGTGGCGGCGATCGGGCAGGGCAGCAGGCCGGTGCCGAGCAGGCCGTGCAGCGACCGGCCATGGGTCGACGCGTGCAGCAGCGCCAGCGCCTGCGGCTCGCGGTGCACGGCCATCGCCGCCGACCACCACATCAGGGCCAGCAGGCCCAGGCCCAGCAGCGTGCCGAACACGAGCCGCCGGCCGGCGGCGGTCGCCGGCAGGTTCGCCAACGCCTGCAGGTCAGCGCGCAGCAGGCCCATCGTCGGCGCCGCGGGCGGTCGCGGTCACGGCCAGGAACACGTCCTCGAGCGAGGCGCCGCCGTGGCGCGCCCGCAGTTCGGCGACGGTCCCCTCGGCGCCGAGCGTGCCGGCGGCGAGGATGCCGACGCGATCGCAGATCTGCTCGGCGATGTCGAGCACGTGCGTGCTCAGCAGCACCGTGGTGCCGGCGCGGCACTGCTCGCGCAGCAGGTCCTTGAGCCGTCGCGTGCTCAGCGGATCGAGGCCGGTCGTCGGTTCGTCGAGCAGCAGCACCGGCGGCGCCGTCGTCAGCACGGCGGCGAGGTGGACCTTCTTGCGCATGCCGTGCGAGTAGCCCTTGCACAGCTCGTCGGCGGCCGTGCCGAGGTCCAGCAGGTCGAACAGGCGCTCCTGGCGGGCGTCGCGGTCGCGGCGGTCGGTGTGCCAGAGGCTGGCGACCAGGGCCACGTACTGGCGTCCCGTCAGGTAGTCGTAGAGCGGCGGCGTGTCGGGCACGAAGCCGAGCCGCTGCTTGAGTTCGCGGCCGTGCCGCTCGTGGTCGAGGCCGAGCACCGACAGCGAGCCCGAGGTGGGGCGCAGCAGCCCGGTCAGCATGCGCAGCGTCGTCGTCTTGCCGGCGCCGTTCTGGCCGAGGAAGCCGTACAGTTCACCCGTCCGCACGGCGAGATCGAGGTCGTGCACGGCCCACTTGCCGTCGAACCGGCGGCCGAGGCCCCGGGTGGCGATCGCCGGGTCCGCGGTCATCCGGCGGGCCCGCCGTCGTCGAGGATCGCCGTCACCGGCACGTGGTCGCTCGGGCTCGGGCGTTGGCGCAGGTGCTTGTGCACGACCACGTCCTTGCACCGCCGCGCGGCGGGCGGCGACAGCAGCACGTGGTCGATGCGCAGCCCGTCGTCCTTGAAGGCCGCGCCGGCGGTGTAGTGCCACCAGGTGTAGATGCCGCCCGCCGCATGGTGGCGCCGCAGCGCGTCGTCGAGGCCGAACGCGAGCAGGTGCCGCAGCGCCTGCCGTTCCGGCGTCGAGCAGAGGATCTTCTCGTGCCACCACGCCGGGTCGTGCACGTCGCGGTCGTCGAACGTGACGTTGAAGTCGCCGACGACCGCGATCGGTTCGGCCGCCGAGTAGTGCGCGTCGAGGAACGCGCGCAGGCGACGGAACCAGTCCAGCTTGAAGCGGTACTTGTCGGTGCCGGGTTCCTGGCCGTTCGGCACGTAGAGGTCGACCACGCGCAGGCCGCCGGTGGTGGCGGCGAGCACGCGCCGCTCGGCGTCCGGGCCGTCGTCGGGCAGGCCGCGCACGACGTCGGTGAGCCGGTGCCGCGACAGGATCGCGACGCCGTTGTAGGCCTTCTGGCCGAAGAACTCGACGTCGTAGCCCTGGTCCTCGAGCACCTCGCGCGGGAACAGCTCGTCCTGCACCTTGGTCTCCTGCAGGCAGAGAACGTCCGGCGCCTCGTCGCGCAGGAAGTCGACGACGTGGGTGAGCCGCGCGCGCAGCCCGTTGACGTTCCAGGTGGTGAGCTTCATGCCGCCGAGGCCCAGGCCGCGCGGGCGGTGGCGCCGCATTCAAGCGCGCGCCGGTCGCCGCGGAAGGCGGCAACCGCGAAACCGGCGCGCCGGCGATGCGGGCGTCCGCTTGCCGGCCCCCGGCGGCGGCGTTCTGATGCGCGCATGCGCTTCCTGCCGCTCCTGTCCCTGCTGCCGTTCGCCGCGGCCTGCGCCACGCCCGCGCGCCTGGTCGTCACCAGCAGCGACACCGTGATCTCGGTGCCCGAGGCGGCGCGGCGGCTCGCCGCGGCCGACGTGGTCGTGCTCGGCGAACTGCACGCCACCCCGGCCGTGCACGAGCTGCACTTCGCGCTGCTGCGCGCCCTGCACGAGCAGCGCGACAACCTGGTCGTGGCGATGGAGATGTTCGACCGCGACGTGCAGACGGCGCTGCTGCAGTACCTGACCGGCATGAGCGGCGAGGACGTGTTCCGGCGCGAGGCGCGGGTCTGGCCGCGCTACGACACCGACTACCGTCCGGTGGTGGAGTACGCGAAGGCGAACGGGCTCCTGGTGCTGGCCGCCAACGCGCCGCAGGCGCTGGTCGCCCGCGCCGCGCGCGACGGCGCCGCCAGCGTGGCCGGCGAGAAGTTCGTGGCCCGCGAGACCTCGGCGCCGGAGGACGAGTACTTCCAGGCCTTCGCGGCGGCGATGCGCGACGACGGCGGCGCGCACGCGCACGGCGGTTCGCTGGCGTTCCTCTACCAGGCGCAGTGCCTGCGCGACGACACCATGGCGGAGACGGTGGCCGACCACCTGCGGGCGCGGCATGCCGCTGGCGACCGGCCGCTGTGCGTGCTGATCTGCGGCCGCGGCCACAGCGACCACCGCCGCGGCGTCATAGCCCGCCTGCTCGCCCGCATGCCCGAGCTCGACGTCCGGGTGCTGTCGAGCGAACTGGTGCCCGACCTCGGCGCCGGCGTCTACGCGTTGCCGGCCGACGTCGCCGACCTCGTGGTGGTCGCCCAGGGCCGCGGCCGGGAGTCGACGATGGTCGCGCCGGCCCCGGCCCCGGCGCCGGCGCCGGCCGCGCCGAGCCCCGCGCCACCGACCAACCCCGAGGGCCAGCGGCCTGCGCTCGGGCTGATGCCGGACTACCAGGACGCCAGCGGGCTCGGCGTGCTGGTGGCCCAGGTTCGCCCGGGCGGGTCGGCCGATCTCGCCGGCATCGAACCCGGCGACTACGTCGTGGCGCTCGCCGGGGTCCGGGTGAGCGACGTGCACGCCTACACCGAGGTGCTGGACGAGCAGACCATCGGCCGGACGATCACCGTGCGGATCCGCCGCGACGACGCCGAGGTCGACCTGCAGATCAAGGTCGCCGCCCGTTCGCGCTAGGCCGCCGGCCGCCGGGCCGCCGGGCCGCCGGCGCCGCCCTGGGCCCGGTCCCTGGCTGGCGCCGGCGCGCCGAGCCGCTATCCTGCTCGCCCCTTTCTGCCGGGCCCAGCCCCGAGAACCCGTGACCAGCACCCTCCAGATCACCGATCTCCCCGTCGCCGGCTACGAGCGCGTCGTGCGCGGCGTCGACCCCGCGAGCGGCCTGCACGCGATCATCGCCGTGCACGACACGACCCTGGGCCCGGCATTGGGCGGCCTGCGCATGTGGCCGTATGCGTCCGAGGACGAGGCCCTGTTCGACGTCAAGCGGCTGGCCCGCGGCATGACCTTCAAGTCGGCGGTGGCGAAGACGGGACTCGGCGGCGGCAAGGCGGTGATCCTCGGCGACCCGGCGAAGGTGAAGTCGGAGGCGCTCTACCTGGCGATGGGCCGGCTGGTCGACTCGCTGGGCGGCAAGTACATCACCGCCGAGGACGTCAACACGTCGGTCGCCGACCTCGAGATCATCCGCCGGGCGACCAAGCACGTGACCGGCCTCGAGCGCAAGGACGGCGGCAGCGGCAACCCGTCGCCGTACACCGCCTACGGCGTCTTCCTCGGCGTGCGCGCGGCGCTCGGCTGGGTGTTCGGCGACGACGCGTGCAAGGGCCGCAAGGTGGCGATCCAGGGCGTCGGCGCCGTCGGTTCGGCGCTGGCGAAGCGCCTCGTCGAGGCCGGGGCCACGGTCTACGGCGCCGACCGCAACGCCGAGCGCCTGCAGCAGCTGCAGCGGGAGATCGGGCTGGTGCCGGTGCCGGAGGCCGAGATCCTGACGATGCCGTGCGACGTGTTCGCGCCGTGCGCCCTCGGCGCGGTGCTGAACGACGACACCATCCCGCGCCTGCGCACGCCGATCGTCGCCGGCGCGGCCAACAACCTGCTGCTCGAGCCGCGGCACGGCAAGGCGCTCGCCGACCGCAACGTGCTCTACGCGCCGGACTACGTGATCAACGCCGGCGGCATCATCAACGTCTCGGTCGAGTTCCACCCCGGCGGCTACGACGAGAAGGTCTCGCTGACGAAGATCGAGCGCATCCCGCAGGCCTTGAAGGAACTGTGGACGATCGCCCGGGAGGAGCGCATCCCGCCGAGCGACGCCGCCGACCGCCTCGCCGAGCGCATCCTCGCCGACGCGCGCGGTGCGCGGAAGGACGCCGCCTGCGGCCTGCCGCCGAAGGGCCAGCGGCGCGGTTGATGACCGAGGCCGCCCGCGCGTGACGCGGGTGCGATGCCGCTTCCGGGCGGCGGCCCTCAGCGGCCGAGCGCGTCGCGGTAGGCCGCCAGCACGCCTTCGGCGGTGCGGCGCCAGGTGAAGGTGCGGGCCCGCGCGACGGCGGCGTCGCGCACGGCGGCGAACCCCGGCGCCCAGCGCTCGACGCCGTCGACGATCGCGGCGGCGATGGCCTCGGCCGACTCGGGATCGAAGTAGCGCGCGTGCTCGCCGCCGGCCTCGGGCATCGCCGACGTGTTGCTGGTGAGCACCGGCGTGCCGAGCGCCAGCGATTCGAGCACCGGGATGCCCCAGCCCTCGACGAGGCTCGGGTAGACCGACAGCACGGCGCCGGCGTAGAGCCCGATCAGGTCCGCCTGGTCGAGGTAGGGCAGGAAGCGCACGTGCGCGAGCACGCCGGCCGCCTCGGCGCGGGCCCGGAAGCGGTCGGTCGCCCGGCCCAGCCCCGACACCAGCAGCAGGTGCGGCCAGTCCGGGCGCTGCCGGCGCACCAGCGCGAAGGCCTCCAGCAGCCGACCGGTGTTCTTGCGTTCGAGGCTGGCGCCGATCGCGAACAGGTAGGGTCGGCCCTCGGCGAAGCGCCGCCGCGCCGCGTCGCCGGCACCGGCGGGCGCGCCGGCCAGCACGGTCGGGTGCAGGCCGTTCAGGGACAGGCGCACCTTCGCCGGGTCGGCACCGAAGCGAGTGCAGAGGTCGCGGCGGCTCCACTCGCTGACGGTCAGGATCACCGCCGCGTCGCGCACGACCCGCGGCGTCACGGCGCGCGCATAGCGCACGAACGGGTCGCCGAGGTCGTCCGGCCACCAGGTGACGATGACGTCGTGCAGCGACACGACCATCGGCGGGCCCGGCCACCACCGCCAGCGCGGCGGCAGCGTGTTGTAGGTGCCGTGGTAGACGTCGAGCCGGTCGCGCCGCAGCCGCCAGGGCATCTGCAGCCGTTCCCAGCTGTGCCAGCGGCCGCCCGGCAGGTCGGTGTGCACGCCGTGCATGTTGGCCGGCAGCGGGAACGCGCCGGCCGGCAGCTCGAGCTGGTGGTAGAGCCGGAACTCGTGCTCCGGCGCCAGCGCGGCGAACTCGCGCACCAGGTGGCGCACGTACAGGCCGATGCCGCGCGGTTCGGGGCGCCAGGCCTCGCGGGCGTCGATGCCGATGCGCATGCCGCGACCGAAGTCACTCGGGCGGCCGGGTCATCACCTCGGCGCCGTGCTCGTGGATGAAGATCGTGTGCTCGAACTGGGCGATGCGCACGCCGGGCTTCTCGCACAGCGGCGGGTACTGCTCGAGCAGCTGTTTCTTGAGCAGCACCTTGAGCGCCTCCTCGGCCTTCTGCGCGCTGCCGAGCCAGCGCACGAGGTCGCGCCGTGCGAACGGCAGGCCGTCGCTCTGCGCCACCGCGCGCTGCAGCTCGCCGGCCAGGTTGTCCTTGGGCCGCACGTCGCGGACCAGCATGAACACCTCCGCCTTGCCGTCGACGTCGATGAAGCCCTTGCCGTCGCTGGCGAACGGCTCGCAGGCGATCGTCATGTTGGGCCGCAGCTTCACCGCCTTGGGGTCGGCGTAGTTCGGCACCGACGGCGCGCAGTGGATGGTGAAGCGCGCCACGCCGTGGCCGCAGAGGTTGCGCACCGGCTTGAAGCCGAGCGAGCCGATCGTGGTCTCGACCTGGCGACCCACTTCGGTCAGCGACACGCCGGGACCCATGACCGAGATGGCGTTCTCGAGCGCCATGCGGCTGGCGCTGCACAGCAGCGAGTTCTCGCCGTCGCGCAGATCGACCGTGGTCGCGTTGTCGGTGACGTAGCCGTCGACGTGCGTGCCGCAGTCGAGCTTGACGATGTCGCCGGCCTGCACCGTGGTCGGATCGCCTGGCGGCGAGCAGTAGTGCGCGGCGATGTGGTTGCGCGACACCTGGGCCGGGAAGGCCGGCGCGCCGCCCAGTTCGCGGATCACGCGCTCGACCTCGCACTGGATGTGCTCGAGGCGGGCGCCCGGCACGATCAGCCGGCGGCCGTGGGCGAGCGCCGTGGCCGAGATGCGGCCGGACTGGCGCAGCTTGTCGAGGTCGAGCTTCACCGGAGCACACCGAGCGCGCGGCCGACCCGCGCGAACGCCGCGACCGCGTGCTCGAGCTGCGCGATCTCGTGCGCGGCGCTGATCTGCACGCGGATGCGGGCCTTGCCCTTGGGCACCACCGGGAACGAGAAGCCGATCACGTAGACGCCCTCCTGCAGCATGCGCGCCGCCATCTCGACGGCGAGCTTCGCGTCGCCGAGCATGATCGGACAGATCGGGTGTTCGCCGGGCACGATCTGGAAGCCGGCCCGGGTCATCTGCTCGCGGAAGAACGCGGTGTTGCGCGCCAGCCTGTCGCGCAGCGCGGTCGTGCCCGACAGCCGGTCGAGGCAGGCGGTCGTGGCGCCGACGATCGCCGGCGCCAGCGTGTTCGAGAACAGGTACGGCCGGCTGCGGTTGCGCAGCAGGTCGACGATCTCCCGCCGGCCGGTCGTGAAGCCGCCGGCCGCGCCGCCGAGCGCCTTGCCGAGCGTCGAGGTGGTCACGTCGATGCGGTCCTGCACGCCGTGGTACTCGGCCGTGCCGCGGCCGGTCGGACCGAAGAAGCCGGTCGCGTGGCTGTCGTCGACCATCACCATGGCCTTGTACCTGTCGGCGAGTTCGCAGATGTCGGGCAGCTTGGCGACGTAGCCATCCATCGAGAACACGCCGTCGGTGACGATCATCCGGCTGCGCGCCGAGCCGGCGGCCCGCAGGTGCTGCTCCAGTTCCTGCATGTCGCCGTTCTGGTAGCGGAAGCGCTGCGCCTTGCTGAGGCGGATGCCGTCGATGATCGAGGCGTGGTTCAGGGCGTCGCTGACGATCGCGTCCTGCTCGCCCATCAGGGTCTCGAACAGGCCGCCGTTGGCGTCGAAGCACGACGAGTAGAGGATCGTGTCCTCGGTGCCGAGGAAGTCGCTGATCTTCCGCTCGAGGGTCTTGTGCGCGTCCTGCGTGCCGCAGATGAAGCGCACGCTGGCGAGGCCGAGCCCGTGCGAGTCGATCGCCGCCTTCGCGGCCGCGCGCAGGCCCTCGTCGTTGGCGAGGCCGAGGTAGTTGTTGGCGCACAGGCAGATCACCTGCCTGCCGTTCACGGTGATGGTCGCGCCCTGCGGGCTGGTGATGACGCGCTCGTCCTTCCACAGGCCGGCGCTGCGGATCTCGTCGAGTTCGGTGCGGAAGCGGGCGCGGTCGTGGTCGAACATGGCGAGGATGCTGCTAGCGGTTCGTGGGGGCGGGCGCCAGGGATTCGGTCGGTTCCGGGGGCGGCGGGCCGGGCCCGGCGGCCTCACCGGCGCGGGTTCGGATACAGCACGACCTTCTGCTCGGCGCCGCTGCCGAACCGCTCGACGCCGGCGCCGAACTGCTCGAGCGGCATCTCGGCGGTCACCAGGTGGGAGACGTCGAGGCCGCGCCGCAGCAGGTCGAGCATCTGCTCCCAGGTGCGGAACATCTCGCGGCCGATCACCGCGTGCATCGTCAGGCCCTTGAAGATGAAGTTCTTGCTGAAGCGCTCGATCGTCACCGCGTCGCCCTTCGGCAGGCCGAGGTTGACGACGTGCCCGGCCGGGCGCGTCATCTGGATCGCGTTGTTGATGCCGACCGGATGGCCGGAGATCTCGAGCGCGACGTCGACGCCGCCCCTGGTCGCGTCGACGACGGTCTCGACCGGCCGCTGCCGGGCGTCGACGACCGTGACCCGGTCGCGCAGGCCGCGGCGCGCGACCCAGTCGCGGGCGCGCTGCAGCGCCAGGTCCTGCACGTCGAGCACGAACAGGTGGCTGGCGCCGACGAACGCGGCGATCTCGCCGCACATCGCGCCGATCGGGCCGTAGCCGACCACGGCGACGGTGCTGTCCTGCACCGGCACCTTCAGCGTCGTGTGCACGGCGTTGCCGAGGGGGTCGAGGATCGCGGCGACCTGCACCGGCAGATCCGGCGGCAGCGCGACGACGTTGCCGGCCGAGACGACGACGAACTCGGCGAACGCGCCGTTCAGGTTGATGCCGCGGATGCGGGCCGTGGCGCAGGCGTGGTAGGCGCCGGCGCGGCAGGCCGGGCACTCGCCGCAGATCTCGTGCATCTCGGCGCTGGCGTAGGTGCCCGGCGGCAGCCTGGCCGGGTCGACGCCGGGGCCGAGCTTGTCGACGTGGCCGCAGAACTCGTGGCCGAGCACCACCGGCGGCGCGATCAGGCCGGTCATCGAGGGGTCGCCGCTGCAGATGTGCACGTCGGTGCCGCAGATGCCGGCCGCGGCGACGCGCAGCCGGACCTCGCCCGGCCCCGGTTCGGGGATCGGCAGGTCCGTGCGCAGGCGGTACTTGCCGGGGGCGGTGAGTTCGACGCCTTTCATCGCGGTCATGGCGGGCGGCGCATTCTGCGGCTAGAACGACCCGCGCGCCACCGCTCGCGCTCCGGCCGCGCCGGGCCCGCCGGCCGCACTCCTGCAACGCCATGCGCCGGACCTTCGCCACCGCCCTGCTGCTGTCCGCCTGCGCCGGCCCTCCGCCGCCGCCGAACCCGCCCTACGCGCCGCGGCCGGTGGTGGAACTCGGCCGCTGGCAGGTGTGGATCGGCGGCGAGCCGGTCGGCCTCCTGCTCCAGCTCGAGATCCGCGACCCCGGCGGGCCGCTGCCGTTCTACCGCATCCAGGACCTGCAGGGCCGCTGGCTCGGGCACGCGTCGGTGCACGGGCGCTTCAGCCGGCGGGTGCCGTTCGAGGACCAGGAGCAGGACCTGGGCGTCTGGCCGATGGCGCGTGGCGTCGCGCATCTGTTCGCCGCCGAGACGCCGGCCGAACTGCGGCCGGTCGCGGTCGAGGCGGTCCTGCGCCCCAGCGAAGCCGGCCGTCGCTGACCGGCGCCCTTGGTTGCGGCCCGCCGCGCCCTAGAGTCGCCGCCGCATGGTCGAATCGCCGCCGCCCCTCCCGCCGCGCTCCGTTGCCGACAGCAAGGTCGAGATGACGGAGATCGTGTTCCCCAACGACGCGAACCCGCTCGGCAACGTGATGGGCGGCCGCGTGATGCAGTGGATCGACATCTGCGCCGCGGTGGCCGCCGGCCGGCACGCCCGAACGCCGGTCGTCACCGCCAGCGTCGACCGCATCGACTTCCACAACCCGGTGCCGGTCGGCGGCGTCGTCGTGCTGCTGGCGTCGGTCAACTACGCCGGCCGCAGCTCGATGGAGGTGGGGGTCAAGGTCTGGCAGGAGGACCGCGCCACCGGCGACCGCCGGCACGTCGTGTCGGCCTACCTGACCTTCGTGTCGCTGGACCCGGCCAGCAAGGCGCCGCGGCCGGTGCCGCCGGTGGCGCCAGAGACCGACGACGAGCGGCGCCGCTTCGAGGCCGCGAAGGCCCGCCGGGCGCAGCGGCTGGCCGGCCGGGCCTGATCCCCGGGTCCGGGCCGCCTCGGTGGCGCTGGCCCCAGGGCCTCGCTACAGTCCTGCCCCCCATGTTCGAGGACTTCGCCGACAAGACCGTCCTGGCCGTGAAGAAGGCCGAGGAATTGGCGCAGCAGCTCGGCGACGAATCGGTCGCCACCGGGCACCTGATCTACGGCCTCACCGTCGATCGCAGCGTCTGCCTGCACCACATCTTCCAGGACCTCAACGTCGACCCGGACATGTTCTCGGGCTACGTGAAGAGCCTGCCGCGCGAGCCGTCGGTGCCGAACGGGCCGTTCAACCGCCACGTGCACACGGTGTTCGAGCGGGCCAAGGACGCCGCGCGGCAGCTCGGCAGCAAGAAGGTCGAGCCCGAGCACCTGGCGCTGGCGCTGCTGTCGGTCAAGGCGGGCTCCTGCTACGAGACGCTGAAGGAGTTCTCGATCGATCCGGAGTACGTGCAGGGCCTGGTGCTGCAGGCGATGGGCCTCGATCCGGAGCTGGTGCCGGACTGGTTCTAGCGCCGCCGGGGAACCGGTAGCCTTGGCGCCATGACGGCGCCGCGCACGATCCTGCACGCCGACATGGACGCGTTCTACGCGGCCATCGAGCAGCGCGACCGCCCGGAGCTGCGCGGCCGGCCGGTGATCGTCGGCGGCTCCGGCCCGCGGCAGGTGGTCAGCACGGCCAGCTACGAGGCGCGGCGGTTCGGCGTGCACTCGGCGATGCCGGGCGTGCGCGCACGGCAGTTGTGCCCGCAGGGCGTCTTCGTGGCGCCGCGCATGGCGGTCTACGCCGCCGTGTCGGCGCAGGTGCGCGCCGTGTTCGACTCGTTCACGGATCTCGTCGAACCGCTGTCGCTCGACGAGGCGTTCCTGGACGTCACCGGCAGCCGCGCGCTGTTCGGCGACGGCGAGGCGATCGCGCGCCGGCTCAAGGCCGAGGTGCGCGCCGCCACCGGTCTCGCCGTCAGCGTCGGCGTGGCGACGTCGAAGTTCGTGGCCAAGGTCGCCAGCGACCTGCGCAAGCCGGATGCGCTGGTGGTGGTGCCGCCGGGCGAGGAGCGCGCCTTCCTGGCCGCGCTGCCGGTTTCCCGCCTGTGGGGCGTCGGCGCGGTGACCGGGCGCCAGCTCGAACGCGCCGGCCTGCGCACGATCGCGGACGTGCAACAGCGCGGCGAGGCGGCGCTCGTGGAGGCGTTCGGCCCGAGCCTCGGTCCGCACCTGCACGCGCTGGCGCACGGCCTCGATGCGCGCGTGGTCGAGCCCGAGCGGGCGGCGCGGTCGATCGGCCACGAGCTGACCTTCGCCACCGATCTGGTCGACGGCGACGAGGTGCGCGACACGCTGCTGCAGCTGTGCCAGATGGTCGGCCGCCGCCTGCGCCGCGAAGGCGTGCGCGGCACCGTCGTGCGGCTGAAGCTGCGCCACCCCGACTTCACGACGCTGAGCCGGCAGCGCCAGGTGCCGGCGACCGCCGACGATCTCGAACTGCACCGCACGGCCGTCGACCTGCTGGCACGGTGCTGGTCGGGGCGGCCCGGGGTGCGGCTGCTCGGGGTCACCGCCGCCGGCCTGGTCGCGTTCGCGACGCCGGTGCAGGGCAGCCTGTTCTCGCCGGCGCCGCCGCGGCGCGACCGGCTGCTGGCGGCGCTCGATCGCATCCGCGACCGCCACGGCGAGGACGCCGTGCGGCACGGCGTCGCCCGGCACCGCAGCACGCCGTGGGGACCGCCTTCGCCCGACGCCGGCGATTGAGGGCGGCTACTCGACCATCCACGCCGGCTTGTAGTTGATGCCGACGTTGAGGATGCGCTGCAGCAGCTGGCCGTAGTCGAGCCCGGCATGCCTTGCCGAGTCGGGGAAGTCCTCGCCGGGCGACAGGTCGTTGTTGACGTTCGCCTCGATGACGTAGGGGCGCCCCTCCTGGTCGAGCCGCAGGTCGATCCGGGCGTAGCCGGACAGGTGCAGGGCGCGGTAGGTGCGCTTGCAGATGTGCACGATCTGCTCCTCGAGGTCCTTGCCGAGGTTGCGGGCGCGGCCGGTCTGCAGGCCGATGCGCTTCTGGTAGCGCACGTCCCACTTGACGCGCGAGGTCGCGATCGCCTCGTTGCCCTCGGGCAGCTTGTCGAACCACAGCTCCCAGATCGGGAACACCTCGAGCCGCTCGTTGCCGAGGATGCTGACCGTCAGTTCGCGGCCCTGCAGGAACTGCTCGGCGACCACGTCGGTCTGCAGCGTGCGGTGCAGGAAGCCGACGCGCTCGGCCAGTTCCTGGTCGTCGTGCACGACCGAGGCCTGCGAGATGCCGGCGCTGCCGTGTTGCACCGCGGACTTGACGATCACCGGGAACTGCATGCGGCGCGGCAGCTTCGCCCGCTTGGTGCGCAGCGGGAACACCGCGAACGCCGGGCACGGGATGCGGTGCCAGGCGAGGATCTGCTTGCTCAGCGCCTTGTCGCCGGCGAGCACGATGCCGCGCGGATTGCAGCCGGTGTACGGCTGCTTCAGCAGCTCCAGGTAGCTGACGAAGTGCGCCTCGTAGGTGACGACGTCGTGGAAGTCGGTCAGGATGTTGAACACGACGTGCGGCTTCCACTCGGCCACCGCGTCGCGCACCGGCCGCAGCTCGTCGCCGACGCCGAGCACGCGGACCTCGTGGCCGAGTTCGCGCAGGGTCTTCACGACCTCGAACTCCATCTGGTAGGTCCAGGTCTCCTCGGGCGGCAGCTCGGCGGCGTTCTCCGGCGGCACCAGGACGTCGTGCATCGCCACCAGGACGCGCAGCTTCCTCATCGGCGGAACCTCGGCTTGTGGCCGCGCGACAGCGCCAGGGTGACCATCGTCGTCAGCACCGCGGCGCCCAGTCGCGCCTGGTCGCGCGGCCGCGACAGGCGCAGGTCGAGTTCGCGGCAGCGCGCCGCCATCGCGTCGATCGCCTGGTCGACGACGTAGCGGTACTGGCCGGTCAGCGCCGAGACCTTGCTGCGCAGCTCGACGCGCGCGCCCTTGAGGAACGTCGCCGCGCGCTCGCGGCGCGAGCCAGGACCCGGTTCGGCGAACACCAGCCGCAGCTCGCGGTCGTGCCGCCACGGCTGCTGCGTGCCGTAGGACGCCTTCTTGCGGCGGTAGAAGTCGCGCAGGGTGATCTTGAGGCGCGGCAGGGACTCGGCGCGGTCGCGCGTGCGCACGGTCGGCGGCAGGTCGCCGATGTCGCGCAGGATCTTGTCCAGCTGCCGCAGCTTCTGCAGCGCCGGCCAGCCCTCGTAGGCCTTCTGCCAGCGCGAGTTCGGCGCCAGCCAGACGGCGAAGCTCTCGGCGTAGTCCTCGGCCGGATGGCTCTGCGCGTACCAGGAGCCGAGGTGCTGCACGTAGTGCTTGCTGGTCGGGCGCACCTGGTAGGCGCTCCGGTAGGGGGCGCTGTAGCGGCCGAAGGTGCGCCGCCAGTCGTCGCGGCGGTGCAGGCGGTAGGCGTTGTCCATCGCGTGCGCCGCCTCGTGCCGCAGGAGCTTCATGCACCAGTCGTGGGTGCTGCCCTCGGCCTCGAACATCTGCGCGTGCTCGAGCCGGACCAGCCGGCGGTGCGCGAGGTAGAACGGCACCGCGAAGCCGGTCGAGCCCTCGGGCGTGAACCAGTCGGTCGACAGCCAGACGTAGGGGCGGAAGACGAGGCCGGCGCGGCGCAGTTCGGCGTGCAGGCGGTCGATGCGGCGTCCGAGCGCGGTGCCCTCGATCGAGAGGCCGAGGTCGCACAGCCGGACGTCGAGCAGTTCCTCGGTGGGCAGCAAGGCCCACCACGGTTGCTGCCGCCGCCTGCGTCGTGCTGCCACGGCGCCGCAGGATACGCGGGCCCGGCGGCGGAGCCAGCGCGAGTTGCCGGCCGGATCCGCCGGGTCGAGCGTCACGCCGGCCGCGTTCCGACCAGTCTGCCGATGGCGCGCCGGCGGCATGCCGGGGCCGATTCCCGCGACCCACGTCCCCATCGAACCATGCGCTCCATTCCGAATGCCACGTCCCGACCGCGTCTGTTGGCGGTGTTGTCCTCGGTCCTGTGCGTCGCTGCCGCTACCGCGCAGTGCGCGCCGCAGTGGGTCGACGGCATGGGAGCCCCCGGGGCCTTCTTCGGCAGCGACGTCGGGAGCGTCGCCGCGGCGACCCTCTGGGATCCCGACGGCCCGGGGCCGGAATCCGAGCGGCTGGTCGTCGCCGGCAGCTTCGAGGGGGTCGGCGCGACCCGCGCGGCTTCCATCGCCTGCAGGGATCCGCTGACCGGGACCTGGCAGTCGCTCGCCACGGATCCCCAGGTGTCCAATGCCCCGATCCACGCCCTGGCCACTCTGCCCGATGGTCGGCTGGTGGCGGCTGGCGAGTTCAGCGCGATCGGTGGCGTGGCCGCCAGCCGCATCGCCGCCTGGGACGGCTCCAGCTGGGCACCGCTCGGCGGCGGCATCAGCGGCGGCAGCGTGTTCGGCCTTGCCGTGCTGTCCAGCGGCGCCCTCGTCGCCGGCGGCTCGTTCACGACCGCGGGTGGCGCGCCGGCCTCGCGCATCGCGCGCTGGGACGGCGCGGCCTGGTCGCAGGTCGGCGGCGGTGTCGGCAGCACGGTGCGCGCGCTGCTCGCGCTGCCGAGCGGCGACCTGGTGGCGGGTGGCCTGTTCACGACCGCCGGCGGTGCGCCGGCCAACCGCATCGCGCGCTGGGACGGCAGCGCCTGGCATGCGCTCGGCAGCGGCTGCGCCAGCACCGTGTTCGCGCTGGGGCGGCTCGCCAGCGGCGACCTCGTCGCCGGCGGCGCGTTCACGACTGCGGGTGGCATCGCGGCCAGCAAGGTCGCGCGCTGGGACGGCAGTGCCTGGAGCGGCTTCGGCACGGGCATGAATGCCGGGGGCACCGTGTACGCATTGGCGGTGCTGCCGGGCGGTGACCTGGTCGCCGGAGGCGAGTTCGTCACGGCCGGCGGCGGTGCGGCCAGGAACCTCGCGCGCTGGAACGGAACCACCTGGCAGGCGTACGGCAGCGGCGTCGATTCCCCGCTGGCGCCTTCGCGCGTGCAGGCCATCACGGTCCTCGGGGTCGGCGACCTCTACGTGGGCGGCGGCTTCACGGTCGTCGACGGCCGCGCAGCGTTCAGCATCGCGCGCTACGCCGCTGGTGTCTGGTCCTCGCTGGCGCCCGGCTGCGACGGCGCGATCCATGCGATGGCGGTCGCGCCGAATGGCGACCGGATCCTCGCCGGCGACTTCCGTCAGATCGGCAGCACGGTCGCCCGCAGCATCGCCCGCTGGGACGGCAGCAACTGGCAGCCGCTGGGCGGCGGGCTCGACGGGCCGGTCCGCGCCGTGTGCGTGCTGCCGAACGGGGACGTGCTGGCGGGAGGGGAGTTCTTCGCCGCATCCGCTCCTGCCTTCCTTGCGCGCTGGGACGGCGCGGCCTGGCTGCCGCTGTACGGGCCGCACGGCGTCGGCGTCAACGGTCCGGTTCGGGCGCTGGCGCTCCTGCCCGGCGGCAGCGTGGCGGTCGGCGGCAGCTTCACCGCGGCCGGCACCACACCGGCGGGGTTCCTCCAGCCCGCGTTTGGTCTGGCGCGCTGGAGCGGCAGCAACTGGGCCACCTTCCCGCTGTGGGGCTCGGGCACGATCACGGACCTCGCGGTGCGTGCCAATGGTGACCTGGTGGTCGCCGGGCAGGGGCTGGCCTTCGTCGCCGGCGGCAACACCGTCTTCGACTGTGTGGCGCGCTGGGATGGCGCGGCATGGCACGCGTTGGGGGACCCGGTGGCCGGCAGCGGCATCTTCATGATGAGCGATCCGTCGCTGGCGACGGCGGCGAACGGCGACGTGCTGCTCGCGGGCACGATGCTGCTGCCGTCCATGCTGTTCACGACCGGTGCCCTGGGCCGCTGGGATGGCGCCGCGTGGACCGAACTGGGCAGCACCGGCCTGAGCACCGGCGGGGACATGAGCGCGGTCGTGGTCCTGCCGGATGGCGACATCGTCGTCGGCGGGGACTTCGAGGACGTGAATGGCGTCAGCGCCACGGGGTTGGCGCGGCTCCGCGGTGCGACCTGGTCCCCGGTCGGCGGCGGTCTGACGCGATGGACTGCCTGGCCGGGTTCGACGCCAGGGCTGGTCTCGTGCCTGCAGTTCCTGCCCGATGGCACGCTGTGGGCCGGCGGCGACTTCCTGTTCGCGGGCGCCGCCCTCGCGCGCAACTTGGCCGAGTACGTGCCTGCGTGCCCGGCGACCGTCGCCTCTGCGGGCGCCGGCTGCCCCGGCCCCGGCGGCAGCAATACGCTGACGGCTGTGACGCTGCCGTGGGTGGACACGACGCTGGTCACGACCGGCACGGGGTTGCCGGCGCCGTCGTTCGTGCTGGCGGTGACCAGCGTGACGCCGGTGGTGCCGGGTCTGCCGCTGGCGAGTGTGTTCGCCGAGGCGCTGCCGGGCTGCGACCTGCGGGTGAGCCCGGACATCCTGGACCTGCTGGTGTGCCTGGGCGGCACGGCGCAGCTGTCGATGTACCTGCCCAACACGCCGCCGCTGGTCGGGGTGACCTTCTACCAGCAGATGGTGCCGATCGAGATCGACGCGGGGCTCGCGTTCCTGTCGATCACGGCGACCAACGCGCTGGCGCTGACGGCGGGCATCTTCTGATCGGGGGGGTGGCGCGCGGTTCCCGTGCGGGGTCCGGGGCGGAGGGGAAGTCAGTCGGATTTCCGGCGGCCGGTGGGGGCTTGGCTGCGGCTCTTGGTGGGAGCGGCTTGCCGAGGACGCGTCGGTCCCTACGCTGGGGCGCGGCGGTCCAGGAGAGGGCCGCCCTCCCCACTCCCTGCCACGCCCCACCACGGAGCTTGCCCATGCGCATGCCCTCGCGCCTGTTCCTCGTCGTGTTGTTCGCCTGCACCTGGATCGTGCGCCCATCGGCGCAGTGCACGAACGTCTGGTTGCCGATGGACCAGGACCACGGGCTGAATGGCACCGTCCATGCCATGACCTGGTGGGACCCGGACGGTCCCGGCCCGGAGCCGGGACGGCTGGTGATTGCGGGCCAGTTCACGGTCGCAGGGGTTGGCGGTGCCAACCGCATCGTGGCCTGGGAGCCGGTGAGCGGCACGTGGTCGGCGCTGGGAGCAGGCATGAACAACGAGGTTCGTGCCCTGACGACGCTGCCGAATGGAGATCTGGTCGCCGGTGGCCTCTTCACGACGGCGGGCGGAGTGAGTGCCAATTGCATTGCGCGCTGGGACGGCAGTGCGTGGTGGCCGCTGGGCGAGGGCATGAGCTTCGCGGTCCAGGCTTTGACGACGCTGCCGAACGGGGATATGGTCGCGGGCGGCCATTTCACGACGGCGGGCGGCGTGAGTGCGAACTACATTGCGCGCTGGGATGGCGCTGCGTGGTCGCCGGTCGGTGCAGGCATGAACTCCTCGGTTTTCGCCCTGAGGACCTTGCCGACCGGCGACCTGATCGCCGGTGGGGCTTTCACGATGGCGGGTGGCGCGAGCGCCGAGCGCATCGCGCGCTGGGACGGCAGCACATGGTCGTCGCTGGGGTCGGGCGTTGACGGCGCAGTCAGTGCCTTGACGGTGCTGTCGAACGGAGAGCTGATTGCAGGTGGCGAGTTCACGACGGCCGGCGGCGTGAGTGCCACCCGCATCGCGCGCTGGGACGGCACTGCGTGGGCTTCGCTGGGAACAGGCATGGCCTGGCCGCCGGGCGGCATAGCCAGCGTCTCGGCTCTCGCGGCGCTACCGAACGGGGACCTGATCGCGGGTGGCGGCTTCACGACAGCCGGTGGTGTGGGGGCCAACTACATCGCGCGCTGGAATGGCAGTGCCTGGTCGCCTTTGGCTGCTGGCATGAACAGCCGAGTTTTGTCGCTTGTGACGTTGCCGACCAGCGACATCGTTGCCGGTGGCCAGTTCACGACGGCGGGGGGCGTTGGTGTCAGCTGCATCGCGTGCTGGGATGGCATTGCGTGGTCACCAGTGGCAGCAGGTCTGAACGGCGAGGTATCCGCCTTCGCGACGATGCCGAACAGGGATCTCATCGCGGCCGGGTTCTTCTGGACGGCCGGAGGCGAGAGTGCCAACCGCATCGCACGATGGAACGGAAGCGCGTGGTCAGCGTTGTCCTCGGGCATGGACCTCCGGATCAACGCCTTGACGACGTTGCCGAACGGCGACCTGATAGCTGGCGGTGAGTTCACGACAGCGGGTGGCGTGAGTGCCATTCGCATCGCACGGTGGGACGGCAATGCGTGGTTGCCGCTTGGGTCTGCCCTGAACGACACCGTGCGTGCCCTGGCGATCTTGCCCAACGGCGACTTGGTCGCCGGCGGCAACTTCACACTGGCGGGCGGCGTGAGCGCCAACCGGATCGCACGCTGGGATGGGAGTGCCTGGTCTCCACTGGGTTCAGGCGTGAATGGCTTTGTCAACACCCTGACGACGTTGTCCAACGGGGATCTGATCGCAGGAGGGGGGTTCACGACGGCGGGCGGCGTGGGCGCGAACCGGATCGCACGCTGGGATGGGAGTGCGTGGTCGCCGCTGGGCTCTGGTCTGGGCGGTCAGGTTGTGGCCCTGATGACCTTGCCCAACGGGGATCTGATCGCAGGAGGGGTGTTCACGACGGCGGGTGGCGTGAGCGCCAACTACATCGCGCGCTGGGGTGGCAGTGTGTGGTCACCGCTGGGTTCGGGCATGAACTCCGCGGTCTTTGCCCTGACGACGCTGCAGAACGGCGACTTGGTCGCTGGTGGCCAGTTCACGACGGCGGGTGGAGTGAGTGCCAATCGTATTGCCCGCTGGGACGGCAGTGCGTGGTCGCCGCTTGGTTCCGGCATGGACGGTCCGGTCCGTGCGCTGACGACGCTGGCAACCGCGGACCTTGTCGCCGGCGGCAACTTTGCCGGTGTGCCCGGCACGACCGCCGCCTACCTCGCCCGCTGGACGACCACCTGCCCGGCGACCGTCGCCTCTGCGGGCGCCGGCTGCCCCGGCCCCGGCGGCAGCAATACGCTGACGGCTGTGACCCTGCCGTGGGTGGACACGACGCTGGTCACGACCGGCACGGGGTTGCCGGCGCCGTCGTTCGTGCTGGCGGTGACCAGCGTGACGCCGGTGGTGCCGGGTCTGCCGCTGGCGAGTGTGTTCGCCGAGGCGCTGCCGGGCTGCGACCTGCGGGTGAGCCCGGACATCCTGGACCTGCTGGTGTGCCTGGGCGGCACGGCGCAGCTGTCGATGTACCTGCCCAACACGCCGCCGCTGGTCGGGGTGACCTTCTACCAGCAGATGGTGCCGATCGAGATCGACGCGGGGCTCGCGTTCCTGTCGATCACGGCGACCAACGCGCTGGCGCTGACGGCGGGCATCTTCTGATCGGGGGGGTGGCGCCGGTCGTCGGCGCCGCGACGGCGGAACTCCGACGGCACGACCGCGCGCCAGGCCTCGCACGGCCGTGCGCCCATGGCGACCGCAGCCGCCGCCGTTGCGGCGCGCCGCTTGCTACGCTGCCGGCCCGCGCTCTCGGACTCCCGCCCATGCCCAAGCCCATCGACGTCCCGCTCCTCTTCCTCGCCGCGGCGTCCACGCTGGCCGCCCAGACGCCCGGACACCGCCTGTTCGACGCGCCCGTGCTGCGCCTCGACTCGAACGACGAAGTCGAACTGGCGGGCGACGTCGACGGCGATGGCGACATCGACCTGATCGCCTTCACGGCGGTGGGGCAATCCGCGATCAAGTCCTCGTTCCGCGTGTTCGCGAACGACGGCGCCGGCCGCTTCACCCCGGGGCCGCCGGTCGCGATCCCGGCGGTGAGCGGCACCTGGATCGCCCTCGGCGATGTCGATGGCGACGGGTTGCCCGACGTGCTGATCAGCTCGCTGACCACGGCACCCAGCGGGGCGGGGCTGTGGCTGTTCCGCGGGGCGGGCGGCGGCGCGTTCGCGGCGCCGACCCACACGCCGCTGGCGGGCAACGTGTACCGCCTGTTCCTCGGCGATGCCGATGGCAACGGCCAGCTCGACGCGCTGGCGGTGCACTTCAGTGGTCTGAACGACCTCCACCTGGTCTGGCTCGCCGGGTCGGCGGCGCCGGCCCTGGTGCCGCTGTCGACGACCGTGCTGAACAACTTCACCCTGGGCGACGCCGCCGTGCTCGACGCCGACGGCGACGGCAGCACCGACCTGGCGCTGCTGGAGGTGGTCGGCGGCACGTGGACGCTGCAGGTCCGGCGGACGACGCCGACCGGGCTCGTGCCGTACGGGTCGCTGCCGCTGGGCGGTGGCCTCAGCATGAGCCTCGTGCCCGGCCGCTGGGACAACGACAACGACGACGACCTGCTGCTGGCCGTGACGACCGGCGTGGCCCAATCGGCGCTCACGCCGCTGTGGAACCAGGGCGGCGGCGTGTTCGCCGCCGGCGCACCGCAGGCGCTGACCGGCATGTCCATCGGCCGCCTGTTCGCCGGCGACCTGGACGGCGACGGCGACTCGGACCTGCTGGCGCGCGGCTCCTCGTCGTCGACCTACTCGGTGGCCCGCGTGCACAACCAGGGCGGCGTCTTCTCGTGGTCGCGGTTCCGCTCGATCCCGCAACCGACGCTGACCCTCGGCGCCGGTCTCGCCGACCTCGACGGGGACGGCGTCCTCGACTACGCCGATGCGAAGGCCCTCTGGTTCGGCACCGGCGATGTCGCGACTGCCGACGCGCCGGCGACCGTTTCGCTGGCCGATTGGGACGGCGACGGCGACCTCGACAGCGTGCAGGTGCAGGTGCTCGGGCGCCACGACGGCGCCCTCGGCTTCGCGGCGACGCCCGGCTTCTGGCCGGCGCTGCCGGCGAACCAGTTCTACGTCGAACCGGCGCACGTCGCCGACTTCGACGGCGACGGCGCGCCGGAGATGGTCGTGCCGTGGGTCCAGCAGATCCTCACCCAGCAGACCTTCCTCGGCATGCGTCGCCTCGAGGCGAACGGCGACGACCAGCTCGTCGACCGGGGTTTCGCCGCGGCCCTGCCGCTGCGCATGAACCACGGCCTCGTCGACGACCTGGACGGTGACGGCGACCCCGACGTGCTCGACAACCAGGGCGCCTGGCTCAACGATGGCACCGGGCAGTTCACGTTCGTGCCGCTCGCCCTGCAGGGCTTCCGCCCGATCGCGAAGGGCGACGTCGACGGCGACGGCGACACCGACTTCCTGGCCGTGAACACGTCGGGGCCGACCGCGACCGCGGTCCTCCTGCGCACGGCGCCGCTCGCCTTCACGGTCGTCGTGCTGGCGCCCGCCCAGGGCAGCACCGTCGAGCTGCAGTCGGCCGTGCTGGTCGACCTCGACGACGACGGCGACCTCGACGTCGCCTGCCGCGAGCGCACCGCCACCAGCCAGACGCGGACCCTGGTGTTCGCCAACAACGGCGGCGTGTTCACGCAGGTGCTCCAGCTGCCGGAGCACGGGCGCGTCGCCGCTGGCGACCTCGACGGCGACGGCCGCACGGACCTCGTCGTGGTGGCCTCGCCGCTGGTGCACGTCTTTCGGCGGCTGCCGGGCGTGCTCGCCTACGCAGCGCCGGTCGCCTACGCCTTCAGCGGGCCGACCGGCCTCGCCGACGCCGACCAGGATGGCGACCTCGACCTCGTCGGCGGCAGGACCTTGCTCAACCTCGCCGTGCCGCCCAGCGTGGCCGGCTCCCGCCGCCAGTACGGCGTCGGCGGGCTCGGTCTCGACGGCCGCCGCCCGCTGCTGGCGGCGGTCGGTCCGATCCGCACGGCGCAGACGCTGACCATGCGCGCCAACCGCGCGCTCGGTGGCACGGTCGGCGCCCTGTTCTTCAGCACGCAGCCGGCGAACGTGCCGGACGTGCTGCCCGGCGTGACCGCCTACATCGCCTCGATCGACGTCGACTTCGTGCTGCTGCTCGGCGGCGCCGCCGGGCAACCGGGCGTCGGCGCGGCGGACACGAACCTGCCGCTGCCGCCGGGCATGGCCGGCACGACGCTGTATGCGCAGTGCGTCGTGCTCGACGTCGCGGCGCCGGGCTGGCTCGTGCACAGCAACGGCGTCGAGCTGCTGATCGGCCAGTGAGCACGTCCCACCCGCGGCCAGTCGGGGGGGCGCTGCCGCCCGGGGGCCTCAACCGCGGGCCGACCGCACCGCCTCGAGCCAGCCCATGCCGAAGCGCTGGTCGGGCTCCAGGTAGTGGCCTTCGCTCCACTCGTTCCACGACGCCACCAGCACCAGCGGGTCGTCGACCGCGGCCGCCGACCGGAACGCCCGCGCGCGCGCCAGCGCCGCCGCGAAGTGCTCCGGGTGCTCCCCGGTGACCACCGGCGACCACGGGTACTTGTGCGGCCGCCGCGGGCCGAAGTCGGCGCCGCGCGGCGAGGCATCCCAGCCGGTCGCCACCGCGGGCATGTAGGGCAGCCCCGAGGCCTCGCCGAAGTGGCGCCACTGCGCCGCGCGCCGCGCCGCGCAGTCGCGGTAGTCCTGCTGGAACGGCCCCTTCCAATCGGGCAGCAGCACGTAGTGGGTGACGCTGTCGAAGCCGATCGCGCGCACCAGCGGCAGCACCGCCGCGTTCGGTTCGATCGCGGCGAGGTGCAGGTCGCGGTGACCGTGCTCGCGCAGCCAGCCGCGGGCGGCGGCGATCGCCGTGCGCGCGCCCTCGATCCCGAGCCCGCGCACGAAGAACGTCGAATCGAAGATCGACAGGTAGCTGCGGCCGCCGACCGTGACGTAGTTCGGCCGCGCGAAGTAGCGCGTCGCCAGCATCGCCACCAGCGCGACGAAGTCATCGACGTCGGTCGGCACCCGGCGGGCGGGGTCGAGCACCGGCGTGTCGGCCCTGACCACCGGCAGCACCCGCCTCGGCAGGCGGTTGGCCCACATGCACGCAAACGGCATCGTCGCCCCGATCGGGCCGCCGAGGAACCCGCGGTCGAGTCCGGCCTCGAACACCCGCTGGCCGCGGCACCAGAACACCCCGAACACCAGCGCGTCGACGCCGTGCGCCGCGGCCAGCGCCAGCCGCCGCCCGACCTCGGCCGGATCGCGGTCGTCGTACTCGCCGAGCCGCGGCACCTTCGGCTGGGCGTGGCCGGGGAAGCGCGGCCGGCAGGCGCGCACCAGCTCCCACTCGGTGAAGCCCGGGTGGAAGGCGGCGTCCCGCTCCGGGATCGGGTGCCAGCCGGTGTACACGTAGGCGGCCGTTCGCATCGGCGGAATCGTGCCCGGGGGCCCCGGCCGGCGCGATTTCGATGTCCCGGCCGGCGGCGCCGCCGACAATCGCCCGGCCGTGGACGGCCGCGACCTGTTCGAGATCCTGACCCGCGAGCACATCGACTCGGTGCGCGCGTTCCTGCTCGCCTCGTTGCGCGACAACGTCGCCGCCGAGGACCTGCTGCAGGAGACGTTCCTGGTCGCCTGGCGCATCCTCGACCGCTACGACCGCCGGCTGCCGTTCGGCCCGTGGGTGCGCGGCATCGCCGCCAAGCTGATCCTGAACCACCGGCGCAAGCTCGGTCGGCGTCGCGTGCACTTCTGCGACGAGCAGATGCTCGGCCACCTCGACGACGGCTTCCGCGACTTCGCCCGATTGCAGGGCGACAGCTTCGACCAGAAGCTCGACGCGCTGCGCGACTGCCTCGACCGCCTCAGCGGGCCGCAGCGCGAGTCGATCCGCCTGCACTACGAGCACGGCCTGCACTGCAAGGAGATCGCGGCCCGGCTCGGCATCGGTTTCGAAGCGGTGAAGAAGCACCTGCAGCGCGGCCGCGCGGTGCTCGGCCGCTGCCTCGCCAACAAGCTGCCCGCCGAGGAGTTCGCATGACGCCGCGTCGCCTGCCGCCGATCGAGCCCGAGGACCCGAGCTGGCACGACCTCGACGACACGCTGGCCGACGGCCCGGCGCCGGCGTCGTTGCCCGACGCGGCGCGGCCGTGGCTCGCCGAGCAGCGGCTGCTGCACGGGCTGCTGCGGGCGCTGCACACCGCCGACGCCGCCGCGCGCGAGGGCCGGATCGCCGCGATCCTCGGCCGCATCGACGGCGCCAGGGCGCCGCGCCGCTGGTGGCTGGTCGCCGCCGCGGCGACGGTGTTCGCCAGCCTCGGCGTCTGGCTGGCGCTGCCCGCCCGCCTGCCCACCGCCGAGGCGGCGATGGACCGGGCCGTGGCCGAACTGGGGCGCGACGTCGACCGGCGCTTCCGGGTCGAGCTGGCGGCGACCACGGCCAGCGGCAAGGAACTGCGCAACGAGCTGCTGCTGGTGACGCGACCGGGCACGCGCTTCCGCATCGACGGCAAGCTCGCCTTCGGCGGCGTGCCGCTCGGCGAGTTCCGCATCGGTTGCGACGGCCAGGAACTCTGGCTGCTGCCGGCGAACGGCGCCTTCCGGCGCGCCGGGCCGCTGGCCGACCACGAACGGCTGCTGCAGGGCCTCGGCGACCTGCTCGACCTCGGCTACCTCGACGTGCACGGCCTGGTGCGCCGGCTGCCGCAGGATCTCGACCTGCGCGTTGCCGGCCGCGAACGCACGCCCGGGGGCTCGCAGCTGCGCATCGAGGCCGTGCGCCGGCCGACGGCGACCGACCGGCTGCGGTCGGCGTGGCTCGCCTGCGACGAGGCGACGGGCATGGTGACGCACATCGAGACCGAGGTCGACATCGGCCGCGGCCTGACGCGCCGGCTGACGCTGCACTACCTCGGCGAGGAGCCCCCCGGCCTGGTCGACTACCGGCGCCCGTGGTGAGGCGCGCGCTTGCCTGGTGACGGTCCCCGGCGCGCGCCTATGATGCGCCGCCCGTCGTGACCGGCAGCCACGAGTCCGCCCGCCTGCGCAGCCTGCTGCACGACGCGGCGTCGCCCCCGGCGGCGCTGCTGCCGGCGCTGGCCGAGGCGCGCCGGGCCCTGGCCGGCGACGGACCGCTCGCGCACGAGCTGGTCGACGCCGAACTGCGCTGGCTGCGCGCGCAACCCGAGGTGCGGGAACCCGGCGCGGCGGCGGCGCTGGCCGCGCTGCGGCGCACGGCGCTCGCGCAGCGCGTGCGCGACCTCGCGGCGGCAGGCGACGGCGAGCCGGCGGTGCTGTTCGACCTCGCCGAGGCGCGGGCCGCGGCGGCGGCGCTCGCGGCGCCGGAGCTGGTGCTGCAGTGCGACCAGGCGATCGCGGCGGCGGTGCCGCGCACCACGGGCGGCGAAGCGCTCGACCAGGAGGCGTCCGAGCGCTTCGCGCTGCTGTCGACCGCGATCGACGAGGTGGCGATCGACCACCAGGTGCGCCTCCTGCGCAGCGCCAGCGACGTCGCCGGCCGGGTCGGCGCGCAGGTCGGCTCGCCGGTCTGCCAGCGCCTCGGCCGCCGCCTAGCCCGCGCCGCCGACGACCGCGAACTGGCGCGCCGGCTGGAGGCCATCGTCGGCGCACGCGGCCTCGCCGCGATCGAGACCACGAACTTCGTGCTGCTGCTGGTCGTGCTGGCGACGCTCCTGGTCGAGGCGACCGTGGACCTGTCGCCCGGCCAGGCCCTGCTGCTGCACGGGATCGACGCCGCCGCGTGCCTGTTCTTCGTCGCCGACTTCCTGTTCGAGCTGGCGCTGCATCCGCGGCGCGGCTCCTGGTTCCTGCGCAACGCCGTCACCGACCTGCTGCCGGCGATCCCCTCGGTGCTGTTCCTGCTGCCGGGCAGCGCGGCGCCGGGACTGGCCGGCAACCTCGTCGCGCTGCGGGTGCTGCGGCTGCTGCGGGTGACCTGGGCGGCGCGCTACGTGCAGGCGTTGCGGCCGCTGCTGCGCTCGGCGCGGCTGCTGCTGTTCCTGGTGCGCGGGCTGGACGGCCTCGCGGCCCGCTTCGCGCAACTGCTCGACCGCGAGTTCGTGTTCGCCCCGGCGCGGGCCGGGGTGCCGCGCAAGGCGCCCGGGGAGGACCGGCGCGACCTGTCGTTCGCCGCCCTGCAGCGCGAGCACGACCTGCTGGCGCTGCTGCCGGCGGCGGAGCGGGCCGCGGCGGTGCGCGGGCGGCTCGACGCGCTCGCTGCGGCGCTGGCCGCGCTGCGGCCGTGCATCGGTTCGCTGCGGCCGCCGGCGGCGGCGGCGCGCGAGGTGCCGATCGACGTGGCGATCGAGTTCCTGTGGGCGCTGCGGCCGCAGGACGTGCGCCGCTGGCTGCGGCCGACCGACCTAGCCTCGCTCGATCGCGTGCTGCGCGTGCTGTCGGCGGTGCCGGTGCGCTGGCTGCCGATCGTGCGCCGGCTGGCGGTGCATCCGCTGCCGCCGTCCCCCGAGGAGCGCATCGTGCAGCTCGGCCGCCGGATCGCCGAGTGGCTCGAGGCGTGGCACGGGCGCCTGCTGTTCCTGGCCGACCTGCACGGCATCGTCACCGGCCCCCAGATCCTCGACCGCGTCGCCAGCGCGATGGTCAAGGCGAGCCAGCGGCCGGCGGTGCGGCTCCTGCTGTTCGGCGGCCTGTTCTCGGTGCTGCGGCTGTTCTGGGCCGACAACTGCCTGTCGCGCATCGTCGGCCTGCCGCTGGTGCTGCTCGGCGGCGTGTGCCTCGTGTTCCTGGCCGTCGGTCACTGGCTGAAGCGCCTCGCCGGCCAGGCCGCCGAGACCTACCGGCTCACCAGCGAGGCGCACTTCATCTCCCAGCTCGAGCGCATCAAGCCGCGCTACGAGGCGGAGGACCTCGCCTTCCTGGCCAGGCGCGTGTTCGGCGCCGACGGCGCGGCGGCGGCCGAGCGCGCGCTGCGCGAACAGCTGCGCAGCGCCCGCACCGGCGTGCCGGTCGCCGACGCGAGCCTGCCGCTGCCGCTGCGGCTGGCGGCGAACCGGGTCGTGCTGCTCTACCTGCACTTCCTCGACGGCGCGCCGCTGCACGAGACCGACGTCAAGACCACCGAGCAGCTGCTGGCGAACCACTCGCTCGAGAACCTGCGGCAGGACTTCCTCGCCTGCGACGGGCGCGAACGGCGCCGCCTGCGCCGGCTGCGGCTCGACGACGGCACGCTGCTCAGCGGGCCGTACTTGTGGTTCCGCTTCATCACCGAGAGCGTCGCCGTCGAGTCGGCCAAGCGCATCGCCGGCTACAACCAGTTCTGCGTGCCGCTGGCGGCGCGCGCCACGGCCATGCCGGCGCAGCTCGCGGCGATGCAGGCCTGGCTGGAACGGCGCCGCGACCCGCGCGGCGGCCGCACGGCCGGCCAGCCCGGTCGAGCGCGGCGGCCGGCGCGCTACGCGACCACCGAGTTCACGGCGCTCGACTTCGTCGGCGCCGAGCCGCAGCGCGACCAGTACATCGCCGCCGTGTTCGGCGACGAGGTGCTCGACGTGCTGCGGGCCGACCGGCGCACGATGGTGCGCGAGATCTTCGGCACGCGCCCGGTCGAGCACCTGCCGCGCCACGAACGCAGCTTCAACCCGCTGCGCTTCCACCGCCGTCGGCTGTCGAACGGCCGCGTGCTGCTGGCGCCGCTGCTGCTGCTGTGGCGCCTGCTGCGCACCGCCGGGTGGCTGGTGCAGCGGGTGCGCCAGATCGTGCGCGAGGTGATCGATCCCGAACTGGCGATGCAGCGCCGCGAGATCGGTGCGGCGCCGTTCGCGGTGGCGCTGCGCAAGATCCACCGCATGAAGGCGCCGGGGCTGCGCGAGGCGATCCGCATGCGGCTGGCGCTCGACCCGGTCTACGCCGGTGCGCCGCCGGGCTGGTCGCTGGCCGAGCCGTTCGCCGACCTGCCCGAGGTCGAGCGCGACATCGCCTTCCTGCACCTGCGCGAGCGGTCGGCGGCGGCGCTGCGCGAGCGGGCGGCGGCGGTGCGCCAGCAGGTGGCGGAACTGCACGCGGCGCTGGCCTGGTTGCCCGAACTCGGCGCCCCGGGCGACGACGACGACGCGCGCCTTGCCGGCGAACTGGCGGTCACGGCCGCCTGGATCGCCGACAAGGACGGGGTGCGCACGCTGCTGGCGGCGGAGCGCTGGCGGCTCGAGGTGCTGCCGGCGCTGCTGCGGCCGGCGGCCGCGGGCCGGCTCGGCCCCCGCCTGGCGGCGGCCGGCGCCGACCTGTTCGGGCGCCATCCGGTCGACTGCTGGCTCGAGCGCCACGGCCAGGGGCTGCCGCGCGCGGCGCGATGGGCGCTGCGGCGGGCCTACGCCGAGGACCGGGGCGCCACGCGGCGCCTGCTCGACGCCTGGGCCCGCCTGCCGGCCGGCGCCTCGCCGGCCGCGACCGCGATCGCCGGGCTGCGCGACGCCTACCGCCAGGGCGCGGCGCTGCAGCGCGACCTGCAGGCGCTGCGGGCGGTGCAGTCGCTGGCGGTGCTCGACGTGCGCAACTACCGCGACCTGGTGTTCCAGCTCGGCGACTACGCCGCCGACGGCGAGGATCCGCGGCTGGTCGGGGAACTGCCCTGACGCCCCGGCCTCGCGGCCGGGGCGCCGTTCACCGCCGGTCGAGGCTCGTCACCAGCACGCCGAGCACGATCGCGCCGCCGCCGGCGAGCTGCATGCCGCCCATGCGGTCGCCGAGCGCCGCCCAGGCCACCAGCGCCGCGAACAACGGCTGCAGCGTGAACAGCAGCGCGACGTGCACCGGCGGGATGCGGTGCTGCACCTTGCCCTGCACGGCGATGCCCAGCGCGGTCGCCAGCACGCCGAGGTAGGCGACCGCGGCCACGAGCCCGCCGTCCCAGTCGATGCCGGCCAGCCGCCCGGCGGCGAGGTCGCCGGCGAGGCCGGCCGCCAGCGTGCTGGCGACGGCCACGACCAGCAGCTGCCACAGGCACAGGGCGAGGGGCGGCGCGTCGCGCCCGAAGCGCGACAGCAGCAGGATGTGCGCGGCGTAGCTCGTCGACGAGCCGATCTGCAGCGCGATGCCGCGCGCAGTGTCCCGGGGGCCGTCGGCGTCGGCGCCGCCCGGCCAGCACAGCAGCACGATGCCGGCGAGACCCAGCAGGAAGCCGAACACCGACAGGGCGCCGAACCGGGCCCGGAAGAACACGAACCCGCCGACGCCCGTCAGCAGCACGATCAGCCCCGACAGGAAGCCGCCCATCGATGCCGAGGTCTCGTTCATGCCGATGGTCTGCAGCAGGTAGCCGCAGACGAGCGCCGCCCCGGCCAGGAGGCCGGGGCCGCGTGTGCGGCGCAGGTCGGCCATGAGGCCGCGACCGACGAACGGCAGCAGGCACAGCACCGCGAGCCAGAAGCGCAGCGCCACGACCAGGAACGGCGGCAGCGCCGCCAGCGCGACCTTGACGACCGCGTAGCTGGCGCCCCAGATCGCGATCATCGCGACGAGCAGCAGGTGCGGGACGAAGCGCCGGCCGGCGGGTGGGGGCATGCAGGGCGCGCACGATAGGGGGGTGGCGGCGCGGCGCCAGCGGCGCCGCGGCCGACAAGTCCTGGCGGCCGCGCGCGGCGGCGCGTAGGAATGTCGGCCGAGCCGCCATGCCCGCCTGCGCCGACACCGGAACCGCCGCGCGATGACCGCGCCCCGCGTCACCGTCGTCGTCGTCAACTGGAACGGCCGCGAGTTCCTGGGCGCCTGCCTGCGCGCGGTCGCGGCCGCCGCCGCCGAGGCGCCGCTGCACACGATCCTCGTCGACAACGGCTCGACCGACGGTTCGCAGGAGTTCGTGCGGCGCGAGTTCCCCGCGGTCGAGTTCGTGCAGCACGAGCGCAACGACTACACCGCCGCCAACAACCTCGGCGTCGCGCGCGCCGCCGGCGACTACGCGCTGCTGCTGAACACCGACGCGACGCTGCGGCCGGGCTGCCTCGGCCGGCTGGTCGCCGCGCTCGATGCCGAGCCGCGCGCCGGCGCGGCGGCGCCCAAGATCGTCTATCCCGACGGCCGCCTCTGCACGACCGGCATCGCCCAGCGCGACGACCTCTACTGGTTCGACCGCGACCAGGGCGCCCCCGATCCCGGGCCGGGCGGCCCGCCCGAGCGCGTGCTCGGCGTCTCCGGCTGCTGCGCGCTGTTCCGCACCGCCGCGTGGCGGCAGGTCGGCGGCCAGGACGAGGACTTCCACATGTACTACGAGGACGTCGACCTGGCGCTGCGGCTCGGCGCGGCCGGCTGGCACTCACTGTACGTGCCGGCCGCGGTCTGCGAGCACGTCGGCCACGGCTCGATCCGGAAGGCGCCGACCTGGAAGGACGAACTCGGCGAACGCAACCGCCTGCTGGTGCTGGCGCGCCACTTCGGCGACCGCTTCGCGGCCGAACTGGTGCGGTCGCCGTGGTTCCAGTCGGCCGCGCCGGCGCAGGTGCGCGAGCTGCTGCCGAAGCTCGCCGCGCGCCGCGGCGCCGGCCGCGACGACGTGCTGCTCGACCTGCTGCTGGCGCTGCGCGACGCCGTGCGCGCCCATGCCGGTGAACTCGACGCGCGCTGGGGGGAGCACCGCAACCTGCCGAAGATCCTCGGCGAGCGCGAGCAGTGGATCGCGACGCTGCTCGAGGAGGTGGCGCGGCTGCGGCTGTGGCGGCTGCCGGGCCGGCGGCTCAAGCCCGCCGAGCGGGCGTTCCTCGACCGCGTGCGCGGTCGGCGGCGGGAATGAGTGCCGCCGCGTTCGCGACGTGCCGGCGCGGTGCGTAGGACGCTCCCGTGAAGCACCACCTGCTGCGGCTGCTGCGGCTGCACGACGCGACGCCCGGCGAACGTTCGGCGGCGATCTGGACGGCGGCGTTCTTCTTCTGCGTGCTGTGCGCCTACTACCTGCTGCGGCCGCTGCGCGAGGAGATCGGCACCGCGTTCGGCAAGGAGCACCTGCTGGTGCTGTTCGTGCAGACGTTCGCGCTGATCACGGTGCTGAACCCGATCTACATGCTGCTGGCGAACCGGCTGCCGACCAGCCGCTTCCTGCCCGCCGTGCTGCACGCGTTCGCGCTCAGCTTCGTCGTCCTCGCGGTCGTGTCGTTGTGGTTGCCGCCGCTGCATCCGGGGCCGTTCGCCTGGACCGACCCCGAGCGCCTGGTCGCCGCGTTCTTCTACTCGTGGGTGACCGCGTTCGTGGTCTGCGGCGTCGCGCTCGTCTGGGTGCACGCGGTCGACTACTTCACCACGCAGCAGGGCAAACGCCTGTTCGGCTTCGTCGCCGTCGGCGGCACGCTGGGCGCGATCGTCGCCTCGGCGCTGGCGCTGGTGTCGGCGGAACTGGCGCGCGGCTGGGTGATGCTGGTCGCGGCCGCGGTGCTCGAGCTGGGCGTGCTGTGCCACCGCGGCTCGCTGCGCGCGTGCCTGGCCATGGTCGGCGGCGGCGAACGCCACCGCCAGCGCGTCGCGTCGGCCGGTGTGTTCGAGGGCCTGCGGCTGCTGGTGCGGTCGCCGTACCTGCTCGGCATCGCCGCCTTCGTGCTGCTGGCGGCGGTCGCGGCGACGGCGTTCTACTACGCGCTGAACGACCTGGCGGCGGCGCAGATCGGCTCGCCGGCCGACCGGCGGGCGCTGTTCTCGGCGATCAACCTGGGCCAGAACGTCCTGGCGCTGGGCATCCAGGTCTGGGTCACGCGCTCGGCGCTGCTGCGGCTCGGCCTCGCGGTGGTGCTGTGCGTGATGCCGGCGGTGACGCTGCTGGGGCTGTCGCTGGCCGCGGTGCTGCCGGCGGTCGCGGTGATGGCGGCGTTCGAGGTGGCGCGCCGCACGCTGCAGTTCGCGTTCGACAAGCCGGCGCGGGACGTGCTGTTCACGCCGCTCGGGATCGAGGCGAAGTACAAGTCGAAGGCGTTCGTCGACACCGCGGTGCTGCGCTTGGGGGATCTGCTCGGCGCCGCGGCCAACGACCTGCTGTTGCGGCTGCAGGTCGGCGCCGCGGCCGTGGCCGCGGGGGTGCTGCCGTTCGTCGTCGTCTGGGGCGGGCTGGGCTTCTGGCTGGGGCGGCGCTGCCGCGATCTCGAACGGTGAGGATCCGCGGCGGGCGGCGCGCAGGGCCGTAGGCCGTGTCGACGGATCGCCGAGGGGAGCCGGGCACGCGTCGGAGGAGTCCGCCTTGACAGGGCTGCGGGGTGTGGCTGTCCTTGGCCAAGGCGACGTTGCTCTGTGTCGGTTGCTAGCGCGTGGTGAACATGCGGTGGGCTTGTCTGCTGAGTTGCGGTGTCGCGCTGTTCGCGGCGTGGTGGTGGGTGCGTACTCCCTGGAAGGACAGTTCCCCTGGCCATGTCGCCCGAGCATCGCAAACCGAGGCCGTTGATCCTGGCGGTGTCGATTCGCCGACGCCCCCGGCCAAGCCGAGTACCGAGGTGTCGCGACGCGAGGAGGTGCCAGGCGAGCCAGTCGCGGCGACGGCATCGGCGCCCACGTTGACCTACCAAGCGCACCTGGTGGAGTTCGTGCAGCGTGGCCTGCCCGACGCCTCCGGGCCTGCGGTCGGCGAGCGGACTGCAGAGTTCGAAGTCCGCAACCGAGACGTGAATCCGCTGCAGAAGCAGCTGGATGCCGTTCAGTTCGACGCGCTGCAGGCGCTGTTGCGGCCCTTCGACGAGCAGGAGCGCGGGCTGCGGCTCGAAAACCGCCGGCTCACCCGCGCCGCGCTGGTTCGTGCGGTCGAAGTGGGCGACTACCTGACGCGACAGCAGCCACCGGTGCTCCCGTCGGACCCCGAAGGACTCCTGCGCCAGCACCGGGAGCGTGCCGATCGGGACCAACGGGACCAGCAGGAGATGATGGATGCGTTGGCCGGCCGCCTGGGCAAGCCGATGCAGGACTGGGGTTACTCCGTGTGTGGCACGGTCGAGCCCGACGGGATCCCTCGCAAGACCATCGTCTTCTTCACCCGCGCGTCTGCCCCGGATGTGTTCGCCTGTCGGGACCGGATCGCCGAGGCGGAGCGGGTTCGCCGCACGGCACTCCGCGAGTTCTTCGCGAGCCTGCGCTGAGGCTGCCGGCGCCCTCAGTTCGCGATCTCGTAGCGCAGCCAGCGGCACTCGATCGGTCCGTTGCGCACCGGGAACTTCTGGCTGGCGCGCAGGCCGAGATGCCGCGTCAGCTCCGGGTTGCCGCACAACACGTAGGCGGAGGCGCCGGCGCAGCGCTCGTGCAGGAAGTGGCCGAGCGCCCGCCAGCTGTCGGCGAGCGCCTGCGGCTCGGCCTGCAGGCGTTCGCCGTAGGGCGGATTGCACACCACCAGCGCCGGCGGGAACGGCGGCGCGTAGTCGCGCGCGCAGCCCTGCGTCAGCTGCACCTTGCCGCCGAGGCCCGCGGCGGCGATCGCCTGTTGCGCGATGGCGATGGCGCCCGGATGGCGGTCGTTGCCGCACAGCCGCGGCAGGCGGTCGGCCGCCGCCGCGGCGCGCGCCTCGGCCTCGTCGTAGATCGCCCGCCAGGCGTCGAGGTCGGCATCGCGCCAGCGCTCGAACGCGAAGCTGCGGCCGAGGCCGGGCGCGCGGTCGGTCGCCAGCCACGCCGCCTCGACCAGGAACGTCGCCGAGCCGCACATCGGATCGCACACCGGCGAGCGGCGGTCCCAGTCGGTCAGCAGCAGCAGGCCGGCGGCGGTGGCCTCGTTCAGCGGGCTCTTGTGCTGCAGTTCGCGGTAGCCGCGCTTGTGCAGCGGCTCGCCGCCGAGTTCGCGGTAGAGGATCGCCTCCTGGCCCTGCAGCACGAGCTTCAGCGGCAGGTCGGGTCGTTCGCGGGCGACGTCGGGGCGCTTGCCCGTGGCGGCGCGGAACTGGTCGCAGATCGCGTCCTTGACCACCAGCACCGGGTAGCGCGTGTCGTTGGCGAAGCTGTCCCTGACCGACCCGTCGATCGCCAGCGTCTGCAGGTGCGTGATCGAGCGCGACCAGTCGACGGTGCCGGCCAGCGCGTAGAGGTCGTCGCGGTCGGCGACGCGGCCGCGCGCCAGTTCCTCCTGCACCCGGATCGCCGAGCGCAGCCACAGGCAGGCGCGGTAGGCCACGGCCGGCTCGCCGGCGAAGGTGCAGGCGCCGCGGCGCAGCTCGACCTCGGCGGCGCCGAGCGCCCGCAGCTCGGTGGCGAGCACCGCCTCGAGACCGAGCGTGCAGGCGACGTAGTAGCGCGGCACGTCAGGATCCGGCCGGCGCGCCGGGCCCGGCCGCGCGCGCGAAGTCGTCGGCGAAGCACTGCACGGCGCTCAGCACCGGCGCCGCCGCCATCTCGATCAGCGAACAGAACCCCTTCTTGCGCGCGAACTCGGCCAGCTTCTGCAGCTTGTCCTGGTAGCCGGGGCCCTTGCCCTGCTGCACCGCCTTCAGCACGTGCACGAACTGGTTCGTCTCCATGCGGCACGGCGGGCACTGCCCGCACTGCTCGCGCATGAAGAACTCGGCGATGCCGAGCGTCAGCGCCACGACGTCGGTCGCGTCGTCGACGATGCGCACGCCGCCGCAGCCGGGCGAGGTGCCGAGCGGCCGCAGCGTCTCGTAGGCGATCGGCACGTCGAGGTGCGCAGCCGGCAGGAAGGCGCACGACATCGCCGGCAGCACGGCGCGCACCGCGCGGCCGTTGCGCAGCCCGCCACCGCAGCGTTCGATCAGTTCGCGGTAGGTGGCGCCGAACGGCAGTTCGTAGACGCCGGGCCTCTGCACCTCGTCGCCGAGGGTGAACAGCAGCGTGCCCTTGCTCTCGGCGGTGCCGATCGCCGCGAACGCCGCCGCGCCGTGCCGCGCGATCCAGGCCACGTGCGCCAGCGTCTCGACGTTGTTGACCGTGGTCGGCCGCTCGAACAGGCCCTGCTCGCCGGGGAAAGGCGGCTTCCTGCGCGGCTTCGCCGGTTGCCCCTCGATCGCCGCCAGCGCCGCGGTCTCCTCGCCGGCGACGTAGGTCGGCGGCCCGAGGTGGATCGCGATCGGCATGTGCATCAGGCCCTGCTCGTCGAGCTCGCGCAGCGCCTGCTCGGCGCTGCGCCGCGGCTCCACCATGTCCTCGATCAGGTAGAGCCAGCCCTTGGTCGCGCCGGTGACGATGCCGGCCAGCATCAACCCCTCGAGCACCGCGTGCGGGTGCCTGGCCACCAGGTGGCGGTCCTTGCTGCTGCCCGGCTCGTGCTCGCCGCCGTTGCCGACCACGTACTTGGTGTCGCGCGCCGCCAGCGCCGCCAGCTCCCACTTGCGGGCGGTCGGGAACGCGGCGCCGCCGCGGCCGCGCAGGCCGGCGGCGGCGATCTCGGCCCGCAGCCGCTCGGGCGTGCCGTCGCGCAGCAGCCGCAGCAGGCCGTCGTAGCCGCCGCGGGCCCTGTACTCGGCGAACGTCTCGGCGCCGTCGTCGGCGCGCGGCGGCAGCAGCAGCGGGGGGTGCACGGCGGCGATCGTAGGTGCGCCCCCGGGGGGTGCCAGCGCAGGGGCGGCTTTCGGCCGGGGGCTGCCCGTGCCGGCCGGCCGCCGGCCCGGACGAGGGCGTAGGCGGCGGCGGCCCTAGGCCGCATGCGCCGCCGGCCGGTTTCTGGTTCGATGCCGGTCTGGAGGTTCCCCATGCGACACCCGCAGTCTTCCCGCGGCCTGGCCTTCGCGCGCGCCCGTCGCGCCGCTCGTGACTGGGTCGATCCCTACCGCCCGGTCGGCAAGCTCTATCCGGCGGTGTGCCAGAAGTGCGGCGCCACCGAGTGGCAGGGCCGCTGGCGTTGGGACGATCCGCTGCCCGACCTGCCGCGCGTCACCTGCCCGGCGTGCGAACGCATCCGCGACGGCGTGCCGGCGCACGTGCTCGAGCTGACCGGCGCGCTGCCGCCGTGGTGGAACGAGGTGCGCGGCCTGATCGGCAACGTCGAGCGCGCCGAGGTGGTGGAGCACCCGCTGGAGCGGGTGATGAGGGTCGAGGTGCGCGACGACCGCGTGCTGGTGCCCACCACCGGCATGCACATCGCGCGCCGCCTGGTCGCGGCGATCGTGCGGCGGTTCCGCCGCCAGGTGCGGCTGCAGTTCGGCGAGCAGAGCACGACGATCGACTGGGCCGAGTCCCGGTAGGGGTGCGGGTCGCCGCGCGGCCTGCCGCCGGGCGGCAGTCGCCGCCGCGCGCCCGGCGTGCGGGATCGCGGCAGATCCTGGCCCGCGCGCCGCGGCTCCCTATCATGTCGCCCCCCGATCGCCGGTGCTCCGGCGACGGCGACCAGGACACAACATGCAATCGATCCCGCTGCTCCAGGTGGCGACCGCCGTCGTGCTGTTCGGCGCTGCCTTCCCCACGTCCGCCGCTCGTCCCGACGAGGGCATGTGGCCCTTCGACGGGCTGCCGCTGCAGAAGCTGAAGGAGAAGTACGACTTCGAGCCCTCGGCGCAGTGGCTCGAGCACGTGCGGCTCGGCTCGGTGCGCTTCGACACCGGCGGTTCGGGGTCGTTCGTGTCGGCGAACGGGCTGGTGATGACCAACCACCACGTCGCGCTGGAGACGATCCAGAAGGTCTCGACGAAGGAGAAGGACTGGGTCAAGGACGGCTTCAGCGCCCGCCTCTACGGCAGCGAGGTCAAGGGCACCGACCTGACCCTGCGCCAGCTGATCGAGATCAAGGACGTGACCGCCGAGGTCCTGGCCGCGAAGGCCGCCGACTCGACGCCGGAGGGCAACGAGTGGCGCGAGACGTTCGAGGCGATGTGCGCGGCCCTGACCGACGAGGACAAGCACATCAAGGCCGACCCGGTGCAGCTCTACGACGGCAACCAGTTCCGCATCCACGTCTACCACGTCTACGACGACGTGCGCGTGGTGTTCGCGCCGGAGAAGCAGGTCGCGTTCTACGGCGGCGACCCCGACAACTTCACCTACCCGCGCTACTGCCTCGACTGCGCCTTCTTCCGCGTCTACGAGGACGGCAAGCCGATCGACTCGTCGAAGTTCTACTTCCCGTGGAACGAGAAGGGCGCCGCGACCGACGAGCTGGTGTTCGTCTCCGGCCATCCCGGCAGCACCGAGCGCTCGCTGACGCACGCGGAGATGGAGTTCCACCGCGACGTCTACGTGCCGACGATCGTGCGCCAGCTGACGCGCATGCGCGACATGCTGCAGAAGCAGATGGCCGAGAGCGAGCAGAAGGCGTTCGACCTGCGCGACCGCTACTTCGGCATCGCCAACTCGCTGAAGGCCTACGAGGGCCACCTGCGCGGCCTGCGCGACGCCGAGCGCATGGAGCGCATCCGCGCGCGCGACGCCGAGCTGATCGAGCGTTCGGGCAAGCCCGAGGTCGGGGAGGCGTTCGAGTTCATCGCCGCGGAGGTCAAGAAGCTGGCGGCCAAGCACGGCGGCGAGCGCGTCAACGTGCAGCGCCTGATGCAGGACCACGAGCGCGTCGGCGGGCAGGTCTGCGCCGCGGCCAAGGCGGTGATCAACCAGGCGCGGTTCGACGTCTACGGTACCGCCAACTACCCGGACGCGACCTTCACGCTGCGGCTCGCGTTCGGCACCGTGAAGGGCTACGAGGCCGGCACGACGATGGTGCCGCCGAAGACGACCTTCAACGGCCTGTTCGAGCGCAACGCCGCGTTCGACAACCAGCATCCGTACGACCTGCCGCAGCACTGGCTGGAGAAGAAGGGCAAGCTGGACCTCGACACGCCCTACAACTTCGTCTGCACCGCCGACATCATCGGCGGCAACTCCGGCAGCCCCGTCGTCAACACCAAGGGCGAACTCGTCGGCCTGATCTTCGACGGCAATCTCCCTTCGCTAGTCCTCGATTTCGCCTTCGAAGACACCCAGGCGCGAGCCACCTCGGTCGACGCCCGAGCGATCAAAGAAGCGTTAATCAAGGTCTATGACGCGAAAGAGTTGGCCGACAAACTAGGCCGCTAGAGCAGTAGACGGAAATCTTCCCCTCGCTCCGCGAGGGGAAGGTCGCAGCGGGGGCGACTCTCGACTTCGTTGCGCAACGACCAAGCACGAACTCGGAAGTGCATGAACTCATTCCGCCGCTCCGTCAACCGTGGTGAAAACACGGCTGCGTTTCGTGTCTTTGGCGCCAGGGTGCGTTTGAAATATTCTCTTCCACCGTGCGCGGGGTAGACGGAGTTGCTGAGGCGGATTTGAAAGTGCAGCTTCGTTAACCGCATTCACCATCCACCCATGACCGACCCGCAGCCAAATTCCGAAAACCGCCTGCGGTTCTCCCTGCGCACCGGTCTTGTCTTCTTTTTCCTCCTCAGCGGCGCCTTCGCCGTCGCCGCCCACCTCCACCACGACATCCTCAAACGCTGCGCGGTGAATACTTGGGTGACCCAACGCAGTAAGGGCCAAAAATTTAGCAACGGAAGATACACATATGCCCCCGACGACGAGCTGAGCCAATGGACGCGATTCGTCCGAACTTACGTCCACCCCGAGTACGGGCGCAAGTTCGACTTCCTCACGTTCCACGGCGACCCCATGAAAGAGCAGCCCGACCTCGACCTTTCACTGCTCTTCGGCGCGAAAACCGTCCGCC
>JAHBXX010000034.1 GCA_019636245.1 Planctomycetota bacterium | reverse complement strand
TTCCGACGGGTCGAGCCGGCATGCTGCCGGCATGGTCGAACTCGGGCTCTACTACGCCACCAATCGCCGCCACGAAGGGGCCGATCGCTGGCATCCCACCCGCTATGGCAGGTCGTTCTCCGCCGACGGCATGGAGAACCTGCGCTTCGGCTGGCTGCAGGTCGAGGTGCCCGACCGGGATCTCGCCCGCTGCCTCGCCAAGGACACGGGCTACGGCAGCGGCAGCGGCAACGACCTCGCCGCGGTGATCCAGAAGGCGATGAAGCGCGCGCGCATCGAGGCCTATCCGGAGCGCATCGACCCGGCCCGCGCCGACGTCGGCCAGGCGACGGCGCGCTTCGGCAGCAGGGCGATGTTCGCCGACGTGCAGCGCGAGATGCTGCGGCGCACCGACGTGCTGGTCTACGTGCACGGCTTCAACGTGTCGTGGGAGGCCGCCGCGGCCTCGGCGCTGGCGCTGCAGGCGATGCAGAACCGGGACGGCATCGGCGACCCGAAGCAGCGCACCGCGGTGGTGCTGTTCACCTGGCCGTCCGACGGGCTCGCGCTGCCGTTCGTGTCCTACAAGTCGGACCGCAGCGAGGCCAAGGCCTCGGGCTATGCGTTCGCGCGCGGGCTCCTGAAACTGCGCGACCATCTCGCCGCGCTCGCCGACCGCGCCGGCGGCGCCGCCTGCCCGCAGGATCTGCACCTGCTCTGCCACTCGATGGGCAACTACGTGCTGCAGAACGCCCTCGAACGCATGCGCGAGTTCACGCCCGGAACGTCGCTGCCGCGCCTGTTCGAGCACGTCTTCCTCTGCGCCGCCGATGTCGACGGCAACGTGCTCGAACCGGGCCAGCCGATGGGCGACCTGCACGAGCTGGCGCGTTCGGTCAGCGTCTACCACAACACCGGCGACGTGGCCCTGCACGTGTCGGACTACACCAAGGGCAACCCGGATCGGCTCGGCAGCTACGGGGCATCGCGCGCCGGCCTGCTGCCCGACAAGATCGAGCAGGTCGACTGTTCGCGCATCGTTCGCGGCCTGGTCGAGCACAGCTACTACCTCGACGGGCGCGTCGCCGACGACATCCTGCGCAGCATCGACGGCGTGCCCGGCGACGACAGCGCACGCCCCCGGCTCCGCAAGCCGGGGGCCGGCGTGCGCTGGGAACTGCGGTGATGCTGACCGTGCCGGTGCTCCACCGCGACGACCACCTGCTGGTCGTCGACAAGCCGGCCGGCGTGCTCGTGGTCGCCGCGCCCGGCCGGCATGGCCCGACCGTGCTCGACCTGGTGGGGAATCAGCTCGGCGAGCGGGTGCAGGCGGTCCACCGGCTCGACGAGGACACCACCGGTGCGCTGGTGCTGGCCCGCACCGACGCCGGCCGGGCCGGCATGGAGGCGCTGTTCCGCGCCCATGCCGTACGGCGCGAGTACCTGGCGCTGGCCGCCGCGGCGCCGTCGCCGCCGGCCGGGTGCATCGAATCGAACCTGCTGGAGGACGCCGCCGGGGTGGTGCGGGTCGTGGCTCGCGGCGGGCAGCGGGCCGTCACGCACTACCAGAGCCTGGGCCGCCGCGGCCGCTGCACGCTGCTCTTGTGCCGGCTCGAGACCGGGCGCCGCAACCAGATCCGCGCCCACCTCGCCGCCCTGGGCTGCCCGCTCGCCGGGGATCGCAAGTACGGCTTCCGCGCCCGTGCCGGCGAACGCTTCGGCCGCGTGATGCTGCACTCGTGGCGACTTGGGTTCCGCCATCCGCTCACCGGTGGCGAGGTCGACGTGAAGGTCGAGCCTGCCGAGCCGGAACTGCGGCCCGATTGAGTCCGCGTCGCTGCGGTCCCGCTCACCGAGCGGCAGCCCATGCGCGCGCTTCCCCGCTGCGGCGTCGGGGCTAGAATCCCGCCGCGTGCGAGTCCCGATCCGGATGTCGCCGGAGTCGCTGTTCGACTTCCTGGCGAGCACGCGGCTGCCGCTCGTCTCCAGCCTGTCGACGATCGTCGGCTGGCTGTCCCTGGGTCTGGCCCTCGCGACCGCGGTCTTCGGCACGGCCTGCCTGTTCGTGGACGGCGGCCTGTGGACGGCCGCCCTGCCCTGGTCGGGCGCGCTGCCATCGCTGGTGGCCGCCCCGATCTTCTTCGTCGCCTGGCGTCATTGGCGTGCGGCCGCGTTGCCGCGCGCGGCCTCGTGGCTGTTCGCGGCGCTGTTCACGCTGGCGATGCTGGCCAACCTGCCCTGCGGTGGCTTCAGCCCGGCGGCCTACCTCCACCCGGTACTGGCGCTGCTGGCCACGGTCGGCCTCGGCGTGGTCCCCGGCCTGACCTGGACCCTGGTCGCCGTCACCGTGCTCCTGCTCGGCGCCATGGTCCGTCCCGGCGAGGGCGTGCCCGCGGCCGTGCTGCCCGAGCTGTGGCTCCATGTGACCAGCCTCGCCGCCATCACGCTCGCCTCGGCGCTCGCCGGCGCGATCACCAACCGGTTGCTCGGCATGGCGCTGCTGACCGCGGAGGCGCAGCGGCGCAAGAACGTCGAGTCGAGCCGGGCGCTGCGGCACCGCGAGAAGCTGCTGCGGCATGCCCTGCGGGTCGAGACGATCGGCGACCTGGCCGGCATGGTCTGCCACCAGCTGCGCAATTCGTTCCAGGTCCTGATGGGGCATGCTGCTCTCGGCGCGATGGGCGACGAGGCCGAACGCGGGCGGCGCCTGCAGCTGATCGAGTCGGCGCTGGCCGAGGCCCGTCCGCTGCTCGACCAGCTGATGTCGCTTGCCCATCCGGACGAAGGAGCGAGCGAGGCGTGCGACGTGGCGGCCTGCCTGCGCCAGTTCGAGGCGCAGGCGCGGCCGGTGCTGCCGCAGGCGGTGCAGCTGCGGGCCGAGATCCCCGAACGACTGCCGCCGGTGCTGTTGAACCCGCGCGGTCTCGTGCACGCCCTGTGGAACCTGGTCATCAACGCGCGGCAGGCGATCGAGGGCGAAGGCCTGATCACGCTGCGGTGCGGCGCCGACGGGCACCAGGTCTGGCTCGAGGTGCAGGACACCGGAGTCGGCATGCCGCCGGAGGTGCGGGCGCGCATCTTCGAGCCGTACTTCACCACCAAGCCGCCCGGCCAGGGCACCGGGCTCGGCCTCACCGCCGTCGACCGCTTCGTGCGCGGCAGCAACGGCCTCGTCCAGGTCGACAGCGAGGTCGGGCGCGGCACCACGTTCCGGCTGCGGTTCCCGCAACTCCAGAGCGCGGCGCAGACCCGCAGCGCCTGAACGGCGAGTGCCAGGCGATGTCGTCCATGCCACCCCGCTTCGAGTTCGCGATCCACGGCGAGCGCCTCGCGATCGCCCGGCTGGCGCCGGACGCGCCGGTACCCGACTGGGCCTGGGGCGCGTTCGTCCACATCGCCCGCACCCCGGCCGAACTGTCGGTGGTCTGCGCCCAGGACCGCGTGCCGACCGGCGTGCGCCACGAGCGCGACCGGATCGCCTTCGGCATCGTCGGCACCGTGCCGATGACAACGATCGGCGTGCTCGCGGCGCTGTGCGGCGCGCTCGCCGCGGCGGGCGTGCCGGTGTTCGTGCTGTCGACCTACGACACGGACTGGCTGCTGGTCGCCGCCGAGCGTTTCGCCGCGGCGCGCCGGGCGCTGGAGGAGCATGGCCACTCCTTCGCCGGTAGCCCGCCGGAGTAGGCTCTGGCGCGGGCGCTGCCTGCCACCTGCCACCTGCCACCTGCCACCTGCTCCTGCGGCCCGCCGGCTGCGTGCCGCTGCCGCCGCCGGACGCGATCGTGCTCGACCGCGACGACATCGAGATCGCGCGCAGCGTCGTCGTCAGGCCGGGGACCTGCCGCGCGCCGCGTGCTGGCGGCGATGCAGGGTGAGAGGAGCGTGAAGGCAGCGACCGGCGATCGCGCCGGGCCGGCTGCCCGTTGCACCGGGAGCGCCGCCGGGCGATCGTGTTCGGCCGTGGGCCAGGGTTCGCCGCTGCACTGCCATCCGTCGTCCGCCGCACCGGGTCGCCCGGCCTCGGCCCGCAGGCTCCGGATCCGACGCGCCGGGGGATGGCAGCGGGCAGGGCTGGCTGCGCTGACCATCCTGACCGCCTGCGCCACCACCGATCCCCTCGCCATGGTCGGGGACCGGCACCTGCGCGACCTGCCGCCGGCGCCCTTCCACGTCGCCGTTCGCACCGTGCGGCTCTCGGCCGTCGACCCAGGCGCCGACGCCGGCGGCAACGAACTGCTGCCGCCGCCGCCGCCCGCACGACTGGCGACGTGGAACGCCGAACTCGTGCGCCGCCTCGCCGGCCTGAACCTGTCGGCGGTGCGCATCGACGCCACCGACCACGCCTTGCCGGACTCGCCCTACGACCTGGCGGTGGAGGTCGAACTGGCGTGGGGGCCGGCGCTGCGGCAGGAGCGCTGCAACTTCGCCGGCTCGTTCCTCGCCTGGGGGTTCCTGTGGCCGTTCTCGATGACGAGCCTGGCCGACGTGCGCGACCGCAGTTACAGCGCGCCGGTCGCCGCCACGATCCGGCTGGCGTGGGTGGGCGCCGAGGCGACGCAGTCCATGGCGCCGGCCACGGACCTCGCGCTGTCGCTGCCGGAACGCCAGCCCAGCGTCTGGTGGAAGCTGGCCGCCTTCACGCCCGTGTACTTCTGGGTGCCCGACGACGCCGCGCAGCGCACGGACGCCCTCTACGACCAGTTCCTCGACCGCCTCGCGGTCGCCATCGCCCGGGCGGTGAAGCTCGGCGACCGGCACCAGCTGGCCACGCTGGCGTGGCAGGGGGATTACCTCGAGGTCGAGGCTCCCGCAGGCGTCGAGGTGCGGATCGTCGGTGGCATCCGCCAGACCACGACCCCGCCGCTGCGCTACTCGATTCCCCGCGAAGCCGACCACGTGCGGGTCGCCGTGCGGCGGCCCACGGCCGAAGGCGTCGAGGCGTGGACGCTGACGCTCCCGCGGCCGCGCTGATCCGGCCGGGCGAGGGCGTCAGCGGAACACGTAGGCGGCGCCGCTGAGGCCGGCGACCGAGCCTTCGAACGGTGCGCCGGCGAGCAACCCCGTCGCATCGAGCGCGAGGCTGCGGGCGAACTGCCCGTCGGCCGCGGGCGAGCCCTTGACGTAGGCGAGCGGCGTCCAGGTGCCGCCGCTGCGCGTGAACAGATAGGCGGCGCCGAGGTTCGCGGGCGAGCCGGGCGCCTGTGCGACGAGATCCGCCGCCGCGGCTATGCCGGCGAAGCCGCCGTCCTCTTCGGGCGCGCCGATCGCGAGCAGCTGGCCGCGCAGGGCCAGGGAGAAGCCGAACTGGGCGTTGGCCCGCGTGTTGGTCGCCTTCAGGTAGGCCTGCGGGTTCCACGTCGATCCCGAGCGCACGAACACGTAGGCAGCGCCCGCATCGGTGGCGCCTTCGTCGTCCGCATCGCCGCCGACGCCCGTGGCGCTGCTGTCCTCGGTCGGCGCGCCGACCACCAGCACGTCGCCCTCCAGCGCCAGGCCGATCCCGAACAGATCGCTGACGCCGGGATGGGCGGCCTTCAGCGCGGCCTGCTGCTGCCACACGGAGCCCGTGCGGGCGAACACGTAGACGGCGCCCGAATCGGTGGTGCCGCCGTCCTGGGTCGGCGCGCTGACCGCCAGCGTGTTCCCGGACAGGGCCACGTTGTCGCCGAAGGCATCGTCGGGCGACGTGGCCAGGGCGCCACCGCCCTTCAGGAAGGCCTGCTGCGTCCAAGTCGTGCCGGTGCGCACGAACACGTAGACGGCGCCGGCGTTGGTGGCGAGCCCGCTCGGGCCGTTGTCCTGCGATCCGTCGAGGTTGTCCTCCGCCGGGGCGCCGATGGCCAGCGTGTCGCCATCGAGTGCGACGGAGTAGCCGAACAGGTCGCCAGGGTCGGTGTTGCTCGCCTTGAGGTAGGCCTGCTGCGTCCAGGTCGTGCCGGTGCGCACGAACACGTAGGCGGCGCCGGAATCGACCGCATCGTCGTCGAGGCCGCTGCCGCCGACGCCCGTGCCGGCGCTGTCCTCGTTCGGTGCGCCGACCGCGAGCGTGTCGCCGCGCAGCGCGACCCGCCAGCCGAAGCCATCGCCGGCGCCGGGCGGGTCGGGCGTGTTGTTGTGCGCCTTCAGGTAGGCCTCGAGCAGCCAGGGACTGCCGACGCCGGTGCGCCTGAACACGAAGACGGCGCCGCTGTCGGCCGTCGCCGCGGAGAGCACCGTCGGGTCGCCGGCGGTGCCGCTCGAGGCGCCGTCTTCACCGGGCACGCCGACGGCCAGGGTGTCGCCGTCGATCGCCACGCTGACCCCGAAGATGTCCAGGGCGCCGGGGAACGGCGCCTTCAGGCGTGCGCCATCCTGCTGCAACGTGGCCAGTGCGGCGCGCGTCACGACGATCTCGTAGGTGCGCTGGCTGCCGCCGCCGGCGTCGGTGACCGTGACGGCGATCGCGTTCGCCGCCTCGGCGAGGTCGAGCGGCGGGCTCGGGGTGCCGCTCGGCACGGCTGCCCCCTGCACGGCGATCGTCGCCCCGGCGTCGGCGCGGGCCGTGACGCGGACCTGGCTGGTCAGGAAGCCGACTGCGGCGGTGTAGCTGGTGACGCGGGGGTCGAAGGCGGGACTCAGCGTGCCGAGCGACAGTTCGAGCCCCGTCAGCACCGGAGGCTCCGGGGGCGCGTCGGCACCGCCGCCTCCGCCGCTGCCGGCGACGACGCCGATCGTCGCGGGGATGCAGCTCGCGGCCGCGGCGCACAGGATCGCGCCGAGCAGCCCGGGCAATCTGGATCGGGGGTGGCTCACCATGTGCCGTGGGGCGCCGCGTGGGCGCGCAGGATGGTGGGTGCGGTGGCATGGGGAGTCAAGCGCACCCTGGTGGTCACTCGACCGGCCTGCTTCCGGGGAAAGCCGGTGGCGGCGATCGCTGGCCCTGCGCCTTCGCGCTAGGCTGCGACGCCCGCTCCGCGATGAACAGCCAAGCCCACCTGCTGCAGGCGGACCCGCTGCTGGTGCGGGCGCCGACGATCGAGGGTTTCAAGGTCCTCGATCCGGTGGTGCTCTACGCGAAGGTCGGCACCGGCGGCATGGGGAGCGTCTACCGCGGTCTGCACCTGAACCTGGGCTGCGACGTGGCGGTGAAGGTGCTGCGGCCGGACCTCGCCGCCGACCAGCAGTTCGTGCTGCGTTTCCAGCGCGAGGCCCGGCTCGCGGTCCGGATCCGGAACGACAACCTCGTGCACGTGCTCGACGTGCGCAACAAGCACGGCATCCACTACCTGATCATGGAGTTCGTGGACGGCGAGACGGTCCGCGAGCGGGTGCTGCGCAAGGGTCGCCACAGCGAGGCCGAGGCCCTCGCCATCGTCGCCGGCGTCACGCGTGGCCTGCGCCAGGCGCACGACGTCGGCATCGTGCACCGCGACATCAAGCCCGACAACGTGCTCGTGGCCGCCAACGGCGCCGTGAAGCTCGCCGACCTCGGCCTGGCCAAGGGTCGCGGCGTCGGCGACCACAGCCAGGCGATGCTGCCGTCCGGCATCATCGGCACGCCGCGCTTCATGCCGCCGGAGCAGTGGCGGTCCACGGACGTGAAGGCGGCCGCCGACATCTGGGCGCTGGGCGCGACGCTGTGGTTCCTGCTCGCGGGCCGCTGCGCGATCGACGATGGCGAACTGCTCGACATCGCCGAGCAGATCCGCGACCGCGACTTCCCCGATCTCGCGGTCGAGCGCCGCGACGTACGACCGGAGGTCTGCGCGCTGGTCGCCCGCTGCACGCGGCGCAGACCGGAGGAGCGGTTCGCGGACGCACGCGAGCTGTGGCAGGCCTTGCGGCCGCTGCTCGACGACGACGAGACCTTGCTGGTCGATCCCGCGGGCGGCACGAGCCCGTCGAAGGCGGCGTTGGCGACGCCGCCGCCGCGAGCGACGGTGACCCGGATCCGCAAGCAGATCACCGAGGACCTGGGTCGCACCTGGGCGTTGCGGTGGCCGGGGCGCGCGCACGAGGGGCCGACGCGTGTGTCGATGGGCGAGGGCAGGCTGCGCCGCTCCCGCGCCGGGATCCTCGTCGGCGGGCTGCTCGCCATCGGCCTGGGCGGCACCTATGCGTGGTGGGGTCCAGGCCTCGGTCGGGCTGCGGACGGCGGCGGCGCCGTCGATGCGGCGACCCTCGCCGCGGCCGGCCAGGAGCGGACGGGATCGAACGAAGCGGTGCCCGTCGACGGCGCCGCTGCGACCCGCGCGGAACCGGCGCGCGAACTGCTGGCGACCGCGGCGAGCCTCGAGAAGACCGACCCGGTGGCGGCGCGCGGGGCCGCGCTGCAGGCCCTGGAGGCGGCGCCGGGCGACGCGGCGGTCGTGGCGTTGCTCGCTCGGCTCGAGGACGCGCTGCAGCGCCGCCTCCGGGATGCCGTCCAGGTCCGCCAACCGGCGATCGACGCGGTGCTCGCGACGAGGACCGTTCGGGTGGCCGGCGTGGCCACCTCGTCGATCGTGAGGGAGGTGCGCGCCGTCCTGGTCTCGGTGGGACCGCCGGCGGCCGCGATCCCGGACCGCGAGGTCGCCGTGGCCGCGGTGGTCCCGGTGGTCGCGGACACCTTCGCGTTCGACCTCGTGGCGCCCGACGACGGCAGGTGGCGGCTCGAGCTGGTGGCACGGGACGCCTCCGGCTTCGGCGTCGACCTGCCGATCCGCCCCGTGCTCGTGGACACGGCTGCGCCCGTCGTGGTGGTGGAGGTGCCGACGCGCGAACGGGTGGGCCGTCGGACGACGTTCGCCGGCATCGTCACCGACGCGACGCCGACGACAGTCCGCGTCGCCGGCGAGCCTGCGGCGGTCGGAGTCGACGGCCGCTTCGAGCTCGAGGTCGAGCTGCCGCCCGGCGAGCAGGCGGTCGAGGTGGTGGCGCGCGACCAGGCCGGACGTGAGACCAAGGTGGTGCAGCGCGTGCGGGTCGTCGACGGCCCACCGGCGATCGAGTGGACCGAGGCGCCGCCGGCGGCGACGGCGAGTCGCACGGCGCGCTGGACGGGGCGCATCGCCGACCCCGGCGGTGTCTCCGTGGTGTGGAACGGCGAGCCCGTGGCCGTCGCCACCGACGGCCGCTTCGAGGTGGGCGTCACGTTCGAACGCGAAGGCGCACGCGAGTGCGAGCTCGTGGTCGACGACGCGGTGGGAGCGCCCGTACGGCAGGTCTGGCCGGTCCGGTTCGACGCCACGCCGCCGCGGCTCGAGCTGACGGCGCCGCGCGCCGAGACCGCGGCTCCGGGTCTGGTCGAGGTCGCGGGCACCGTGGCCGACGAGGGCTCCGTGCGTGTCTGGGTCAACGGCGTCGAGGCGGTGGTGGCCGGCACGTCCTGGTCGGCGTCGGTGCCGCTGGCTGCTCCCTCCACCGACCTGCGGATCACGGCCCGCGACGAGGCGGGCAACGAGGTGCAGCTCGCCGGCCCGAGCCTGCGGGTCGCCGAGCCGCCGGTCGGCCTCGATTGGGCCGATCCCGAACCCGACGCGGAGCTCGTCACGGTGGACGGGCGCAACCTGCCGAGCGTCGTGCGGGTCAAGGGCACGACGATGCGCCTGCGGCTGATCGCGGCGCGACCCGCGGGCTTCGTGATGGGTTCCGCGCCCTCGGCCGGCGACGCGTTCGCCGAGGACGACGAGGTGCCGCATCGGCGCCTCATCCGGCGGGCGTTCTGGCTCGGCGAGACGGAGGTGACGCAGGCGCAGTGGCAGGCGGTGGTCGGCGGCAATCCGAGCCAGCACGTCGGCAGCGACCAGCCGGTCGATTCGGTCAGCTGGCAGGACTGCCAGGCGTTCCTGCGCCAGCTCGATGCCATGCTGGGGCCGGCCGGACCCGGCTTCCGACTGCCCAGCGAGGCCGAGTGGGAGTACGCATGCCGGGCCGGCAGCGAGGGGGTGTTCGCCATCGATCCGGCGGCGCTGAACAGCGGTCGCCGCGGCCCGCTGCCCGTCGGCGAGACGCCGGCGAACGCATGGCTGCTGCGCGGCATGCACGGCAACGTCTGGGAATGGTGCGCCGACGTCTGGGACGCATACCCGGGCACGGGGAACGAGCTGCCGACGGCGGGCGAAGGCCCGCGCGTGCTGCGCGGCGGCAGCTGGCGCGCGCCGCGGGAGTTCTGCCGGGCCGCCAACCGCTTCTGCGCCCCGTCCTGGGAACGGGCCGAGGACACCGGCTTCCGCGTCGCGCGGGACCTGTAGCGGCCGGCGCCATTGCGGTGCGCGTCACCACCAGCCGCGGCGCTCGAGCTCCTGCCGCACCGCGTCCGCGACGATGCGGTGGCCCGCCGCCGACCAGTGCCCGCATGGCAAGCGCTGGTGCGGCCAGTGTCGCCGTTCGGCGGTGAAGACTGGCAGCAGATCGAGGCTGGCGACGCCAGCCTCGTCGAGTGCCTGCAACACCGCCGTCGCCAGCGGCCCCGCCGGCTCCGGTGCGGGACTTGGCGGGTGCTCGACCAGCGCGAGCAGGCGCGCACCCGCGGCCTCGACGCCCGCGGCCAGCCGCCGGGCCAGCGCACGGAACAGCGGCGTCGGATCGCGATCGCGCCACGCGCTCGCGAACGACTGCGCCGGTCGGCCGGCATCGAGCACACGGCCCATCAGCTCGCCGAGGTGGGTGCTGGTGCGCAGGCCGAGGCGCCAGTCCGCCTGCGGGGGGTGCAGCTGCAGCCTGTCGCCGTCGAGCGTGAACCATGGCTTGGCCCAGCCGGCCTTGCGTTCGCTGCGGATGTCGTCCAGGTCGTTGGCGACGCAGACGACCCAGAGCACGACGTCCGGCCGCAACCTGGGCAGTTCGCGCTCGCTGAGCAGCACCTGCTGGTCGGTGCCCCAGGCGCAGACGCCCAGGTTGACGACCTCGACACGGTCGTCCTCGAGCAGTTCGGTGAAACGTTCGCCCTGGTCGACGCCGAAGCCGAACACGAACGAATCGCCCAGCGCGAGCAGGCGCCGACGGCCCGCGGCGCGCTCGGGCAGGAACTCGTCGTCGCGCCAGCCGAGCGAGTTGGTCGTGCCAGGCCGGGCTGCCGACCAGCCGTCACCCCACTTGCGCACGCCGGGCAGCATGCGCCAACCGAGTTCGGCATCCGCGGTCAACGTCCGGGTCCTGTCCAGGAACCAACCCGCAACGCGCAGCGTCAGTTCGCCGACCAGCAGCGCGAGCACGATGGCGCCGGCGGCGATCGCAACGCGGCGGGGCCACATGGCGGGGGCTGGGGAGGGGGCTCGCATGCCGGTGCATGGTGCCATGCACCGGCCCTGGGCGCAGCCGGGGCGATACGGCTGCCGACGAACGATGGGTCGGCCGGCCCTATGCTGCCGCGGCCCGGCGGCCGAGGTCCTGGTGCTCCGACCGCCATCCACGCCATGACCCTGTCTCGCGACGATCTCGGCCGCCTCGAACGCCTGCGGGCGCTGTTCCTGGCCGACCGCCGCGCCGGCGAGCCGCTGCCCGACTACTGGCGCGACGACGGCGACCTGTGCAGCTACGACGCCGTGCTCGGCGCCCGCATCGGCTGGAAGTGGGACGCGGCGCTGGCCGAATGCCGGGACCGGGGCTTTGCACGCGCCGACGGTGACGTCGTGCTCGACTACGGTTGCGGCACGGGCGTGGCGGCGCGGCGCTTCGTCGCCGCGTTCGGGGCGCGCGAAGTGCTCTGCCACGATCGCTCGCGGCGGGCGATGGCGTATGCCAGCGACCGCGTGCGGCGGTCCGCCCCGTCGGTACCGGCACGCGCGCTGCCGGACGTGGGATCGGTGGCGCCCGACGTCCTGCTCGTCAGCCACGTGCTCGGCGAACTCGATGCGGCAGGGCTGCGGGACCTGGAACGCTGCATCGCCCGCAGCCGTCGCGTGGTCGTCGTCGAGCCCGGCAGCCAGACCGTGGCCCGGGCGCTGTCGGCCTTGCGCGACCGCCTGCGCACCGGGTTCCACGTCGTCGCGCCGTGTCCGCACCAAGACGACTGCCCGGCGCTGGCGACCGGCACGGACTGGTGCCACTTCTTCGCCCCGCCGCCGTCGGCGGTCTTCACCGAGGGCAGTTGGGTGCGCACGAACCGGGCGCTGGGCATCGACGCCAGATCGCTGCCGTATGCGTTCCTGTGCCTGGTGAGCGGGCCGGCGCCCGCCGCCCCGGCCAGGGCGCCGCGGATCCTGGGGCGGCCCGTGCTGCGCCCACACAGCGTCCGCGTGCAAGTGTGCGAGCCGGGGCGGCTGCGGGACGTCGAACGGCCGAAGCGCGACGATCCGACCCTGTGGCGGACGCTGAAGAAGGCGCCGGAATCGGTGCGCGACCTGCCCTGACCTGGGTCGCGGGCGCCGGGCGATGCGGTCCGGAGCCGTTCCGCGGATACTGCGCCGCCATGTGCCGCTTCACGCTCTACCTGGGTCCGCCGATCCGGCTGTCGTCCCTGGTCGTCGAGCCCGAGCATTCGATCATCACCCAGAGCTTCCGCAGCCGGAGCCAGGAGGAGCCGTTGAACGGCGATGGCTTCGGCATCGCCTGGTACGCGCCGGAACTCAGCCAGGAACCAGCCCTGTTCCGCTCGGTGACGCCGGCCTGGAACAACACCAACCTGCTCGACCTGGCGCGCGTCGTGCAGAGCCCGCTGATCCTGGCCCACGTGCGCGCCGCCACCAAGCTCGGCGGCCCGAGCGAGGCGAACTGCCATCCGTTCCGCAGCGGCCGGTTCGCCTTCATGCACAACGGCCACCTCGGCGAGTTCCAGCGCCTGCGCCGGCCGCTGCTGCAGACGCTGGGCGATGCCGCGTTCGCGGGCATCCACGGCAGCACCGACAGCGAGCACCTGTTCGCCGTGGTCGTCGACGAGCTGCACCGCGCGGCCGCGGGCGGCGTGGTGCCCACCGGCGCCGAGGCGATGGCGCGGGCGCTCACGGCGGCGATCGGTCGCGTCACGGCGCTGCTCGCCGACCTCGGCGTGCAGGAACCGTCCTACCTGAACGTGGCGATGAGCGACGGCGAACAGGCGGTCGCCTGCCGCTTCACCACCGAGCCGGACTACGACGGCGAGAGCCTCTACCTGCACACCGGTCGCGTCTACGTCTGCGTGCAGGGCGCCTGCCGGATGCTGGCCCCCGAGCGCGGCCGCGGCTGCGTGCTGGTCAGCAGCGAACCCCTTAGCAGCGACTCGGGCTGGGAACCGCTGCCGCGCAACACCCTGGTGCGGATCGACGGGGAGGGTCGCACGCAGCTCGCCGCGTTGGTGGGTTAGCCCGGCGACGGCCGGGTCGCGTTCAGAGGGCCACCGTCCGCCCGAGCCGGCGGCTCAGGACTTCGGCGAGGATCTGCCGCAGTTCGCCGCGCCCCTTGGTGTCGACCCACGCCGCGCGCTGGGGGTCGTAGGCGAAGTGCCAGGCCGTGGCCCCCTCCGCCATCCAGATCTGCTGGGCGGCGGCCTGCCGGTTCACGATGCAATTGCGCCGGTCGGGAAACGAGATCTTCAGCACGCCGCCGGCGAGGTCGGCTTCGAGTTCGTCCGGGTCGAAGGTATCCAGACGGGCGACCAGGTCCTGGAGGCAGGCGTCGGCGAGGTGCAGGTAGGCGGAGTCGGCAGGGGGCATGTGGCGGGACCGATGATGCGCCGGCGCGGCGATTCGGCAAGCCGCAGGGGTTGGGGCCGGCGCCCCCGACCGGCGCCGTAGACCGCTTGCAGGCCTGGGATGGGGACTTGCGGAAAAAAGAGTGGCCGGCAATCCTCTCCCAGGATTGCCGGCCACGATGGGTCCCGGCCGCGTCAGAATGCCCTCTCGAATCGGCCTGGATCGCCTTGCGGCGGCCCAGACCACGCGGCCGGGACCACTCGTCCCATGCAGATGGTGTAGACGCTGGAACGCGCCAAACTTTCCAAGGCGGCGCAGATTTTCGGGCGCCAGCCCGGCGCGCCAGTTCGCCGCGAATGCCGCGTGAAGAACGCGCCGTGACGAAACTGGTTCAGGCGCTGCGGCGTTCTGCCGCGGCGCGCCAGCCGGGTACGAGGTCTTCCACCGTCATGCGTTCGGCGTCGGCTTCGAAGCCGAGCAGCACCCGGTGGCGCAAGGCCGCCGGGATGCAGAGGTCGAGGTCCTCGCGCGTGACCGCGGGTCGGCCGGCGAGCAGCGCCCGAGCCTTGGCGCCGAGCACGATCGCCTGGCCGGCGCGTGCGCTGGCGCCGTAGCGCACGAAGCGGCGCGTGCGCTCGTCGGCGGGATCGTGGCCGGGGTGCGTCGCCAGCACCAGCTCGGCCACGAACCGCAGCAGGTGGCTGCCGCAGAGCACGCGGCGCACCAGTCCCTGCAGCTCGCGCAGGTCGTCGGCGCCCAGGCAGATCTCCACGCCGCGCGCGGCACTGCCCGTCGTGGCGGCGAGGATCTGCGCCATCGATTCGACGCCGGGGGTGCGCACGTCGAGGCGGAACAGGAACCGGTCGAGCTGCGCCTCCGGCAGCGGGAAGGTGCCCTCGAGTTCGATCGGGTTCTGCGTCGCGATGACGTGGAAGGGGTCCGGCAGCGGGTGCGTGGTGCCGCCGATCGTCACCGCATGCTCCTGCATCGCCTCGAGCAGCGACGACTGCGTCTTCGGCGACGCGCGGTTGATCTCGTCGGCCAGCACCAGGCCTGCGAAGACCGGTCCCGGCTGGAAGCGGAACGTGCGCCGGCCCCGGTCGTCGTCGATGACCTGCGTGCCCATGACGTCGCTGGGCATCAGGTCGGGGGTGAACTGGATGCGCGCGAACTGCAGGCCGAGGCCGTTGGCCAGCGAGCGCACCAGCAGCGTCTTGCCGAGGCCGGGCAGGCCCTCGAGCAGCACGTGGCCGCCGGCCATCACCGCCACCAGGAGGTCCTGCACGAGCGCGTCCTGGCCGATGACCTGCGCCTGCAGCTGCCGTTGCAGCGTGCGGACCTTGGCCACCAGCTCGGCGGCGCGGCGTTCGAGGACGTCGGTCTCCATCAGGGTTCCAGCAGCGGCAGGGGGCGGGGCCCGGCGCGGCCGAGCGGGGCCTCGGCGCGGGACCTGCCGGCAGGTCGGCGGATCCGCGGGGAAGCGTAGCTTGGCCTGCGGGGCAGGCCAGACGATGATCGACGACCGATGCCCCCGCCCCGCTCCGCCCTCTGCCTGCTGGCGCTCGGCGGCGCCTGTGCGGGCGTCTCCGTGCGGCCGCAGGATGCCGACCCGTCGACCTTGCCGGTCGTCACGCTGGCGGCTGCGGAGGCCGCCGAGCTGGCGCGCCTCGTCGAGCAGGCGATCGACCGGTCGCGGCGCGGCGAACATGGCGCGGCCGAACGCCTGGCCCGGCAGGCGCTGGCCCTGGATCCCCGGGCGGCACGGGCGCGTGCGGTGCTCGGCATGGCCATCTACCAGCGGGCAGCGGTCGTCGATCCGCCCGACCTGATGCTGGCCCACGCCGCCGAGGCCGAGGTGGTGCTCGCCGAACGTCTCGCTCCCGGCGATCCGTTCGTCGGCGCGCAGCACGCCCGGCTGCTCCAGGCGACCGGCCACCTGTCGGCCGCCGCGGCTGTGGCCGACGCGGCGCTCGCGCGGACGGCCGCGGCGCCGCCGGCCGAACGCTTCGATCTGTTCGCGGTGGCGGCCACGTGCCGCTACGAACTCGGCGAGGAGCGGGCGGCGGTGCCGCACCTGCAGGCCTGCCTCGCGGTCGAAGCCGGCGATGCCTCGACCTGGTTCCGCCTCGGCGCCTGCCTGCTGCGCATCGCCGAGGTGCCGAGCGGGCCGCGGCCGAACTCGCTGGTCGTGGCGCAGAACCAGGCGGATGCGGCGGCGCGCGCGTTCCGCCGCTGCGCCGAACTGTCGCCCGACGATGCCGACGCCTGGCTCGCGGTCGGCGCCGCGCTGCTGCGCGCGGCCGACCTGGCGGCAGAGCGGCGCGACCAGGCGGTGCGCGACGAGCGTCGGGATGCCGCCGAGCAGCAGTTCCGCGCCGCGGCCTTGCGCTTCCCCGCCGCCGCGGAGGCGCCCTTCCGCCTCGGCGTGGTCGCGGAGGGGCGCGGCGACGTTGCCGCGGCCCAAGCCGCCTACGACGAGGCGCTGGCGCGCGATCCGCACCACCTCGGCAGCCTGTTGAACCTGGCCGCCCTGCGGTCGCGCGAGCCGGACGGCGAGCCGGCCGCGCGCGAACTGCTGCAGCGGGCGCTGCGAACGGGCGAACAGCGCGGCACCTTGACGCGGCAGGAGCGCGACCGCATCCGCGCCCGGCTGCAGGCGCCTCAGGCGCCCATGATGCTGTAGCCGGCGTCGACGTAGATCGTCTGGCCGGTGATGCCGCGCGCCAGGCTCGACAGCAGGAACAGCGCCGTGTTGCCGACGTCGGCCTGGTCGACGTTGCGCCGCAGCGGCGCCTTCTGCGCCATCGTGTCGAGCAGCGAGCCGAAGTCGGCCACGCCCATCGCCGACACCGTCTTGATCGGCCCGGCGGAGATCGCGTTCACCCGCACGCCGTGGGGGCCGAGGTCGTTCGCCAGGTAGCGCGTGCTGGCCTCCAGCGCGGCCTTGGCGACGCCCATCACGTTGTAGTTCGGCACGACCTTCTCGGCGCCGTAGTAGCTGAGGCAGACGATGCCGGCGTCGCGGCCCTCCATCAGCGGCATCGCGCCCTTGGCCAGGCCGATCAGCGACCAGGCGCTGACCTGCTGCGCCAGCTGGTAGCCCTCCCACGAGGTGTCGACGAAGTTGCCGCCGAGCTCCTCGCGCTTGGCGAACGCGATCGAGTGCACCAGTCCGTCGAGCGGGCCGAAGTCCTGACCGAGGCGCGCGAAGAAGCGTTCGATGTCGCCGGGCACGGTGACGTCGCAGGGAGCCACGAACGTGTCGCCGGGCAGCTCGGCCGCGAGCTTGCGCACCGGCTCCTCCATGCGCTCGTTCTGGTAGTTGAGCGCCAGCCGGGCGCCTTCTCGGTGCAGGGCCTGGGCGATGCCCCAGGCGATCGAGCGCTTGTTGGCGATGCCGAAGATCGCCACGTTCTTGCCGGTCATCAGTCCCATCGTCGGTTCCTCGGTTCGTCGCGGTGCTGCGGTCGGCGCCACGATAGCGCCGCGCCGGCGCAGATCACGCCTGGGACCTGCCGTCGGCGGGCAGCAGCCGGCGGAACAGCTTGCGCGCCGGCGTCGACCACGGCGTGGCGTCGTCCAGCGGGAACCACTCCAGCCGCCCGCGCGTCCGCACGACGGCGGCATGGGCGTGCAGCCGGATGCGGTGGTGGGTGATCGCGTGCGCGACCGAGGCCAGGACGGGGCCGATCTCGAGTCGCGCGGCGAAGCGTTCCTGCAGCACGGCCGGCAGGCCTGCGGCGGCGGCGCTGACCAGCACCCCGGCGCCTGGCAGGTCGACCTGGCCGGCGTTCGGTTCGCCGGCCGGCACGCGCAGACCCAGCGCCGCGCCGCGCCGCATCGCGAAAGCGACCCGCGCCTCCACGTCGACCGTGGCGCGCCGCGGTCGGCGCACCGGCAGGGCAAGCGCCAGGCCGCGCGCGCGGGCGAGGCAGTCCGCGCCGACGGGGCAGCGTTCGCAGGCCGGCGCACGCGGCGTGCAGAGCACGGCGCCCAGCTCCATCAACGCCTGGTTGAAGTCGCCTGGACGCGTGCGGTCGAGCCAGCCCTCGACCGCGGCGCGCACCTGTTCGCGCGCCGCGGCCGAGCGGATCTCGGCCTCGATGCCGCGATGGCGCGCGACCACGCGTTCGACGTTGCCGTCGATCGCCGGCAGCGGGTGGAGGAAGGCGATCGAGGCGATGGCGCCGAGCGTGTAGGCGCCGATGCCGGGCAGTTCGCCGAGCGCCGCCGGCTCGGCCGGCACCCGGCCGCCATGCTCGCCGGCGATGCGACGCGCCGCCTCCCGCAGCAAGCGCGCGCGGCGGTAGTAGCCGAGGCCACGCCACGCGGTCAGCAGCTCGTCGTCGGTCGCCGCGGCCAGGTCGGCGGGGGCGGGATAGCGGCGCAGGAAGCGTTCGTAGTGGGCGCGGACCGCCTCGACGCGGGTCTGCTGCAGCATGATCTCGCTGACGAGGATCGGCCACGGGTCGCGCGTGCGCCGCCACGGCAGATCACGGCGGCTCCCGTCGAACCACTGCAGCAGCCGCCGCGCGAAGCTCAATCGCCGATCGTGCTGGCGTCGGTCGGCCGCGGCTCGAGTTCGACGCCGAGCCGTTCGCGCATGTCGCGCTCGGCGTGGTAGAGGATCTTGTCGAGCTTGGCCTGATCCTCGTGCTCGCTGACCAGCATGATGCGGATCACGCGCGTGCGGTCGAAGCCCTGCGTGCGGGTGCGGATCTGCACCATCGGGTGCTTCTTGGCGACGTCTGCGAGCGCCCGGCTGATCGAGGACAGGTCGTAGCCGTGGTAGTCGACGACGCGTTCGCCGCGGATCGTGTCGGGTCCCTCGGCGTTCATCACCGGCAGCACGTTGGTGGTGAAGAACTGCTGCATCTCGGCGGGCACGCCCGGCAGCAGGAACACCGTCGTGCTGCCGACGCGCAGCTGCACCGCCGGAGCGGTGCCGACCGTGTTCTCGTAGCAGACCGAGCCGCGCGGCACGCTCGCCATGCCGCGGCGGCTCTCGTTGAGCTCGGGGCTGCCGACGATCTCCTTCGCGTGCAGGCGGCGGTAGGAGTTCTGCACGAACTCGACCGCCTGCGGATCCTCCTCGAGCGGCAGGGCGGCCGCCTGCGACAGGCAGTGCCGCGAGTTGTCGTCCCAGTTGGGGCCCATGCCGCCGGTCATGATCACGAACGTCGGCTTCTGGTCGATGGCCCACTTCAGCGCCTGGACCATCTCGGCCTCGACCCGGTCGACGACCTGGATGGTGCGGACGCGGTAGCCGATGTCGTCGACGCGGCTGGCGATGAACGCCGCGTTGCGGTCGACGACCGCGCCTTCGAGGATCTCGCGGGAGACCAGCAGCAGGATGACGCTCTTGTCGAACAAGGAAACCTCGGGCGGGCTGTGGAGGGACGGCGGGGGCGCGGGCGCCTCGTCGCCGCGCGGCCCTGCATGCTAGCGGATCGGCCGCAAGGTTGAAGCCTCCGGGCGGGCCCGGAAGAATGGTCTTTTTGCTGCCGACCCACGCCCGGCCCCCCAGCGCACATGACCGACCCGACCCCGCCGACCGGCGGCCGCATCACCGATCTCCTGCTCGAGCGGGAGATGCGCGAGAGCTACCTCAACTACTCGATGAGCGTGATCCTCAGTCGCGCTCTGCCGGATGCGCGCGACGGTCTGAAGCCGAGCCAGCGCCGCGTGCTGGTGGCGATGAACGACCTCAATCTGGGGCCGCGCAGCAAGCACCGCAAGTGCGCCAAGATCTGCGGCGACACGTCGGGCAACTACCACCCGCACGGCGAGTCGGTCGTCTATCCGACCCTGGTCGGCATGGCGCAGCCGTTCACGACCCGCTACCCGCTGGTCGACAGCCAGGGCAACTTCGGCGCCATCGACGGCAGCCCGCCGGCGGCCATGCGCTACACCGAGGCGCGCCTCGGCTACCCGGCGATGCACCTGCTCGAGGACCTCGACAAGGAGACCGTCGACGAGGTCCCGAACTACGACGACACGAAGATGCAGCCGGTCGTGCTGCCGGCGCGGTTCCCGAACCTGATCTGCAACGGCTCCACGGGCATCGCCGTCGGCATGGCGGCCAGCCTGCCGCCGCACAACCTGCGCGAGGTCGCCGCGGCGATCACCAAGCTGCTCGACAAGCCCGACGTCACGCTCGACGAGCTGCTCGAACTGGTCCCGGGTCCTGACTTCCCGACCGGCGGCACCATCATGGGCCGCGGCGGGATCCGCAACGCCTACGCCAGCGGCCGCGGCTCCGTGGTCTGCCGGGCCAAGTACCACGTCGAGGAGAAGAAGGGCCGCAAGCTGCTGGTCTTCACCGAGGTGCCCTACCAGATCAAGACGACGACGATCCTGGAGCGCATCGATCACCTGGTGAAGAGCGGTCAGATCGACTCGATCGCCGACGCCAACGACGAGAGCAACGACCGCGTCGGCCTGCGGCTGGTGGTCGAGCTGAAGAAGGGCGTCGAGGACGAGCTGGTCACGGTCAACCAGCTGTTCAAGCTGTCGCCGCTGCAGAGCACGTTCTCGATCATCAACCTGGCGATCCTCGACGGTCGCCCGCGCACGCTCGGCTTCAAGCAGATGCTGGAGTGCTACCGCGACCACCGCCAGGACGTGATCCGGCGGCGCACGCGGTTCCTGCTGAAGCGGGCCGAGGAGCGGCTGCACATCCTCGACGGCCTGCGCCTCGCGGTGCAGAACATCGACGAGGTCATCGAGATCATCAAGGCCTCGGCGAGCACCGACGACGCCCGGCAGCGCCTCGTCGCGCGCTTCCAGCTCAGCGAGATCCAGGCGCGGGCGATCCTCGACATGCGCCTCGCCCGCCTCACCGGCCTCGAGATCGAGAAGCTCGAGGAGGAGCACCGCGAGGTCCGCGAGAAGATCGCCTACTACAAGACCATCCTGTCGGACCGCAGCGTGCTGCTCGGCCTGATGAAGAAGGACCTGCAGGAGATGGTGGAGCAGTACGGCGACGCGCGCCGCACCGAGATCAGCGACGAGGAGGTCGGCAGCTTCGTCGCCGAGGACCTGATCCCCGAGGAGATGATGGTCGTGACCGTCACCCACGAGGGCTACATCAAGCGCACCGCGCTCGACCAGTACCGGACGCAGGGCCGCGGCGGCAAGGGCGTCAGCGGCGCCGAGACCAAGGAGGGCGACTTCCTGTGGAACCTGTTCGTGGCCAGCACCCACGACCACCTGCTGTTCTTCACCGACAACGGGCGCGTCTACTGGAAGAAGGTCTACGAGCTGCCGAGCTTCGGCCGCACCGCGAAGGGGCGCGCGCTGGCCAACGTCGTCGAGACGCAGCCCGAGGAGAAGATCACGGCGATCCTGCGCGTGTCGTCGTTCGACGACCGGTTCCTGGTCACCGCGACCCGCAACGGCCTGATCAAGAAGACCGCGCTCGAGCAGTACAGCCGCCGGCGCGCCGGCGGCATCATCGCGGTCGGCCTCGACGAGGGCGACAGCCTGGTCGGCGTCAACCTGTGCCGGGCCGGCCAGACGATCGTGCTCGGCACCCGCGACGGCATGGCGATCCGGTTCGCCGAGTCCGACGCACGGGCGATGGGGCGCAGCGCCGTCGGCGTCAAGGGCATCACTCTCGAGCCCGGCGACGCCGTCTGCGACATGGTCGTCAGCGACGGCTCGGGTTCCCTGCTGACCGTGTGCGAGAACGGCTACGGCAAGCGCACGCCGGTCGACGACTACCGCGCGCAGTCGCGCGGCGGCAAGGGCCTGATCGACATCAAGACCAGCGACCGCAACGGCAAGGTGGTCAACCTGCTCGCGGTCAAGGACGACGACGAGGTGATGATGATCACCAAGGACGGCCAGATCGTGCGCACCAAGGTGTCGGAGATCAGCGTCATCGGCCGCAACACGCAGGGCGTGCGCTGCATCGCGCTCAACGACGGCGACAAGCTCGTCTCGGTGGCGCGCATCCCCAACGAGGAGCCCGAGGCCAACCCGGCCGCCGCGGAGTCGAAGCCATGAGCCGCTACCTCGCCCAGCTGACGGCGGACATGAAGGCGGCGATGAAGGCCGGCGACAAGCCGCGCCTCGAAGTGCTGCGCATGCTGATCAGCGAGCTGAAGAGGAAGGCGATCGACGCCAAGGTCGACGACCTGCCCGACGACGAAGAGGTGGCGGTGCTGCAGAAGGCGGTGAAGACGCGCGCCGACACGGTGGCGCAGGCCCAGGCCGCCGGCCGGGCGGAAGTCGCCGCCAAGGAGCAGTTCGAGATCGAGGTCGTGCAGTCCTACCTGCCGCAGCAGCTGTCGCCGGCCGAGATCGCGGCCAAGGTGCGGGAGGTCGCGGCGGCGATCGGCTACCAGGGCGGCAAGGACACCGGGCGGTTCATGAAGGAGTGGATGGCGAAGTACAAGGGCCTCGCCGACGGCAAGCTGGTGCAGGAAGCGCTGAAGGCGCTGGGCTGAAGGCGGCGCGCCCCCGCCCGCTCACCGCCCCGACGGGCCGGTCGGGCCGTCGTCGGGGCGCAGCCGGCCGCCGCCCGCGAGCGTCGCCCGCGCCCACGCCGCGATGGCGGCGTCGCGCGCCCTCGCCGCCGCCGGCCGCTTCGCGGCGTTGCGCAGCGGCATCGACAGGCGCTGGTTGCCGGCCAGCCGGTCGTGGTTGCGGGCCAGGAACTGCCAGTAGAGCGGCGTGATCGGGCAGGTGGTGCCCGGATCGAACTCGCAGTCGCGGCAGTAGTCGCCCATGCGGTGCAGGTAGGCGCTGCCGGCGACGTAGGGCTTGGTCGTCATCAGGCCGCCCACGCCGTAGCTCGCCATCGCCAGCACGTTGGGTTCGACCACCCAGTCGTAGGCGTCGGTGTAGGCGACCCAGAACCAGTCGGTGAGCTGGCGCGGCTCGACGCCGAGCAGCGTCGCCAGGTTGCCGAGCACCATCAGCCGTGTGATGTGGTGGCTGTAGCCCTCGCGCCAGACGTCGGCGACCACGCGGTCGAGGCAGTGCAGCCCCGACGGCGTGCCCCAGAACGTCGCCGGCAGATCCAGGTCGGCGCGCAGCACGTTCTGGTCGATCGGCGCGCCGCCGACCGTGCGCAAGCCGTCGGTCGCCTCGTGCACCTGGTGCACGAACTCGCGCCAGCCGAGCACCTGGCGCACGAACCCCTCCTGGCTCGGCAGCGGCAGCGGCGCCGCCAGCGCGTCGGCCAGCACCCGCGCCGGCAGCAGGCGGTGCAGGTTCAGGAGCGGCGCGATCCGCGTGTGGAACAGACCGGTCGACTGCGTCGACATCGCGTCCTCGTACGGCCCGAACCACGGCAGGCAGTCGCGGAGCGCCCAGGCCCACAGCCGTTCGGCGTCGGCGCGCGAAGCCGGCAGGCGGTCGAGGTGCAGTTCGCCCGGATGCGCGGCGAACTCGCGCGCCACCAGGTCGCCGACCTCGCGTGTCACCGCATCGGGCGCGAACGTCGGCGGCTCGGGCGCCGGCGGCGTGCCGCGCCATGGTTGCCTGTTCTCGGCGTCGAAGCTCCACTTGCCGCCGACCGGCTTGCCGCGCGCGAGCAGCACGCCGGTGCGGCGCCGCACCTGGCGGTAGAAGGCATCCAGGCGCCACGGTGGGCCCGGGATCGCGGCCAGGTCCGCGGCCGTCGACAGCCAGCCGTCGTGCGGCAGTTCGACCAGCGCGCCCGCAGCGACCAGCGGGCGCAGTTCCGCGCGCAGTTCGTGCTCCGCCGGCCGCAGCATGCGCAGCGGCCCGAGTTCGCGCACCAGCGGCTCCAGCGCCGCCGCGTAGCCCCTCGCCGTCGCGACGTGCCGCACGGCGACGCCGCGCGCCGCCTGTTCGAGCGCGAAGTGGCGCAGGTTCGCCAGCACCAGCGCCAGCTTCTGCCGGTGGTAGGGGCGGCGCGCCGCCTTGGCGCGGCTCTCGACCAGCACGATGCCCAGCTCGCCCGGTGCCTCGCGGGCGAGCGGGCCGATGCCGTCGTGCAGCTGGTCGTAGGGCACGAACAGCCACCGGCGCGGCGCCCGGCCCTTGGGTTGCAGCTGCCGCAGGCGGCGCGCGAAGGTCGACATGGGCGGAGCGTTCGCCGCGGCCGGCGGTCGGATGCGACGGCGCCGGCGGTCAGCGCCGCAGCCAGGCGTGCGGCGTGTGCACGTCGTAGCCCAGCAGCGGCCGGATCGCCGTCGGTTCATCGAGCAGCGACCGCGGCTGGCGCAGGTAGGGATCGTCGTCGGTGCCGAACACGCCGTCGGCGCCGACCAGGGCCGGCGCGAACAGCGGCGCGAACGCATGCGCGCCGACCTCGTCGACGACGATCGCGGCGAAGTGGCGCGCGCGCAGCGCCGCCTCGGTGCGGGCGGCGAAGGCGGTGATCGCCTGCCGCACGCGCGGCGGCAGGTGCGCCAGCCGGGCCGGTTCGTGCAGCGCGGCGAGGTCCAGCATGCCGGCCGCGTCCTTCGGCAGCGCCTGCAGCAGGTCGAAGATCGCCTGGCCGTGGGCGCCGGTGCCCTTGCCGAGCCGACGGGTGATGCCGCCGTGGGCGGGGATCCAGACCGGTCCGGACTGCGCCGCCACGAACGCCGCCAGCTGGTCGTGCGCCCGCGCGTGTGCCGCCGACGGCAGCAGCGTGCGGCGCGGCGCGCGCGCCCAGGCCGCCTCGGCGAGCCAGGCGAACTGCGCCAGCAGCAGGGTGGGCACGAGCCAGCGGACCCACCGCCGGTCGGCGGCCGCCGCCGCCGGGCCGAGCACGCAGGCCGCCGCGAAGCCGTAGAGCATCACGTTGTCGAAGCCGCCGGTGTGCAGCCGCGACAGCCACGAGGTCACGAGGCCGCCCGTGCCGAACGCAGCCAGCAGCAGCGCTTCGCCGCGCGCCGCGGTGCGCACCGCGACGGCGAACCCGACCAGGCCCAGCGCCAGCAGCGGCCAGATCGGCCGCAGGTCCTCGGTCCAGAAGGCGACCACGCGTTCGCCGTTCCAGCCGTGGTGCCGCGGCATCTCGAACAGGAAGAACGTCGACCAGCCGTCGCTGGCGAGGTGCAGCGCCAGCACCGCGCCGCCGAGGCCCGCCCCCGTCGCCGCGCCGAAGCGCAGCGCCTGGCGCCAGTCCCGCAGCAGCGCGCCCAGCCCGATCGCCGGCAGCCACATCAGCGCCGACTGCTTGGCCAGGAAAGCCAGCGTGGCCAGGACCGCGGCCCACGCCCAGCGCCGATGGCCGCCGTGCCGCAGCTGGTAGCCGGTGCCGAGCATCGCCAGCAGGAACAGGCCGTCGTTGCGGGCCAGGTCGTACCACCACGCGAGCCAGCCGTAGCCGGCGAGGAACAGGCCGGTGGCGGCGAGGCCGGGCCCGACGCGGCCGGTCTCCCGCCGCACCCAGTGGCCGATCACCAGCGACGCCCCGAGCGACGCCGCGGTCGCGACCAGCCGCAGCGCCAGCAGGCCGTCCAGGCCGAGCGCCATCGCCGCGCCGCCGAGCCAGAACAGCAGCGGCGCATAGAGGAACGGCACGTGCTCGGGGCCTGGCTCGGCGTAGAGCGGTAGGCCGTCGGCCACGCGTGCGGCGTGGTCGACCATCGCGCCTTCCATCCACTCGAGTTCGTGCGGGTAGCCGAGCCGGTTGGCGACGCCGAACAGGAACCACGCCGTCGCCGCCGCCGCCGCGACCAGCAGCGTGCCCCAGAGCGCGCGCAGGAGCGTCGGCGGACGGTCGGCGATCGGCGGCATGCGGGCGAGCGCAGCATAGGGCTGGGTATGCTCGCGCGGCGAATGCGGATCCTGGTGGCGTTCGGATTGCTGCTGGCGCTGGTCGCCGTCTGGTTGGTCACGAGCCGGCTCGGCGACCAGGAGGTGCCGCCGCCCGTCGACCAGGGCGGCAGCAGCGCCAACGCAACGGCCGAGGTCGGCTCGCCGCTGCCGCCTGGCACCGTCGCCCAGCACGCCCAGCGCGACCTCGTGACCGCGACCGACCTCGCGCCGACGCCGACCGCGTGCCTCGCCATAGTCGACCACGGCACCGGCCGGCCGGTCGCCGGCGCCGCCGTGCGCCGCGTGCGCGACGGCGCCGAACTCGCCTTCACCGACGAACAGGGCCTCGCCGCGGTGCCGCTCTCGCAGTTCGAGCAGCTGGCCGTGGTCGCCGCCGGCTACCTGCTGCGGCTGGCGCCGACGCGCCCGGGTTCGACCGAGGCGGAACCGCAGCTGGTGCGCCTGGTCGCCGACGTCTGGTCGCCGCGCGTGCGGCTGTCGTTCCGCTCGCCGGCCGGCACCCCGGTGCGCGAGGCGTTCGTGCGTTTCCGCGGCGCGGCCCGGCCGTCGGGGGCCACGCCGCCGTCACCGGTGCCGGCCGGGGACCCGGTGCTCGAACGGGCCTGGGTCGAGCACGCCATGCTGGCGGGCCGGCCGGTCGGCCACGACGCGCCGGTCGAACTCGGCGACCATGCACCGCACCGCGTGCACCGGCTCGCCGACGGCGCCGAAGTGCGCTTCGTCGTGCCCGGCGACTACGACGTCGAAGTGGCGACGCTGACGGGCCTCGTCGGCCGCGAGCACCTGGTGGTCGCCACGGATGCCGCGCCGGCGGCGTGCACCATCCCCCTGCGCGCCGGCGGCGAGTTCGCCGGCACGGTGGTCGACCAGCGCGACGGCACGCCGCTCGCCGGCGCGACCGTGGCGCTGGCGGCAGGCGACCCGCTCGGCCTCGTGGCGACCACCGGGCCCGGCGGCGCGTTCCGGCTCGCTCCCGTGTGGCCGGGCCCGCACACGCTGCACGTGCGGCATCCAGAGCACGAACCGCTGGCGCACGGGCCGGAGGTCGCGCCGGCCGCGGCGCTGCGGCTGGGCCTCGCGCCGCTGCCGCGCTCGGTGCTGCGCGGCCGCGTGCGGCTGCGGCCCGACCTCGCGCCGATCGGCGGCGCCACCGTCGCCTGGCAGCCGAACGGCGCCACCGCGGCGGCGACGGTGACCGCGGCCGACGGCACCTTCCTGCTGCGCACGACCGGCACGGCGCCGGCGCGCGTGTGGATCCAGGCGCCGGGCTGCCTGGCCTACGCCGAACTGGTCGAGCCCGGCGCGCCGTTCGCGGACTACGACGTCTGGCCGGGCACGACCATGGCCCGCCTCGAGCGTGGCCTCACCGGCGTGCTGGCCGGCGTGGTCGTCGACGCCGCGGGGGTGCCGCAGCCGGACGTCGCCGTGCGCTGGCAGCCGGCGCAGCCGACGACCGTGCCGGGCAGCCCCGGGCGGCGCGTGCTCGAAGGTGCGGCGCTGGCGCTGCCGACCACCACGGTGACCTCGGCCGACGGATCGTTCGCGCTGGAGACGCCGCACCTGGGCGCGGGTAGGCTCGCGCTGGTCGACACCCCCGACGCGCCGGGCGGCAGCGTCGAGGCCGAGGCCAAGGCCGGCGCGACCACCCACGGAATCCGCCTGCGACGATGAGCATCCAGGATTGGGAGCGGCTCGGCGACGAGACGCTGATGCAGTACAAGGTGTTCCGCGTGCGGCGCTCGCGCCGTCGCTCGCCGCGCACCGGCGCCGAGATCGGCTTCCTGCTGGTCGACACCCCGGACTGGGTCAACGTGCTGCCGATCACCGCCGACGGGCGGATCGTGATGGTGCGGCAGTTCCGCCACGGCACCGACCGGGTCTCGCTGGAGATCCCGGGCGGCCTGGTCGACGCCGACGAGACCGACCCGGCGGCGGCGGCGGCCCGCGAGCTGCGCGAGGAGACCGGGTATGCCGCCGAACGGCTGCAGCTGCTCGGCGTGATGTCGCCGAACCCGGCGATGATGACCAACCGCTGCTTCTCCTACCTGGCGACCGGCTGCCGGCCGGTCGGCGACCTGGTGCAGGACCCGGGCGAGGACATCGAGGTCGTGACCGTGCCGCTGGCCGACCTCGACGGCCTGCTGCGGCAAGGCGCCATCGACCACGCCATCGTGCTGGCTACGATCGCGTTCTGGCGGGCCCAGGCCGAGGGGCCTGGCGCCTGAACGGGCGGCAGGCCCGCGCGCCGATCGGCTACAACCGGGCCCTCGTTCGCCGGAGACCGCCATGCAGCGCCCACTCGCCATCGCTCTCGTCCTGCTCCTCGTGGCCGTCATGGCCGGACTGTGGTGGTCGCTGCGCGAGGATCCGGCGCCGCTGGCGCCGGCTGGGGCGGGCACCACGGAGGGCGGTCCGGTCGCGGCCGAAGCGGCCAGCGCGGCGGTCGGCGCCACCGAAGCGGCAACCCGCCCCGCGCACCGCGAAGTCGTCGCCGCGGCCGCGACCGGGGTCCTCGACGACCCGGAGTTCGTGGCCGGCCTGACCGGCTGGAAGGGCCGCGTCGTCGACCACACCAAGAAGCCGGTCGCCGACTGCGGCGTGCGGCTCTACCGCGGCGCGCTCGACTCGGTGCTCACCGAGGGCCTCGACGTGTTCGCCGACCAGTCCGCGTTCGCGCCGCAGTACGTGGCCGGCGAGACCCGCACCGCGAACGACGGCACGTTCCTGATCGCCCGCGTGCGGCCGCAGGGGTTCTTCCTGCTGCTGGCCGGCATCGGCACGGATTCGCCGACGCACCAGATCCTCTCCCGCATGCCGTCGCCGGGCGAGGTCGTCGACCTCGGCGACGTCGAGCTGGTGCACGCCGGCGTGATCGTCGGCACCGTCGTCGACGAGGACGGCGAGCCGATGCCGGGCGCGCTGGTGCGGGCCGCCGACCTGCCCGGCGCGGTGGCGGCGCTGTTCCCGCTCGAACGCTTCGACCCCAAGGGCGCGGTGCTGGTGCGCGAACAGAACCTGCGGTCGCAAGTGCTGCCGATGCCCGAGTGGGTCGAGGCGGCGTTCGAGCAGCTGCCGATTCCGAGCGCGCGCACCGACGCGAGCGGCGCGTTCCGCCTGGTCGGCGTCACGCCGGGCAGCAACCTGGTGGCGACGACGCAGCGCGGCTTCCTGTCCGACGTGAAGCCGAGCGTGCCGGTGCGCCCCGGCCAGGTGAAGGACGTGGGCCGCATCAAGCTCAAGCGCGGCGAAGAGCTGAGCGGCCGGGTGCTCGACGGCGCCGGCAAGCCGGTCGCGGGCGCCGAGATCTTCGCCGGCTCGACCATCTCCATGGCCCCGGTCGACCTCGCGCAGCGACTCGAACCGAGCGACGCCGACGGCCGCTTCGGCGGCCCGGGCTTCGCGCCCGGCAAGGTCACCGTCGCGGCGCGGCGCGGCAAGGGCCATCCGTGGGTGCTCGCCGAGCCGCAGCCGGTGTTCGGCGAAGTCGTCGTGACCCTGCCGGCGACCTACTCCGTCACGGCGACGATCACGCTCGCCGACGGCAAGCCGGCGATGCAGCCGCGGTTCCGGCTGCTGCAGGGCAAGGCCGGGCAAGGCGCCGCCGAGATGCACCTGCTCGGCCTGGCGCCGCCGATCGACCTCGCCGCCCGCCAGCGCGTGCTCGCCGACGGCGTGTTCCGGTTCGACCACCTGCAGCCCGGCCACTACACGCTGCTGGCCGACGCTCCCGGCCATGCGACGGCGTTCGCCGGCTTCGAGATCGTCGCCGGCGACGCCACGGTCGCCCTGCAGCTGGCGGCGCCGAACGTGTTCCACGTCGTCGTCGTCGACTCCGAGGACCAGCCGGTGCGCAACGCGTCGATCTACGCCGAGCCGCGCGGCAAGCGTTACGTCGAGATGCCGCTGCACTGCGGCCGCACCGGCGCCGACGGCCGGCTCGAGATCGCCCAGCTGCAGGCCGAGTCGCTGCGGGTCAGCGCCGAGCACCCGCGCTGGGGCGTCGTGCACGGCGAGGCGAAGCCAGGTCAGGAGTTGCGGTTGCAGATGGAGGCGCCCGGAGCGCTGCGCGGCCTGCTGCTCGAGAACGGCAAGCCGCCGACCCCGGGCAAGTACTCGGTCGCGGTGATGGTGCGCGGCGGCAAGGGCCCGCGCGGCCCGCTCGAGGGCGTGCCCGGACTGCTGACCCCGGGGCTCGACGGCTCGTTCGCGGTGCAGGCGCTGCAGCCCGGGCGCTACCGGCTGGTGGGGATCGATTCGCTGGCGACGCTGCGCTCGCCGGGCGGCGTGATGGCGCTGGCGCAGAACGCGTTCCTGCAGCGCGATCGCAACGAAGTCGACGCCGAGGTCGTGGCGGGCGGCACCACCGAGGTCACGATCGAGGCCGGCGAGCGGCCGATCGACGGACCGACGGCTGTGCTCGCCGGCTCGGTGACCGTGAACGGCCGCGCCGCCGAGGACTACGTGCTGTCCGGCTATGCCGAGGAGCGGCGCCTGTCGGCGCGCGTCGACGCGCGCGGCCGGTTCGACTTCGGCGTCGTGCCGGCGAGCCGGATCTGGATCAACCTGCACCCGGCGCGCGAGGGCGGCATCTTCTTCGGCGGCGGCAGCAGCGTCTGGTCGGGCTCGATCGAACTGCAGGCCGGCGAGGCGAAGGAGCTCACGATCGAGCTGACGACGACCTCGGTGTCCGGCCGCTGCTTCCTGCCCGACGGCGCGCCGGCGGCCGGCGTGTTCGTGCAGGGACAGGGTCGGCTCACGGGCAGCTCGGCGGGCGAGGGCAACGTCTGGCTCGGCTCGCCGACCGACGCCAGCGGTGCGTTCACGTTCCGAGACGTGGCGGCAGGCACCTACTCGTTCACGGTGCGCGGCGGCGGCGAGTCGCCGCTGCGCGGCACGTTGGAGGCAGTCGAGGTCACCGGGGCGTTTCCGGTCGAGTCGCTGCGCATCGATCTGCGGTCGGCGCTGGTCGTCAAGGGCAAGCTCGACCTGTCGGAGTTCACCCGGGATCCGCCGAAGTGGTGCTGGATCGGCTTCCAGCCGCTGGATGCGGCCGGCAAGACGAAGGACCGCAGCCAGATGCAGTGGGCCGGCGTCGACCTCGCGACCGGGAACTTCCAGACCGACGACCTCGGCGTCGGGCGCTACCACGCGGAGGTCTACTTCAACTACGAGGGCGACCGCCCCGGCGAGGCGTTCGATGGTGGCGATGTGGATGTGCCGCCGGCCGGTCTGGTCGATCTGCAGTTGCGGCCGCGGCGCAAGGGATGAGGTCGCGGGCGGCGGCAGCTTGCATGCGCATCCGCGTTGGCGGCAGGCGATGTCCACGGATAGGGAGGTCCTCGTAGGGCAGCTGCCGCGGCTCGATGGGTGGTTCTGCCGCCCTGCGGACGAGGTCCTGGCCAAGCCGGTCTTGGCTTGACCGCGGTCTGCGCCGGGGGCACTCTGCTCCCCACCTGGGGAACGTCAGGAGGTAGAGTCTCTGGTCTGCAGGACCGTTCTCCTGCGGGGACCGAACCCGGCGCCTCCCCACGAATCGAGGAGCCACATGAGATCCCGAACTTCGTATCTCCGCTCTCCGCTCTCCGCTCTAGCGGGAGCGCCACGCTCGCACTTGGGGCGTGGCTGATCCTGCCGGCGGATGCACTGGCGCAGCAGGCCGTGCAGATCCCCTACACGACTCACGACTGGACGGTCTGGCCCGGCGGGGAAGGTGGGCCGTTCGTCGAAGCGTGGGCCGACGTGAAGACGCCCGGCGACGGTCGTCAGTACACGGTCGGCACGATCGAGGTCCGGAACACGGACACAGGTGCCTCCTTCTCGGGTGCCCCTGCGCAGCCCGTCAGCGGCGCGCCTGCCTTCACGCTTGGGCCGCCAGCGCGCCGTCAGGTGGTGATGCTGCAATGCACCGATGCCGCGCAGGCCATCCTCTGGCAGCGCTACTTCTACGGCATCACACCAGATGACGAAACGCGCGCCAGCAACGCGCGCGCCGTGGCGGTGTGGCCGACCGATGACCCGTTGACCACGCGCATCGTCATCTGCGGCGAGACCTACGATCGTGCACTGCCGTTGGAAGCAGCGTCGTTTCCTGCGGCTACCACATTGGCCCCGACCGGCTTCATCGCCGTGCTGAACGGCGATGGCGTCCTGCTCTGGACGCACCACGTCTTCGGCGTCGACCAGGAGCAGTCCTGCGCGATCACCGACGTCAGCATCCGCGTCGAGGCCATGACCGGCAACGAAGTGGTCACCTACTGCGGCATCAGCTCGCATGGCAACCCAGGCGCCGGCGTACCGCTCGCGCCGAAGAAGTGGTTCGAGATGCCGAGCGGGCCGCCGACGAGCGCAGGCGATACCGACCACGGCACCGGCCAGTGGGACGGAATCGTCGGTCGCGTGTCCTTCGGCGCCACGCAGGGCAAGTTCGTCGAGTTCCACGCGATCGTCGGCGGGCCGGAGCAGGACGGCCTGTTCGGCCTGGCCGAGATCGCCTACGACCCCGAGGCCAAGAACGTCGACCGATTCGTCGCGGTCGGGGCATCGCAGTCGACTTCGCCGACGGGTGCGCCAGCCGGGATGGCGCATCCGGGATTCGGGACCGTCAACCAGCCCTACTACATGGGCACGATGGCGTTCTTCGACGCCATCCAGGTGCGCTCGACGGGCAACCTCGTGCTCGAGTTCGTGCAGACCTTCGGGCAGCCCAGCAGCGAGGCCGAGTCGTACTTCACGATCGCCCGCGACGTGCTGGTGCTGAAGGACGGCTACCCCGGAACCCAGACCCTGATCGACATGGTGGCGGTGGCTGGCTCGACGAACGACCCGCTTCTGGCCGTCACGGCAGTGGTGGATCCATCCCCTGCACACGCGGTCCTGCAGGGTGACACCGACGGTTTCCTGGCCACCGTGATCGATGCCATCCCCGGCTCGCCCCTGCTGTTCCAGGCCGCGCTGCATGGCGGGCCCGACCGCGATGGGCTCACGGGAGTCCAGGGCTGGAACGAGTTTCCCGATCAGATGAGCGTGGTCGGCTTCCGCCAGAGCCAGGCCGACCAGGATGTGCTCGTGGCGAGCTACCACCTGGGCATGGACTCGCCTCCCGCATCGAGCTTCGGCCAACTGCACAGCGTGCGCGAGGACGTGTTCGGCGGGAGTTCCGTCGACCGACCGACGGCGATGGGCACAGTCCATGCGACCACGGTCGGGCTCGCCTTCGTCACGGGGCCGATCGGGGATCCGCTGCTGCTCGGCGAGCCGGCAGGAGGGGGCATCGCGGTCGATGCGCGTGCGCGCGTGAACGTGGTCGGTCAGACGTTGAGCACCGACTACCTGGCGAGCTACACGGTCACGACCCCCGGGCGTGCGACCAACGCGCTCCCGGATGCGATGCGCACCATCGTCGACATGCTGCCGTTCGCCGTCAGCGCGGGCATCGGTCGCACCGACGGCACCGGCGATCCCAACGGCTTCTCGATCGCTTCGGGGTTCAGCGGCGGTACGACGCCGCAGTGCGCGCTGTCGCCGTTCGGTTGGCGGATCGGCGAGTACCGTCCGGAGCTGAAGCGCATGTTGGTCGACTACGTCGGACCCGACCCGGGCGTCGGCGTCACCGGGGCTTCGCTGGTGGTGAGCCGCCCGACGGCACCGATCCTGCCGTCGGGAGCACCCAGTTCGATCATGGGTGCGTTCTTCGAGATCACGATCCCGAGCAGCACGCCCTACTTCCACCTGCCGGATGGCGTCGAGCTGTGGGTTTCGCCCGCGAATGTGTTGTCGCCGTTGTTCGTCGATCCGAACCAGGCGTACCGGGTGGATTTGCTGTTCCCATCGGGGACCGGCGGGCCATTGGCCGTGCAGTTCTTCTGCCTGATCGATCCGTCGTCGCCGGTCGCCGGCGGCAATCCCGGATCGTGTACGCCGTCGACGGCGACGCTGACGGCCTCGCCGGCGATCTGGATCCCGTACTGATGCGTGTTGCCCCGCCAGGCCGCTGGTCTGACGGGGCTGTCGATGGAGGTTGCGATGGATGGATCTTCGAGATGGTTGCGTCGGGTTGCCCCGACAGGGCTCGTGGCGCTCGTGGCGGCAGGGTCCTTGGCGGCGCAGGGTCCGCTGGGGCATCCGAGTTCGATCCGGTGTTGGGGCAAGTTCTGCAGCGACACCGAGGCGCGCGTGGGCAAGTTCGTGCGGGTGGCGGCCGGCTACAACAACACGATGGTGATCCGTTCGGACGGCCGTGTGTTCGTCCAGGGGGACAACTACTTCGGGGTGTGCAACGTGCCGCAACCGCCAGCGGGGTTGCAGTATGTGGATATCGCTATCAACATCATTGGTGTTGGGCTTCTATCGGACGGCTCCGTCACCGTGTGGGGCGGTGCGCAAGCGGCGCCCACAACAGTGCCTCCGCTACCTCCTGGCGTGCGCTACACACAAGTCGCGTGCAGCGGCGACCATGTGCTGGCGCTGCGTTCGGACGGTAGCTTGGTTGCATGGGGCCGCAACCTGGAGGGGCAGTGCAACGTCCCGCCTCTACCGTCCTGGAACGCGTGGGCTGAGATTTCGGCCGGCGCCTCCTACTCGCTTGCGCGCCTCGCGGATGGCACCGTCCTGGCTTGGGGCGCCAACACGTACGGACAGACGAACGTGCCGGCGCTGCCACCAGGCATGCACTATGTCTCGATTAATACACTGCGCCGCCATGCGGTGGCGGTGCGTTCGGACGGAGAGGTAGTCGCGTGGGGCGACAACTCCGAGGGCCAGTGCAATGTTCCGCCACTGCCTGCGGGCACGACCTACCTGCTGGCGGCGGCAGGCGAAAGCCACAGTCAGGCCGTACGCTCCGACGGCGTCATCGTGCCGTGGGGGGGGCAGTCCCTTGGTCAGGCTGACGTGCCAACCGTTCCCGCTGGCGTCCAGGTCGTGCAGATCGACTGCGGTCTGCACCATGCTGCGGCCCTGCTGTCGACGGGTGAGGTGCTGGCGTGGGGCTACAACAACTGGCAACAGGCCTTCCTTCCGACCCTCCCCCCGAGCCAGAGACCGATCCGATACACGGGTGTCAGCAATCACGCCTATCATGTTCTTGCGCTAACCTCCGCGAACACGATCCAAGGGTGGGGCAGCACGCTCCATTCTCGCTCGCAGGTCCCGGCCGTCTTGCAGAGCAGGAAGTGGGTCAAGACCGAGTGCGGATTCGTCCACAACCTGGCCTTGGATGACCGGGGCGATCTCGTCGGCTGGGGCGACAATGGTCTTGGGCAACTCAACGTGCCGGCTCTGCCTCCGGGAACGACATATACTCGCGTGTTTGCGGCCGCCCCGTCCCATTCCGTGGCGGTTCGATCCGATGGTGTAGCGGTGGTCTTCGGAACCCCTGTCTCGAACGAGGGCGCCATACCACCTCTACCGATCGGCATGCGATACACAGATGTGGATGTCGAAGAGTGGAGAACAGTCCTTCTCCGCTCCGACGGAGCGGTGATCTGCCTCGGTGACACGGCGAATGGCCAGCACCTCGTCGTCCCGCTTCCGCCGCACATACAGTACGTCGACATCGCCACGAGCCGTTTCTGTACGGCTGGGATCCGGTCCGATGGACGGATCGAAGCCTGGGGTAGCGTCGGACCGCCGACGTTCACTCCGCTCCCGGCCCTACCCTTCGGCGTCGTCTACGTGGAGCTCGAGGGTGCATATAACTTCTTTGCGGCTCGCCGATCCGATGGACGAGTGGTCACGTGCGGCCACACTCCCCTCCATCAGAGCGTGGTTCCCGCCCTCGACCCGGGCACGTCCTACGTCGAGATCTCTGCCGCCAGCGAGATCGTCACAGGCCGCGTCGGTCCGACCTGCACGTACGTCTCCTTCGCCCAGGGCTGCGCCGGCTCGCGGCCGTCGACGCGCCTGATCCCGCGCGACACGCCGCACCTCGCCAAGACCCTCGAGGTGACCCTGTTCGATCTGCCGCTCGACATCGCGTTCCTGGTGTTCGGCTGGGAGCGCCTGCCGAATCCCGTCGGCCTCGGCTCCCTGGGCATGCCGGGGTGCGATCTGCGTGTCTCGCTCGACGCGATCGTCCCCCTCGTCGGCAGCAACCACCAGGCGAAGTGGTTCCTGCCGATCCCAAACGACCCGATCTGGGTCGGCACCCGCTTCCACAACCAGGCCCTGGTGCCCGATCCCGCCGCGGGCAACGGGCTCGGCGCCGTGGTCAGCGACGCGGCCGAGGCCGTCATCGGGCACTGGTAGCGCGCGCCGGCCAGGCGTGGCAACCGATCGGATCTGGCCCCAGCGAAGCACCTCGCCGCCGCGCCGCGCTCAACCCAGGCGGGCGGCCGCGCGCTGCGTCAGCGCGAGGCGCAGGCTGCCGGTGAGGCTCGCGACCGAGTGCGTCTCGACGGCGACCAGCATGCCCTTCTTCAGCGGGATCGGCTGGCGCGGGTGGCCGGTCAGCAACAGCCCCAGCAGGTAGCCGAGATGCGGCTCGTGGCCGACCACCGCCACGGCGCGGGTGCCCGACAGCGATTCGGCTTCCAGCAGCGTCGCCGCCAGGGTCGGCGGCGATTCCGGCGTGAGCGCGGACTCGACGCGGAACTCGCCGCGGAAGCGCACCGCCTCGGCGAACACCGTCGTCGTCTCCACGGCTCGCCGCAGCGGGCTCGTGAACACCACGTCGGGCGTGTCGAGCAGCGCGTGCCAGGCCGGCGCCGCGCGGCGCAGCCGCTTCCAGCCCTCCTCGCTGAGGGCGCGCTCGGCGTCGCCGCCGGCGGCATGGTCCTCGGCGACACCGTGCCGCAGCAGGTAGATGTGCATCGCTGCGCATTCGACCACAGGCACTGCCCTGCCGGTATCGTCTCGTCCGTGCCAGAGCCCCGTCGTCCGCCGCGCCGCCACCACACCCTGCCGGGCGGCCGTCGGTCGTGGTGGCTGCTGGTGGCCGTGCTGCTGGCGCTGGCGGCGCTCGGCGCCTGGCGGCTGTTGCCGCGGGCGCGGCCGCCCGAGGTGGTCCTCGAGTTCCACGGTCTGCCGGCCGTGGACCTCGAACTGACGTTCTTCCCCGATCGGCTCGCCTTCACCGCGCCGTCGCCGCCGCCGGCGCTCGCCCGCACCACGGTCGCGGTGCCCGGCCGCGTCCGGTTCGGCGCCGACCTGGTGCCCGGCGAAGCGATCGTGCGCTACGCCGCGCCCGGGATCGGCGCCGGCTACCGCCACGTGCGCCTCGGCGAGCCTGTGGCGCCGATCGTGCTGCGCGCGCCGGGGACCGTCGCCGGCCGCGTCGTCGAGCCGACCGGCGCCTGGGCGTTCGGCTGGCGCTGCGCCGAGCTGCGGCCGGTCGCCGGGGCCGAGGTGCTGGTCATGGGCGGCGGCGAACATGGCATCGAGCTGGCCCGCGTCCGCTCCGACCAGGACGGACGCTTCGCCATCGGCGGGGTCGACCTCGGGCTCGACGGGCTGGGGCTGCGCGTGCGGGCCCCGGGCTTCGCCCTGGCCCATGCGCCGCTGCGCGCTGGTCTGGACGTGCCGCTGGCGCGCAGCGCCGCGCACCGCGGGCGCGTAAGGCTGCCGCCGGAAGTCGATCCGGGGTCCCTGCGGGTGCTGGCGCGCGGGCTGCCGGGCGTCGAGGCGGGGCTCGCGCCGGACGGCGGCTTCGTGCTCGACCACGTGCCCGACGGGCTGCGGCCGCGGCTGCTCGTCCATGGACTGCCGCCGGCGTGGGCGCAGCTGCCCGCCTTGCTGCAGCCGGAGCTGGAGATCGACGTGGTCGCCGCGGCGACGGTGCGCGGCCGGGTCGTCGAGGCCGCGACCGGCGAACCGCTGGCCGGCGCGTTGGTGCTCTGCGGCGACACCGCCGCCGCACGCAGCGACGCCTCGGGACGCTTCGAACTCGTGCAACTGCCCCCCGGTCCGGCGACCATCGAGGCCAAGGTCGAGGTCGGCACCGGCCGCCGGCGGACCACGCGGTCGGGCACCAAGGCCGTGCCCCTGCGCCGCGGCGAGACCGTCGACGAAGTGCTGGTTCCGATCGCCACCGAACCGTGAACGCCATGCGCCGCCTGCCTGCTTGCGTCCGTTCCCTGCCCCTGCTGCTCGCCGTGCTCGCCTTGGCGCCGCAGGACCCCAAACCGGCGGCGGCAGGGCCGCAGGACTCCGCCGCGGCGGCCGTGCCGCATCCGTTGGAGGGCGTCTACGTGCTGCGGCGGCGGTTGATCGGCGGGGTCGTCGACAAGCAGCCGAGCCAGGGCTACCTGGCGGTGACGAAGCGGCACCTGCTGCTCTGCCTCGCCGCGCCGACCCCGGACCCGGACCTGCCGCTGGTGCGCGCGGCGGTGCGCTCCTGGTCGGCGAAGGACGACGTGCTCAGCACCACCGTGCGCATGGGCTGGTACACCGACGCGAACGGCAAGCTCTACGTCGAGAAGGCCGACACCGTCGAGCAGCGCCGCATCGACCTGATGCGCGGCGGCCTTCGCCTGCGGCAGGACGACAACAACTACCTCGAGTTCGAACGCATCGAGTGACGGCGGCGGTCGGTGCACCGCCCGAGGCCGGCCGCTCCGCCGCGGTCAGCGCCGCCGCCGGCGCAGGGCCTGCAGCTCGGGCGCGCGCAGAAGGGCCTGCACCAGCAGGTAGACCGCGATGCCGCCCAGGATCGGCAGCGCCACGTCGCCGAGCGCCCGCCAGCCCAGCGAGGCGTCGTCGGGCGCCAGCCGCAGGACGGGCAGCAGCGCGCACATCGCCGCGGTGGCGGTGCCGGCGCGCAGCCACGCCGCGCGCAGGCCGCTGCCCGGGGCGGCATGGCGGTGGAAGCGGCGCGCCAGCAGGGTGGCGTTGGCGAGCGACGACAGGCTGCTCGACAGGGCCAGCGCCGCCGTGCCGAGGTCGGTCGTCAGCAGCAGCACGAGGTTGAGGGCGGCGTTCGCCGCTACCAGCCGCACCGCCAACCGCGCCGGCGTCGCCGGATCGCCAACGGCGTAGAAGGCGCGCGCATAGAGCTGGGCCAGGCCGATGAACGGCAGGCCCGCGACCAGGCACGACGTCGTCAGCACCGTCGGCCACACGTCGGCCTCGCCGAAGCGGCCGCCGGCGAACAGCACGCGCACGACGTCGTCGGCGAGCACGATCAATCCGCACGAGGCCGGCAGCGTCACCAGGATCGTCGCCGCCGCGGCGACGTCGAGCGTGCGCCGCATGGCGCCGCGGTCGGCGTCGTTCGCCTCGTGGGCGAGCTTGGGGAACACCGCCGTGGCCACCGACATCGCCGTCAGCGCGTGCGGGAACAGCAGCAGCCGGTTGGCGAGGTAGACGTAGGTGACGGCGCCGGGCGCGACCAGGCAGTAGGCCATCGTCTGGTCGAGCAGGCTGCTGATCTGGTTCAGCGACATGCCGACGACGGTCGGCCCCATGGCGACGAACACGCCGAACGCCGCTGTGCCGCGCGCAGGCCAGCCGAGGCGCGGCCGCCGCAGTTCGCCGCGCGCCCACAGCGGCAGCACGACGAGCAGCAGCTGCGCGAACCCGCCGGCCAGCAGGCACCAGGCGGCGAAGGTCGCGATCTCGACGTCGACCTCGAAGCCGAGCGGTCCGGCCAGCAGCAGGGCCGCGATCCAGAAGGCGTTCAGCACGATCGGCACCGCCGCGGGCAGCGCGAACACGCCCAGCGTGTTCAGGGCACCGGCGAACACCGCCGTCAGGCAGACCGGCAGCGCGTAGGCGAACAGCACCGCGTTGAGCGCCAGCAGCAGCCGCATCGCCTCGACGCCGCCCTGCGCCGGCGCCGGCAGCCACGCGGCCGGCATCGCCAGGCTCAGCGCCGCCACGCCCAGGCACAACGGCAGCAGCAGCGTCGTCACCGCCCCCGTCACCTGCGCCAGCAGATCGCGCGCGGCCTGCAGGTCGCCGCCGTGGCGGGCCTTGGCATAGGCCGGCACCAGCGACGCCGACAGCGCGCCTTCGCCCAGCAGCCGCCGCATCAGGTTGGGCAGCGTCCACGCCAGCAGGAACGTGCCCTGCACCCACCCGGCGCCGAGCGTCTGCGCCATCAGGCGATCGCGCCAGAGGCCCAGGATGCGCGACACCAGGGTGAAGGCCGAGATCGAGCCGGCGGCGCGGAGCAGGCGGGTCATGGCACGGCGCGAGGCCAGGCGGAACAATGCCGCGCGCCGCGCGTCCCGCAAGCGCCGGCGTGCATTCCCCATGTCCACCTCGCGCCGGATCTTCGTCGGCGACATCCAGGGCTGCCGCGAGCCGCTCGAACGCCTGCTGGCCGCGGTCGGCTTCGTCGCCGGGCGCGACAGGCTGCTGCCGGTCGGCGACCTCGTCAACAAGGGACCCGATTCGGCGGGCGTGCTGGCGCTGCTGATACGCCTCGGCGCCGAACCGGTGCTCGGCAACCACGACTTGCACTGGCTGCGCAAGCAGCGCGCGGCCGACGGTGCGCAGCGCGAGTGGCTGGCGGCGCTGCCGGTCGTGCGCATCTTCCCCGACCTGATCCTCGTGCACGGCGGCCTGCACCCGCACTGGACCGAGGCTTCGCTGCAGCGGCTCGACGCGGCGGCGATCGACTATGCCGTCAACGTCCGCTACTGCGACGCCGATGGGCGGCGGCCTGCCGCCGACTGGCCGCCGCCCGGCCCGCCGTACCGACCCTGGGACGACTTCTACCGCGGTGCGAAACGGGTCGTGTTCGGCCATTGGGCCCGCCGCGGACTGGTCGTCCGGCCGCAATGCGTGGGTCTCGACACGGGCTGCGTCTACGGCGGCAAGCTGTCGGCGTGGGTCGCGGAGGAGGACCGCATCGTGCAGGTCGACGGCTGGCGGCGGCACGATTAGGCTCGCGGGGCCCCTTTCCCGGAGTTGCCATGTCGTTCCGCTGCGTCGTCGTCCCCTCCTTGTTCCTCGGCTGCCTCGGTGCGGTGGGCGCACAGGCGCCGGTCGAGTCCGCGTCGAGCAAGCTCGATCGGGTCCGGTCGCTCTACACGAAGTACGTCGAGGTCCGCGACGCGGTGCAGGCGGAGGTGCGCGCGGTGCCGATCGAGGCGCGCGGCGCGGCGCGCGACAGCGAGGAGCAGAAGAAGGCCATGGAGGCCGTGAAGGCGGCGCGCGCCCGCCTCGAGCAGCCGGAACAGGAGTTCCGCGCCGCCTTCGCCGCCTGCGAATGGCAGGCGTTCGACCCCAAGGCCGACAAGGACCTGTTGCTGGCGGCGCTGCCCGAGCTGATCGGCGATCTCGCCGCCGGCCGGCGCGCGGTCGCGGCCGGCGAGTTCTTCCTGGCGCACTTCGGCGATGCCCGCGAGGCGGCGCGGATCCGCAGCCATTCGCTGCCGATGGCGCTGCTCGCCCAGGGTGACGCCGCCAAGGCCGAGGCGGTGCTGCGCAAGGCCGTCGACGAGGCGGACGAGAAGGCCAAGGCCCGGATCCTGCTGACGCTCGGCGACGTCGCCGCGGCGTCCGGCGACCCCGAGGGCGCGCGCACGATCTACGACCAGGCCGCCGCGCTCGCCGACGAGCGCACGATGGACTACGTGACGCTGCGCCGCGAACTGGTCGGCAAGCCGGCGCCGGACGTCGACAGCCGGCAGTGGATCGGCGCCGAGCCGAAGAAGCTCAGCGACCTGAAGGGCAAGGTGGTGCTGGTCGATTTCTGGGCGACCTGGTGCGGCCCGTGCCGCGCGGTGATGCCGGCGCTGCACGAACTGCACGCGCGGCACGCCGCCGAGGGGCTCGAGGTGGTCGGCCTGACGCGCTTCTACGCCAGCGGCTACCTGCCGGCGGAGAAGTCGCAGATGCGGAGCGGCGGCGAGAGCGTCAAGGGTCTGACCGAGGACACCTACCGCGCGCACGTCGAGGCGTTCCGCACCAACACGGGCATCGGCTACCCGTTCGTCATCGGCGAGGAGCAGGACTTCAAGCACTACCACGTGCGCGGCATCCCGACGCTGGTGGTGCTCGACCGCGCCGGCAAGGTGGCGCTCGTCACCGTCGGGTCGGGTAGCGAGGGGCTGCTGCACTTCGCCGTGAAGCAGCTGCTGGCGCAGAAGTGAGGCGGAGCGCTCGCCGCCGTCAGAGCAGGTGGCGCTGCACTTCCTCGCGGACGATCGGCGCCAGCTGCGCGGCGAGGGTCGGGTTCGCGTAGCAGGCGAAGGCCACGTTCGTGGTCACGTCGAGCGGCGCGTCGAGCGGGGCGCCGAACGGGTCCGTGACCACGCAGCCGGCCGCCACCGCGACGGGCCACGTGACCACGTCGTAGGGCCGGCACGCCAGCGACGCGGCGACCCCGAGCCGGGCGTGCACCAGCGGTCGCACGTCGAGCACGAAACGGTCGCGGCCGAGCGCGACCTCGGCGAACTGACCGCCGGAGCTGATGTACTGGTCGGTGTAGACCTCGGCCTTGGCGGGGTTCCAGCCGCCGAGCGCGCGCAGCAGGATCGCCTCCTCGAGCCGTGCCGTCAGCTCCTTGCCGCCGGGGAAGTAGTTGGCGACCGTGGCGAAGCCGTGGCGCAGCGTCGTGGCCTGGCTCGGCACCAGCGGCAGCGGCCTCACGGCGCCGGTGGCGAGGTCGTGGCGCTCGGCGTGGGCGCCGCCGGGGAGGGTGGCCCACAGCACGTCGCTGGTCGACTGCCGCGTGGTCGGCAGTTCGGTCATCACGGCGACCTCGACGTCGCGCAGGCGGGTCGCCGAGCCGCGGTCCGGCGCGATGCCCAGCAGGCACCAGGCCGGGCGCTTGTCGAACATCAGGCCGCGGGTGCCGTCGATCGGATCGGCGAGCAGGCGGAACGGCGGCCCGCCGGTCCCCGGACGGCCGAACGGCACGCCGGCCGGGTCGAGTCCTTCGGCCAGCAGCGTGAAGTGCTGCTCGCGGCCCCAGGCGTGGCAGTGTTCGAGCAGCAGGTCCTCGATCGCCGCGTCGAGGCCGAAGATCGTGTCGCCGGCGTCGTCGCGGACCGTGCGGGACCACACGGCCGGCACCTGGTGCTGCATGTGGGTGCGGAGGGCGGCGCGCAGTTCGTTGCCGAGGCGGCGCAGGCGACCGGCGAGGGCCTGGTGGTCGAGGCTTGGCATCAGGGAGCGGTGCGCGCATGGTATACGAAGTCCCGGAGGCCCTTAGCTCAACGGTTAGAGCCGGCGGCTCATACCCGCTTGGTTGCAGGTTCGAGTCCTGCAGGGCCTACCACACGTGCGCTTCGTCGTGCACCGGCATGGAGCGGCCAGGAGCGGCCAAGTCCGGCCTGGAAGGCCACACGCGCGCGACGTTCGCCGATTTCGTGGATCGCGGCGCAGGAGGCAGGAGGGCAGTTCCGGCCCCGAGCGGCCAGCATCGGCCTCGGTCGGCCTGGGCTGTACTGTCACTGGTACTGTCCCGGACTCGGCGCCAGCGGCCGTTCGCAGGGCCTCTGCCACCGGCAGGCGCTCGAGTTCGCGGCGCAGTTCGTCGATCTCGACCTTGTCGTAGGTGCCGAAGCCGAGGTCCGTCGACTTGTGGCGCATCAAACGCATCCGCAGCGACGGGTCGGTCGCATTCCGGCGCAGGGTCGTGTTGAAGCCGGTGCGGATTCCGTGCACGGTCGTGGACCGGCCGCGCGCGTCGCACAGACCGATGCCGGCCCACTCGGCGTCCTTCAGCCAGCGGAGCAGCGAGCTGGAGATCCGGAGTACCTTGTCGCCGTTGCGCAGCGGCCCCCTGCCGATCCTGGCCGCCGCGGTCGAGCACTCCTTGCGGTGGCGCCGCAGCATCTCCGCCAGCATCGGGTGCAGCACCACGATCGCGTCGTCGCGGCCCTTCTGCTTCCGGGCCGCGATCTCGGCGATCTCCTGGCCCGGCGAGAGGTCCAGTTCGCCCCAGGTGAGCGCGCGCAGCTCGCCGATCCGGAGGCCGGTGTAGCAGAGGACCAGGTAGATGCGGCCGCGGAAGACGCCCTCGACGCGCAGCTTCTCCAAGTGCTCGGCGCTGGCGTTCGGGTGCGTCCGGCGCCACTCCTGCACTGCGCGCTGCGGTGCGGCCTGCACCAGCGCGTCGACCTGTTCGGGGGTCAGCGCGCGGTTCACGCGCGTGCGGTCGGCCGCGGTCAGCTTCTTCGCCTGCAGCATGTCGAACGGGTTGCTCGGCCAGGTGCCGCGGCGCATGCGACGCAACGTGACGTTGTCGATAAGCAGCGGGCCGAGCTCGACGCTGATCCAACCAGCAGCCCCTCGCGCACATCGGCGTCCGATCCCCGGACCCAACTGCGCACGCGAATCTCGTAGCGCGAGGTCACGGCGAGACCCTCCGCAGCGGGACGAAGTTGCCGGCGAGGTGCGCGGCGTAGCGCGCCTCTGCATCGCGGATCGCTTGGCGCACGCCGACCTGCTTCGTCAGGTCGGCGTAGAAGCGACGGAGGTCGATCGACGTGAACGGCGCGGTCGCTCCCAGGCCCTCGATGTCGGCGGCTAGGTCGGCGACCAGCTGTTCGAGCCTCTGGCGCAGCCCATCAGGCTTCGATGGGCTCTCACCACCGTTTCCATCCGCCACACCGCCACACGCCTTTTCCCACAAGGGGTTACGTCCATCCCGATCCGCCACACCGTCAGACCCTGTGGCGGATGCGAACGGACCTAAGTCCTTGTCGGGAAAGGCGTGTGGCGGTGTGGCGGCTGATGCGGGGGTGGGCGGAGAGTCTTGGCCCAGATACCGCTGCCAGGCATCCGCGAGGTCGTCGCGAAGGTAGCCCTTGGGTGTCTCGCCCTTCGGCAGACGGATCGTCTTCGGCGCGATGCCGAAGGGTTCGAGCAGCTTCGCCAGCTTCCGCGCGGTGATCGGCTGGCCGCGCCGGTACTCGGACCAGGGCCGGTCCTCCATCCCACCCAACTCGATCACGATGCCCGCCGAACTCATGCGGTCGGTGTTGTTCTGTTCGAACAGGTCGCGCAGATCACGAAGCAACTGGGCGCCGAGTCCGCTAGCGCCATCGCGCCCCGACATCACGGCGACCGCCATACTGCGCGACAGCTCCGGCCAGCGACCACCGCACCGATCTGCGATCGCGAACAGGGCAAACCAGCAGTCCGCGGCGCGGTCGTCGATCTCGCCCGGCAGCGTCGGTTCCGCAGAGGCCAACGCGCTCCGGTTGTCGTTCGCCCATCGCACGCAGCGTTGGACGACGTCGATGAACTGTGCGCGGATCGACTTGCCCGCCTTCAGGCGATCGACGGACTCGTCTGGCAGGCGCCGTCGCATCGAGATGGGGATGCTGCGGTCTTCGATGGTTCCGGGTGGCTTGCCGATCATGCCGATCGCCACCGGGGCGAAGCAGTTGAAGGGCGTGGGCTCCTGGTCGTCGCCCACGCACCGCAGCACGACTCCGCCACGCTGGTGCCCGGCGTCGATCACTCCCCGGAGGTCCTCGTTGACGCTGCGACCGCGGAGTTAGGTGTCGGCTCGTCGAGGAGCAGCGTCGGAGCGAAACCTGGTGAAACCCGTCGGCCTTCCACCCCTGGCCCGGCCAGGGAAGGAAGCGACCGATGACCGAGAATCGAGAAGACCGTCCTCTCCCGCCGCAGCACCCTGCGCCCGTTCCCCCGCTGCCGCGGTTGTTCAGTGAAGCGGATGCGTCCGCCGTGGAGGGGGCTTTCGACGAAGCCGGAGGCGGCGGCGAAGCCGACGCCGAAGGCGTAGTCGAAAGGCCCCTCCACGGCGGGGCGCCGAGGCCCCCGTCCGCCGACCACGAGTCGCTGTCGACGCTGCTGGACCCGGACTGGCCGGGTGTGCGCGGCGCGAGCCCGCGACGCGGCACGAGTTGGTCGAACTGATCCTGCGCTACCGCGAGGAGCAGGCGGGCCGCCGCTCGCGACGCCGGCAGGCCGAGTCCCGCAAGCCGCGCTTCACGGCCGAGCGCGCGGCGCCCACGTGCAGTCTGCGCTCGGAGCAGGACAAGTGCTTGATGCAAACCCGAAGCTAATTCAGATGCTATTGCAACGATAAGAAGTGGAGCGGGTCCGTGTTCGTGGTATCCGGAGACCGCGCCGAGCCAGTCCTGGCAGGAATTGGCTCCTTGGAGCGCACCCGTGACCAGCTCGCCGACCCGCGTTCGGGCTGAGCGCGCAGACCTGTGGACCACATCTGTCCACCTTCGTCCCAACTTCCCTCCTGTGCGTCAAGGGTCGATGTTCGCTCGATGCACCTCCTCTCAGGATGTGGCGCCTTGGCCGTCGTGTCCGGAGATCGCGCCGAGGGCGTTTAGGCTCGAATTGCCCGGTCTGAGGTCGTCGATGACTGAATCGACGACGCGAATTCCAGCCGAGCGGACACACCGGTGGCAGTTCTTGATGTCCGTGACCGCCCGTGCGGCACGACGCGACATCTCGTGGGTTCCGTCCGGGCCGTAGACCAGCAGCGCCGCGAAGCGGACCTCAGAAAGGGATCGGCGAGACGGCACCGCGCGGCACCTTCGGCAGGAGCTCGATCAGGGTGTCGAAGGTCTCGTCGGTCAGCACCTCGGCGCCGTAGCGGGCGAACTCCTGCGGGAACCCGAGCGAGGCATCGTCGAACAGCGACTTGGCGAGGTAGAGCGGGCGGCCGAGGCGGATCGCCTCCCAGCCCTGGTGCAGCGACCCGCTGCCGTTCTTCGCCTCGATGATCACCGTGGCGTCGGACAGCAAGGCCATGGTGCGGTTGCGGATCGGGAACGTGTGCCTGCCGACCTTGGTGCCGCTCGGGAACTGCGACACGGCGAGGTGGTCGCGCATGATCTCCTGCTGGAGCGCCCGGTTCTTCGCCGGGAAGCACGGTCCAGAGGCGTGCCCAGGATCGCGATCGTCCGACCGCCGTTCCGCATCGCGCCGAGGTGGGCCGCCGTGTCGATGCCCTCCGCCAGGCCGCTCATGACTACGATGTCCCGCTGCACCAGGAGGCGCGCGAGCTTGTCGGCACGCGCGAGGCCGGCGAGCGTTGCGTCGCGCGAGCCGACGATGGCCACCGTCGGTCCGGCACGCAGAAGACTGCGGTCGCCGGCCACGAACAGGTCCCGCGGCGCGTGCTTCTTCTCAGCCTCGTTCAGGGGCCGCAGCAGGTCATCGGGCGTCCACCGGTCGGAGTTCATGGCAGCCTCCGAGACGTTACTTGGTCGGGGGTCATCGACAAGCGGATCGTGGCCTGCAGCGGGCGCGCCGGGCCCGCGGGCGCAGCCGCGCCCGCAGCGCCCGACCCCGTTCACTGCGGCCAGATGAAGCTGCGCAGGCCGTTGCTGACCACGAAGCCGCCGCTCTCCCCGTTCGCCAA
>JAHBXX010000033.1 GCA_019636245.1 Planctomycetota bacterium | reverse complement strand
GCGGCCGCAACCCCGCCGGCGGCCGCCCGCCCGGCATGGCGCGCAAGAAGCTGACCGAGCTGAGCGCCGAGGAGTTGCAGCAGCGGCGCGAGTCCCTGGCGGCGATGCCCGGCCGCATGCGCAGCACGCTCGACGACGAGCAGGCGAACAAGCTCGAGATCGCCGTCGCGGCGATCGTCAAGGCGATCGACGAGAACCGGCTGGACGAGGCGCAGACCCTCAGCGACGGCCTGATGGCGCTGATGCCGCGCCGCAACCGCGGCCCCGGCGGCCCCAGCGGCCCCGGCAGCCAGGGCGGCGACGGCGGCGGCCGGCCGGGCAACTGACGCCATGGACCGCAGCGACCGCCCCGTCATCGCCGAGTTCGTCGACGTGCACCGCCACTACAGGATGGGCGACAACGTCGTGCGGGCGCTGAACGGCGTCTCGGTGCAGATCCGCAAGGGCGACTACCTCGCCATCATGGGCCGCTCCGGCTCGGGCAAGTCGACGATGCTGAACATCCTCGGCTGCCTCGACCGCCCGACCAGCGGCGCCTACATGGTCGGCGGCCGCGACGTCGCCCGGCTCGACGACGACGCCCTGTCCGAGGTGCGCGGGCGCGAGATCGGTTTCATCTTCCAGTCGTTCAACCTGATCCCGCAGCTGACGGTGCTCGAGAACCTCGAAGTGCCGCTGTTCTACCAAGGCCGGGTCGGCCCCGAGTCTCGCCGCAAGGCCGAGTACCTGGCCGACCGCGTCGGCCTCGGCAAGCGGCTCGAGCACAAGCCGCTCGAACTCTCGGGCGGTCAGCAGCAGCGCGTCGCCATCGCCCGCGCGCTGATGAACGACCCGCTGTTCCTGCTCGCCGACGAGGCGACCGGCAACCTCGACAGCAACACCGAGAAGGAGATCCTCGACCTGTTCGACGACCTGCGCCGCGACGAAGTCACCATCGTGATCGTGACGCACAACCAGAAGGTCGCCGACCGCGCCGACCGCACGCTGTGGCTCAAGGACGGCCAGGTCGAGCGCTTCGACGTGAACCGCCCGGCGGAGGTCGCGCCGTGATCCGCGACTTCGGGCGGATCGTGCAGCTCGGCATGAAGAGCCTGCTGCTGCACAAGCTGCGCAGTTCGCTGACCACCGCCGGCATCCTGTTCGGCGTCGCCTCGGTGATCGCGATGCTCGCCGTCGGCGAGGGCGCCAGCCAGGCGGCGCTCGAGCAGTTCCGCGACATGGGCGTCACCAACGTGCTCGTGCGCAGCGTCAAGCCGGAGGAGACGCAGCAGTCGAGTTCCAGCATGTGGAGCGTGCTCGACTACGGCCTCACCTACGCCGAGGCCGATCGCATCGAGCGGCTGCTGCCGCGGGCGACGGTCGTACGGGTACGCGAGGTGCAGCGCGGCGTGATGCGGGGCGAGGCGTTCCGCGTCACCGTCGTCGTCGGCACCGAACCGTCGTTCCTGCTGGCCAGCAACATGAAGGTCGCCGAGGGCCGCTGGCTCACCGACCTCGACATGCTGAACCAGGAGAACGTCTGCGTGCTCGGCCACAAGCTGGCCAAGCTGCTGTTCCCGCTCGACAACCCGATCGACCAGACGATCCTGGCCGGCACCGACGACCGCTTCCGCGTCGTCGGCGTGCTGCAGGGCCAGGGTCGTGCGGCCGGCCCGAGCGGCATCACCTACGACGAATGCGTGTTCGTGCCGATGACCAGCTCGCGGCGGCGGTTCGGCGACACCATCCGCAACCTGTCGACCAACCGCTTCGAGCTGACCGAGCTGCACGAGATCAAGGTCCACCTGGCCGGCTCCGACGAGGTCGAGAACGCGGCGATGGTGCTGCGCGAGATGCTGTTGCCGATGCACAAGGTGCGCGGCGACACGGAGATCACCGTGCCGCTCGAGCTGCTGCAGCAGGAGGAGGCGAGCAAGCGGCGGTTCAACCTCGTACTGGCGGTCATCGCCTCGATCAGCCTCCTGGTCGGCGGCATCGGCATCATGAACGTCATGCTGGCCACGGTCACCGAACGCACGCGCGAGATCGGCATCCGGCGCGCGCTCGGCGCGAAGAAGAAGCACATCGTGCAGCAGTTCCTGGTCGAGGCGGGCGTGCTGTCGGCGCTCGGCGGCGCGGTCGGCGTCGCGCTCGGCATGATCGTGCCGAAGGTGATCACCGAGGTGTTCGAGGAGAAGACCGTCGTGCTGCCGCAGCACGTGCTGCTGGCGTTCTGCATCTCGGCCGCCGTCGGCGTGGTGTTCGGTCTCTATCCGGCGTGGCGCGCGGCGAACATGGACCCGGTCGAGGCCCTGCGCCACGAGTGACCGCTGCCGCCGCGGCCGCGGCTCAGGCCAGCGACTGCAGCGCCGCGTCGGCCACCTCGAGCAGCTGCGGCGCCAGCGGCCGCGCCGCGCCGGCGTGCAGGCGGGCGCGGGCAGCCTCCGGGCCGCCGCCCTGGTCGAGGCACGCGGCGGCGACGCTGGCGAGGCGAACGAGCGCGGCGCCGCCCGCGCCGGCGAGGCCCTCGTCGCCGCCGATGGCGTCGTCGTCGGCCCAGCTGCGGGCGATCAGGGCGCTGCGCAGCCAGAACTCGTCGGTGCCCTGCCCCAGCAGCCAGGCGAACCCCGCCGCCCCGGGGGCGTGCGGATCGAGCAGCGCGCCCAGGTCGTGCAGCAGCGCCGCGCCGCCGAGGTCGGCCAGCCGGTCGTCCGGCCAGCCGGCCACCCGCGCGAACAGCACGGTCAGGATCGCCACCTCGGTGCCGCGCCGCAGCCGCGCCGGCTCCGCCTGCAGCAGCACCAGGGGCTCGAGCCCGCGCGGCACCTGCAGCAGCCGGTCGACGATCGCCTGCACGATCACCTTCGCCAGGCCCGGCGGCACCGGCCCGCCTCGGCCGAGGCTCTGCAGCAGGTGGAACTGCAGGAACACCGAGCGCAGGCGCGAATCGGTCTCGGCGGCCGAGCAGGCGCGACGGTTGGTGCCGCGGACCGGATCGCCGGCGTCGCGGCGGATCGCGACGTGCACGGCGGCCCCGGGCGGCGCCGGCTCGCCGCCGGGGGCCGGACGGCCGCTGCCGCGGGCCTCGGCGCAGCGCTCCGCCCAGGCCACCAGCTCGCCCGCCTCGACGCCCGCGTCGAAGCAGACGTAGTCGAGATCGAGTTCCCGCAGCAGCGTCGCGAGGCCCTCGGCGGCGGCGAACACGCGCACCTCGAGCGGCAACGGGGCGCCGTTGGCGAGCAACACGCCGCCGCTCTCGGCCAGGTGCAGGGCGCGCAGGGGGCCCGCCGCCGCGTCCAGCGCCGCCGCCGCCGCGCGGGCTGCCGCCTGCGCGGCCTCGGCCTCCCCCGCACGGCAGGCGCCGACCAGCGACCACAGCGTCGCCACGCAATGCTGCAGGTGCGGTGCCGACACCATGTCTCACGCTCCGGCCGGGGCCGGCCGGCGCCAGGGCTAGGCGCGCTGGCCGACGTGCTTCTCGACCAGCTCGATCAGTTCGTCCGGCTCGAACGGCTTGCGGAAGTAGTCGGCGGCCCCCATCTCGGCGCTCTTCTGGTGGCCGCGCGAGTGCTCGCGGGCGGTGAAGATGACCACCGGGATACCGGCGGTCGCCGAATCGCGCTTCAGCCGCGTCAGCGTCTCCCAGCCGTCGATGCCCGGCATCATGATGTCGAGCAGGATCAGGTCGGGCGCCTGCGACCGCGCCTTGGCGATCCCGTCCTCGCCGTTGGTCGCCGACTCGACGCGGAAGCCGGCCGCCTCGAGCACCATCTGGGTGGAGACGATGATCAGCTTCTCGTCTTCGATGATCAGAACGGTTCGTTGCATCACACTCTCCACTCTTGGGTCGTGGCGACCTGGGTCACGGCGTGCTTCGACTGCTCGTACAGCGGCAGCACGAAGGAGAAATCGGCTCCGGACCCCAGCTGGCTGGAGATTTCGATCCGGCTGCCGTGCGCCTCGACGATGCCGCGGGCGACGAACAGGCCAAGTCCGGCGCCGCCGTGGTGGCGGGTCAGCGGATCCTCGACCTGGAAGAACTTCTCGAAGATGCGGCGGTGGTAGCGCGGGTCGATGCCGATGCCGTCGTCGCGCACGCCGAAGCGCAGCCCCCCGCCGGGGATCGGTTCGATGCGCACCTCGACCCGGCCGCCGTCCTTGGCGAACTTGACCGCGTTCTCGACCAGCGCCTGGCACGCCCGTCGCATGTCGGCGCGATCGGCGTAGAGCCGCTCGTCGCCGGCCTCGACCTGCAGCGACAGCGCGATGCGACGGTCGCGCGCCGGCTGCTCGAACGGCGCCAGCAGGCCCACGACGAAGTCGGCGACCGGCACGATCTCGCGGTCCTGGCCGTAGTCCGCCGATTCGAGGTTGCCCAGGTTGATCAGCTTGTCGATCTGGTGCTCGAGCCGCACCGACTGCTCGCGGATCGACTCGCAGACCCGCTGCTGGTGCTCGCCGAGCACGCCGAGCGTGCCCTTGGTCAGCATCGTGGCGAAGGTCTTGATGCCGGTCAGCGGCGTGCGCAGCTCGTGCGCGACGATCGACAGGTACTGGTTCTTCAACTGGTCGGACTTGAACTCCGCCGTGACGTCGCGCAGCACCGTCAGCACGCCGGCCGGCTGGCCGCGGTAGTCGAGCACGCGGCTGGTCATGCACTTGACGTAGATCAGGTCCTGCTCGTTGTGGTGCACCTCGACGGTCTGGATGACCTCCTTCTGCGTCGACAGGCGCGCGTGGTCGGCCACCAGCGTCTGCACCAGGTCCTGGCGGCCGGGCAGCGCGGCGACCGGCTTGCCGATGGCGACGAACGACTTGGTCCCCAGCAGGTCCTCGGCGGCCGGGTTCATCAGCGTGACGTTGCCGGCACGGTCGACGAACACGATGCCGTCCATGATGTTGGTGATGATGTTCATCATCCGCGACAGGTCGAGGAAGAACGTCTCCTGCGTCTCGCGCAGGCGGTCCGCCTGCTGCGCACATCGCCGCCGCAGGTCGTCGGACTGGAATCGGAGCCGCAGCGCCTCCTCGCTGCGGGTGCGGACCCGCTGCCGGGCCGCGCCGGCGGCCGCGAGCACCGCGGCGACCGTCGCCGGCTCGGCATCCGCCGGCAGCACCGCGGCGCAACCGGCCGCCAGGGCGTGCTGCCACTGCTCGGGCGTGGGCGCCGTCGCCGTGTGCAGCACCAGGGCGGCATCGTGCTGGTGCGCGGCCTCGCCGAGCAGCGGCAGCACCGCCGCCGGCAGCGCGGCCGAGACGACCAGCAGGTCGGGGGACGCCGCCGGCAGCCGCCGAGCCGCCTCGTCGGCGTCGCCGCAGGCCTCGCTGCGGACCCCGTGCGCGGTCAGCAACGCCGCGCAGCGCCCGTTCGCGTCGGCGTCGGGGCCGACGACCAGCACGCTCGCCGGTGTCGCCATGGCTTGCCCTCGGTGGAGTTCCGGCGGCCGGCCGCCGGAGCGCCTCACTTCGTGGCCTTGATCGCCTGCAGCGCGTCGTCCTCGGTGTCGTAGATCGCCAGGTGCTTCGAGATCCGCATGATCTCGAAGATCTTGACGATGAACGGCTTGATGTTGCTCAGATAGAGCTTCGTGTTGCGCGACGAGGTGACGTTGTTGGCGACGATGATCAGGCCGACGCCGCAGCTGTCGATGATCTTCACGTTGTCCAGGTTCAGCACGAAATGCTGGAACCCGTCCTCGATCTTGCTGCCGATCGTCTCCTTCAGCGACTCCTTGAGCGCGTCGGTGACGTAGAAGTTCAGGCTGCGATCGTTGAACGAGATGATGACCGTCTTGTCCGACTCGAGCGCGGTGACCGACAGGCCCTGGCTCTTCTTTCCGACGATTTCCATGGCTTGACCTCGGGAACGCATGCCCTGTTCGCCGGACACGCGTGCCGGTGCATCGGCGCCCCACCCCCGCCGGGTTGAGCGCGGCCGCCGATTTGCGGCAACGGCCCCGCTGCCAGCGCCCCTGCGGCGGCGCTGCCGACCGCCGTCAGACCGAGGCGGCGGCGCCGCCGGCGGCGGCCGCATCGCCGTCGTAGCGCACGCGGATGTTCAGGCGCCCGATCGCCGCCAGCACCGACGGGCTCTTGCGCAGGCCGAGCTGGTTGGCCTTGTTGGCGATGCTGGCGACGGTGCGGCCCAGTTCGCGCGCCACCGCCAGGTTGTCGCGGTCGGCATAGAGCGCCCGCAGGCGTTCGGTCTCGGCGTGGCTCCAGCGCGGCATGCGCTGCCGCGGCACCGGCGGCGGCGCGCCGCCCTCGCCGGCGGCCGCCTGGGCGGCGAAGCGCTTGTCCTTGGCCAGGCAGAGGAGCCGCGCCTGCGCGGCGATCTCGGCCCGCGGACGCTGCAGCGCGACCTCGAGGTCGTCGTCGGTGCGGGTGCCGTAGAGGTCCTTCAGCGCCTGCCGTTCGGCGCGCGTCCACGGTCCCGAGCGCAGCCGCCGCCGCAGTTCCTCGGCCCGCCGGCGCACCTCCGCCTGCGGCCGGCCGAGCATCGGCGCCAGCAGGCTCAGCGCCAAGGCGCCCCACGACTCGCGCAACCGCGCGTCGTCGCTGTCCGTCCAGGCCCCGCGGCGCGGCGGCACGCGCAGGATCTGCAGCGCCTTGCGCTGCACGGCCTCCGGCGTGCGGCGCAGCAGCAGGGCCGTCGCGGCGACGCCGCGGCGCGGCAGCAGCTGGCGCAGCCGCTCGAGCTGCTGCACGCTCCAGTTGCCGCCGCGCAGCTGCCGTTCGCTCACGACCGGCGCTCCTCGCCCGCCCCGAGCTGGCGCAGCCAGCGCGCCTGGATCTCGTCCTGCACCAGCTTGCGCACGGCCGCGGTCGAGGGCATCGCCAGGGCCCGCTGGGCCAGGTCGACGCACTCGGCGAGCGTCAGGCTGCGCAGCATCACCTTGACCCGCGGCAGGAACACCGGCGCCATCGACAGCTCGCGGTAGCCCATGCCGACCAGCAGCGGCGTGAACCAGTGGTCGCCGGCGATCTCGCCGCAGACCGACACCGGCTTCTCGGCCCGCGCCGCCGCCGCGGCGATCTGTTCCAGGACGCGCAGCACGCCGGGGTGCAGCGGGTCGTACATCTTCGCCACGCGCTGGTTGTCGCGGTCGACGGCGAGCAGGTACTGCACCAGGTCGTTGGTGCCGACCGACAGGAAGTCGATCAGCGGCATCAGGTCGGGCAGCACCGGCACCAGCGCCGGCACCTCGACCATGACGCCGAGTTCGATCGAACGGTCGTGCGGCACGGCGTTGGCGCGCAGGTCGGCCTGCAGCTGGTCGAGCACCTCGCGGCAGCGCACGATCTCGCTGCGCGTCGTGACCATCGGCAGCAGGATGCGGGCGTGGCCGAGCGCCGAGGCGCGCAGGATCGCCCGCACCTGCGTGTAGAGGATGTCCGGCCAGTCGAGGCCGAGCCGGATGCCGCGCCAGCCCAGCACCGGGTTGCGCTCCTCGGGCATGCGGAAGTAGCCGAGCGGCTTGTCGCCGCCGACGTCGAGGGTGCGGAACGTGACCGCCTTGCCCTTGGCGCCCTCCATCGCCCGCCGGTACATCGCCACCTGCTCGTCCTCGGTCGGGAACTGGCGGCGCTCCATGAACGCGAACTCGGTGCGGAACAGGCCGATGCCGGCGATCGCCTCGGTCTCGAGGCTGTCGAGGTCGCGCACGCCCTCGACGTTGGCCTGCAGCCGCACCTCGGTGCCGTCGCGCGTGACCGACGGCTGGAACCGCACTTCGGCCAGGCGGCTGTCGATCGCGCGCTGCTCGCGGCGGGCGCGCTCGTAGTCGGCGACCTGGTCCGGGGTCGGGTCCAGGATCACGATGCCGGCGTCACCGTCGACGATCGCCACCGCGCCGGTGTTCGAGTCGAGCATGATCGGCTCGATGCCGACCACGGCCGGGATGCCGAGCGACCGGGCCAGGATCGCGCCGTGCGAATACTTGCCGCCGTGCGCGGTGACGATGCCGCGCAGGTGGCGGCGGTCCAACATGCCGGCGTCGCTGGGCAGGAACTCGTCGGCGACGAACAGGTAGTCCTGGCCGTTGGCCGTGTACTTGCCGCGCTCGGTGGCCAGCAGGGCGCCGACCAGCTGCCGGCCGATGTCGCGTAGGTCGGCCGCGCGTTCGCGCATCGCCGGATTCTCCATCGCCTCGAACACGGCCTCGTAGCGGGCCACCACCCGCTGCAGGGCGACCTCGAGGTTGACGCCGTGCTGGCGGACCTCGGCCTCGACGTCGCGGCGGAAGGTCTGGTCGTGCAGGATCGCCAGCTGCGCGTCGTAGATCCGGCTCTCGCGGGCGTCGATGGCGCCGGCCAGTTCACGCTGGATGGCCAGCAGGCTCTGGGCGACCTCCTGGGCCGCCGCCTGGAAGCGGCGCTGCTCGCCCTCGATGGCGTCCGGCCCGACGCCGTAGGTCGGGATGTGCTCCAGCGTCGGATGGAAGTGCACGACCGGTGCGATCGCGATCCCGGGCGCGGCGGCGATGCCTTTCAGTTTGCGGGCCATCCGTGCCACGAGGTTTTCGGCGACGGTGCGGCCGTTTGCAACATGCGTGCTTCATCTGCACGCGGCCCGATGCCGATCGATCGGCCTGGAAGGTCGCGACACCATGAAGCATCCAGCCGCCTCGAATCCTCCCACCGACGATCTGCCCGGGTTCCTCGACGAAGGGCACGATCACGCGGCGGAGACTGCGGCCACGCGGTCGGTCGAACCGGACGACGAGAGCACGCGCGGGACCGTCGACGACGAGGTCGTGGCAGCGAGCGAAGGCGAGGACGAAGCCGCGCCGCAGGCCGCTGCCGCCGATGCGGCGGACGACGCAGCGCCGGCCGCGGCGAATGCCGCCCCGACTGCCGGCGGCGGCCTGCTGCTCCTGGCCGGCGCCGCCGTGCTCGCCTTCGCCGCGCTGCTGCCGACCGCCTTCGACGGCAGCCCCCTCGCCACGACGCTGCTGCGCTTCGGCCTCGGCGGCCCGACCTGGATCGTGCTCGGCGCGGTGCTGCTGACCGGCGGCACCCTGCTGCGGCGCCTGTCGAGCCTGCCCCGCGGCACTACGCCGACCCCGAACGACGACTGGTCGCGCACGGCGCAGGAGAGCCTGCAGTTCCTGGTCGCCGCCCAGCAGGCGAGCAACGAACGGCCGCCGGCGGCCGGCGAGGAGCTGCAGCACGTGCTGATGGCGATGCAGCGTCAGGAAGAGAAGATCAACAACCTGACGAAGGCGATCAAGATGTACGGCAAGCCGCTGATGGAGATCGCCAGCCAGACCACCGACCTCGCCGCCGCGGTGACGCAGACGCGCGCCGGGCTCGAGGGCAGGACCGACACGATCCACGCGGCGCTCGAGCGCCTCGAGGCGCGCACCGGCGACGACGACGCAACCCGCACACGGCACGCCGAGCTGCGCGACGCGCTGCACGTGGTCGCCGCCGACGTCGACAAGCTGGCGAAGCGGCCGGCCGGGCCGGCGCTCGAACCGCTGCAGCAGCAGCTCGGCCGGCTCGAGGTCGCCGTCACGGCGCTCGGACAGCGGTTGGAGAGCAGCGAAGTGCAGAAGAGTCTGCTGCGGCTCGAGGAAGCGACGCAGAAGGCGCGCGAGGAGGTGCAGCAGCTGCGCGGCGACGGGCTCGGCAAGGCGACGACGCAGCTGCAGGACCGGCTCGACAAGGCGACCAAGGGGCTCGCCGACGGGCTGCAGCAGCTGCGCGACGGCAACCTCGGCGGACTGGAGAGCGGTGTGCGCGAACTGCAGCGCGAGCTGCACGGGGTCGCGACGGCGGTGGCGCAGATCCAGGCCGCCGTTCGCACTGGCGCGCGGCCGGCGCCGGTGGCGCCGGTGGCGCCCGTGGCGCCGGCTGCCACCAGCGCGGCGTCGGCTCCGACGCCGGCCGCGGCTCCGGCTCCGGCTCCGGCACCCGTCGCGGCCCCGGCCGGCGGCCACAAGGCCGACGACGGCAACGCCGGCTACAAGACCGGGACGCGAGCTTCGTCCGGCAAGAACGTGCTCGGCGCGATCGCCAAGCTGAAGCAGATGAAGAACTGACGCCGGGACGGCGGCGATCATCCGACCTCAGGCCCCGCCTACCAGTGGCCGATCACGGCCTCGGTGGCATCCCCGACCACGGCGCCGAAGGCATTGCCGGCGGCGGGGTCGAGCACCAGCGCCTGGTTGTAGAAGCGGGTGCCGACCCAGATCGGGTGGCTCGGGATCGGCAGATGCCACTTCGCCTGGCCGTTCTGGCCGACGATCGGCACGAGCGCGTCCAGCGACACGTGCAGGCTGCAGCCCGGCATGCCGGCGACACCGAGGTCCATCGGCGCCGGTAGCCGCTGCCAGCCGAAGGCGAGGACGGCAATGTCCTGCGGCAGGTCGAACAGCGTCACCTGCAGCGTCCTGCCCAGATGCGGCGTGTCGCGCGGGATCAGGCGTGAGCTCGGCCGTGAGCCGGCACAACCCGGCGCGAACGACACGTAGGTGCAGGTCGGGCCGATGCGGGCGGCAACGGTTGCACCGGCCCCCCCATCGATCTCCACGTAGGAGGTGTCCGGTGCAAGCGGAGGCACGGCCTCCTCGTGCTCCAAGACCAAGCCACAGACCTCAAGTTGGCCATCAGATCGCCTGAGTGTCATGTGCTCCTGTGAACCAGCAATCCCGACGTAGCAGACGCCAAATGGTAGGGAAGGGATAGGACGCCACTGGGGATGGCTCGCAACGAAAGTGCCCCACCACGCCACGGTGCCGTCCGAGAGCAATGCGGCGCTGTGGTCCAAAGCCGTCGCGACATCCACGAACTCCCGACCGGTCGGCGCCTGCGGAGTCGCCTGCTGGCCACTACCCGACGGACCAGAGAACACGAGTACCCCGTCCGACCGCAGCAAGAGGGTGCGCGCATGCGCCGCGGCAGCCTTCACGTAGCTCAGCCCCCCCGGCAAAGGGGGGATCAGCCCGTAGCCACTCGGCTGGTAACCAAACGCAACGGCATGGCCGTCCGAGCGGAGTGCGACGGTGTGCGACATTCCCACAGCGAAGTCGGTGTACACAACGCCCGGCGGCAAGAGAGGCACATTGGTCCGGCCGCCGGCATTGCTACCCCATGCCACGATCTGACCATCCTCTCTCAGCGCGAGTGAGTGAAACCCCCCCGCACCGATCTTCACGAAGCGCATGCCAGCCAACATGGCTGTGGGGGTGGCTTGACCGTCATCATCCCAGCCCCAACCAACAATCGTACCATCATTCAGAAGACCCAAGCTGTGGTACAAGCCTTCCGCAACGCCTGTCCAACGAATGTCACGTGCAAGTGCAGATCTACCAGGAACACCTGCCTGCCGCCAACCACTGTCACCCCACGCCACGACCGAACCATCGTCGAGCAAGGCTGCGCAGTGGTTGAAGCCGGCGACCAACTGCACGCAGGTTACGCCGGGTGGAAGCACAGGAACGTCCGCCAGCCCGTGATCCGGTGCTCCCCATGCCACGAACGCACCGTCGGACCGATATGCGGCACAGTGATCCCGTCCTGCCGTGGCCAACACATAGACCGCGCCACTCGGCAAAGGAGGCACATTCACTTGCCCATGCGCGTTCATGCCCCAGGCCACGACCATGCCATCGGAGCGCACCGCAACGGCGTGGTGGTTGCCCGCGGCGAGACTCAGGTACTTGGCGCCAACGGGCAGTGCTGGCACATTGCACTGCCCATGCGTGTTGTCACCCCATGCAGCGATGGTCCCATCGAGCATCAGGGCCAACGAGAAACTGCCCCCTGCCGCCAGACGCCGGATGCTCCCCTGCAGGGCCGGGGGAACCGATGCTTGGGCATACGAATCGTAGAATGGGTTCGACCAGCCGATGGCGATGCGGTCCGAGCGCATCGCCAGTGCGTGCGTCGAGCCGGCGCTGACCTGCGTGTAGCGGACGCCCGCGGGCAGCGATGGCGCATTCGGTGGCAGCCATGGTGAACTGCCCCAGACGACGACGTTGCCGTCCGACAAGAGGCCAAGGCCGAAGTGGCGCACAGACACGTCGATGTAGCGGGTGCCTGCCGGCGCCTCCGGAACCTCGCAGGTGGCCCACGTGTTCTCGCCGTTGGCGAAGATCCGGCCATCGTCGCGCAGAACCGCGGTGACATCTGCACCCGCCGCAATGCGCGTGAACCTGCCCTCCCGGGCCTCGGTCGTGCCCTTGAACTTGCCCCACCACCGAATCGCGCTGGGATGCTGACCGGGGAGGACGGCGCACGTACACGCCACCAGAGGAACAAGGAAGATCCGCAGCAAGCACTGGGGTTTCATGGCGTGGATCGGAGTTGGCCCGTCGGGCCATGCCCGACGGGCAGTTTCCTGCGTGGTCAGAGCGGCAACCACATCGCTGGGCTGCCGGTGAAAACCGACGTGTTGGCGCAACCACCCGTGACACCTACCGGTACCACGCACAGCACCTGCACGGTCATCGGCTGTCCGACCGTCGGCGGCGTCGGCAGGGGCATCAGCGGCTGGATGATCGACTGGTTCGGATAGCCGAAGCCGATCGTGAAGACCGACGGGTTGTCGGTCACGAAGATCTCAACGTCACCGAGAAACGCCGGAGGCGCGTTGACACCGGGGAAGTCGAACTGGAAGCCAGCCGCGATGGCACTCGAGGCCAGGGCTCCTGGCACGATCGGTGCCGTGGGCCGGATCACGAGCAAGGTGGCACCGGCAGCGCCCGCCTGCGGCTGCGGCCCTTCGTACTCCAGGAGGATCCGAGGCACCTCCGGTGCAGGTTCGCCGATTCGCTTGCCGAACTCGGCAAGGGCACAAGCCGGCGTCGTCCCACCGGTGAACCCCAACGGCAGCACGAACAGGCCCTGGTCACCGGTGCCGTCCGTGCGGCCGACCCCAGGGGGAATCATGTCGAACACAGTACGTACGGCATCGAGGCTGGCATCGTACGAGCGACCGCCAACCGGCTGGTAGTAGTCGCTGCTCGATGTCTGCCCGACCACATTGACCCGCGAGCGCTGGTCCACCGCGATGCCGCCACCAGGCGGCAGGCCGAGCAACTGGTTCGGCCCCGTGTCGAACGCAAGGCCGAGCGACGTCGCATGCAGCACGCCCATCGCCGCTGGCCGGTCGACGCTCGATCCACTCACCCATGCCTGACGCAAGCTGCGCAGTTCGGCCGGCGGCAAGGGACCGGTGGCATCGGTCGACACATAGAAACTCTCGACCGATATGTCGAGCGCACCTGCCGTCCCGTAACCAGCCCCACCGAGTCCGGTCGTGAAGCCCGTGACCACGAAGTGGTCGGCATACTCGCTCCAGCCCTGCACCCCCACGAGGCCATCGTCACCGGCGCCGCCGTGGAAGCGGCCGAGCAGGGCCGCAACGAAGCCAGGAAAATCCAGCAGCATCAGCACGAAGCCGTCCGTGGAACCCTGCATTGCCGGGATCTGGGGCTGTGCAATCCCTGCGAACAGGTTTGCATCGTTCGTGGATCCGACAACGACTAGCGCGTGCGCAGCCGGGGCGGCATTACCCTGGCCGTCGAGCTGCGCCACGCTGTCGCGTAAGACCAGCACGTCCCGCGCCAGCGTGTGCACCTCGCCGGAGTTGCCGATCGGGTACGAGCTGTCGACCACCCAACCACCAGGCGTCTCGGCGAATACCACCGCCACGCCGAGGTCGAACGGCGACGGCATCGACCCGAGGCCTGGGAAAGCTCTCCCAGAAGGCGGCGGCGTCGATCCGGCCCACGTAGTTCCGCCCACCACGGCAAAGCGATCCGCCTCGATCTCGGCGATACCGAACAGACCGTCCTGCTCGGGGCCACCGACGATGGCGTGGAAATCGATGTTCTGCACTCCCGCTTGCGTTCGTGTCACGCGGCCAACGATACCATCCCATTGCCCCAGGCCATGGTCGGTCGCACCACCACTGTCGCCGAGGAAGGCGGGGAACGCGACCACCGGCGCCAACGAGCAAGTGCCCGCAGGCACCCCGTGGGACGAGATGCCGCAGTAGGTGACGACGTCGCTCCCTTCTTCATCGACGCGGATGCTCACATCGGTGACCGCGCAGCATCCGCCCGTATCGACGCCGAACAGGTGGTGCGTCCACAACAGGGCTCCTAGTCCGTTGAACACGGCGATGAACCCGCTCGGCGCACTGGCCGACGCGGCCGCAGGACTGGCTTGACTCAGCGGCAGATCCCGGTCGTAGGCTTCGCCGCAGATCGCGATGCGCGTGTCGGCTCGCGAAGATGCCGCCCAGACCGAGATGCCGCGTGCGTTGGTGGCGCGCAGAAGCTGGTCCGGAGTGAAGCCGTAGTAGTAGCGCTGTCGGTCGATGGTCTGCGTGTCCACTTCGGTGATCTGCAGGATCACGACCTGGCGACGGTTAGGCGCTGGCAGCAGGAACGATCCGATACCCGACGCCGGAATCGCATCCTCGTCCGAGAACTGGGCAATTCCTGGGCGCGTATCGCGCACCTCGATCGTTCCCACCGCGTACTGGAACCCATCGCCTGGAGTCTTGATGTCAGCCCAGGCCTCGGCGAACTCGCCGCCCTCGCCGCCGACCGACTGAGTCTGGTCGTGCGTTGAGTAGGGGGCCTGCACCTGTTGCGCCTTCGCGGTGCCCCCGAGCAACAGACTCAGGGCGATGACGCCCGCCGCGCTACGCGGGAGAAGCGGAGAAGCGGAGAAGCGGAGAAGCGGAGAAGCGGAGAACGAAGCAGCTGCATGTTCACCTCACGGATTCCGGGGGACATCTTGCATCGTCCGGCCAGCGGCACATTGCCGATAGCTCCCGTGACTCTACCTTCGGACATCCCCAGGGTGGTGAAACTCTCGCCAAGCCCCGCTCAGGCGTCAACCCTCCTTGGCGTGAAATCGTCCTGGACTCTCTCCGAACCACCGTCCTCTGCGAACCAGCGATGACCAGGACACCCCCACTGAATGCACCAGCCCTGGCAAGGGTCCCTCCCGCCACCAAGCCACGCGACACCTGCCGATCGAGGAACCCAGCCACCACTCGAGGCAGCGGTCGACCACCAGCGCAACGTGCTCGCGGCCGCGATCGCGCTGGCGGCCACAGCGGCACCGTCCCCCCAGCCCCTGCGGCACAGCAAGGCGCGCACCTTCTGGCTCCACACCTACACTGCCCCCATGGACGCCCTCTGCGATGCGCGTCGCTGTCCCCTGTGCGGCGGCCCGAACGCCTGCGCGATGGCCGCCGGCAGCAGCACGCCATGCTGGTGCGCGGCGGCGACCATCGCCCCCGCCGCGCTCGCGCGCGTGCCCGAGGCGGCGCGCGGTCGCGCCTGCCTCTGCCGCACCTGCGCCACCGGCGCTCCTAGCTCGTCGGCCGCACCCGCTGCGCGCCCGAGCGATGCCCCGCCAGGTCCTTGACCGAGAACGACAGCGAGAACAGCAGCTCCGGCGGCAGCGGGAACGGCTGCACCAGCGTGAACCCCGTCGCGTCCGCCGATTGCACCTGGAAGAACGTGCCGATCACGTCGCCGGCCGCCAGCGGCACCCCGAACAGCGCCGCGCGCAGCGATGCCGGATCGAGGTCCTGCCAGCCGTCCGGATCCTCGATGCGCACCACGATCGAACCGTCGACCGCGATCGTCAGGTCCACCCGCGGTCCGTTCGCCGCGACCTCGCCCTGCCGGTGGATCGCCGTCACCGCGTCGATGTCGGCGCTGCCGAGGCCCGCGTCGTGGATCACCGTGCCGACCGCGTCGAGCGCCTGACCGTCGACGACGTCGACGAGCCGCACCTGCGTGATCGCCGCGAGGTCGACGAGCCCGCCGACCACCAGCGGGTGCCCGGCCAGGTCGGCGAGGTCGAACGCATCGCCGCCGGCCTCGACGACGTCCTGCGCGTCGACGCCCGGCTGGGTCGCCAGCACCGGGTGCTGCCCGGCCAACCCGCCGTAGGTGCCGACGGCGGAGCTGCCGAACGGCCCCGGCGAGGCCGGCGCGCCGAAGTAGCGCGCGGGAAAGCGGGCGAAGTGCACCCCGTCGCTGCTGACCTCGACGAACACGACCTCGGCGTAGCTGGCGAAGAACGTGTTCTGCAGCAGGAACGGGTTCTCGCCGACCAGGAAGTCGGCGCCGGGCCCGTCGGCGATCGGCACGGCGAAGCCGAGCGTCAGGAAGCCGCCGGCGCCGAGCGAGTGCACGCCGAGCGCGCCCGTGGGCGCACCGAGCGCGTTGGCCGGCGCGAAGGTGCCGCCGCCGGCGCCGCCGTTGGTGTCGAAGGCGACCACGTGCGTCGCGAAGACGCTCTGGGCGGCCAGGGAGGGAGAGACGGCCGTCACGCCCAGCAGGGCGGCGGCCACGCAACGAGCGCGGATCGGGTGCATGTTCGTTCGGCGTCGTTCGCGCCGGCACGGGAGGAACCGCGGCGCCCTCTCGGCGCCGGTTCCACGCGGATGTTCTGGCTCCCGAATCGTCCTACTGGCGATCCCTTCCCGGCGCGGCCGACACGGCAGCACCAGTGGTCTCGATCGCGTTCGTCCTCGGTCACAGCTGCGGGACAGCGCCGGCTTCGCACCGGACTTCCCCGCGGGGAACGCGGCCACCTGTAGCGACCGGCGCTGCGGAAAGCAAACGTGCTCCGCGCTCCAATCCACGCCATGAGCGAACGATTGCCGGCGAACGTGAAGCGGGCCCAGGATCCAGGCGGCCGGGCGCTGCTGCGGCTCGAGCACGAGCAGGACGCCGCCGAGGTGTCGCTGTGCGGCGCACAGGTGCTGCGCTGGCAGCACGCGGGCGGCGAGGTGCTGTGGACCGCGAGCCAGCCGAAGTACGCGGCCGGCCAGCCGGTGCGGGGCGGCGTGCCGCTGGTGTTCCCCTGGTTCGGCGACCACGCCACCGACCCGAAGCTGCCGGCGCACGGGTTCGCGCGCAACCGCACCTGGACGCTCGTGCACGCCAACGACACGCCCGAGGTCGTGCTCGAACTCACCGACGACGAGGCGACGCGGGCGATGTGGCCGCATTCGTTCCGGCTGCGCCTGTCGGTGGTGCTCGGCGCGAAGCTGCGGCTCGGGCTCACGGTCGAGAACACCGGCGGCGAGCCGTTCGCGTTCGAGGCGGCGCTGCACAGCTACTTCGTGGTCGGCGACGTGCGGACCGCCAGCGTGCACGGCCTCGAGGGGCTGCCGTGCACGGAGCAGGCGGCCGAACCGGAGGCGCAATGGGACCGCGCGCAGCCGTTGCGGTTCCGCGCCGAGACCGACCGCATCTTCCAGGGCGTGCCCGAGCGGCTCGAGCTGCGCTCGCCGGCGCTGGCGCGAACGGTGACGCTGCTGGCGCGCGACGCGAGGTCGGCGATCGTCTGGAACCCCTGGCCGGCGAAGACGGCGAAGCTGTCGCAGATGGCGCCGGACGACTGGCAGCGCTTCTGCTGCGTCGAGACCGCGAACGTGCGCGAGCACGCGGTGCGGCTGGGCGCCGGCGAAGCGCACCGTCTCGCGCTGGCGATCGCCTGCGAGCCGGCGTAGGCGCGCCGCGGCGCGGTCAGGGCTGCGCGGCGAGGCGGCGACGCGCCAGTTCGCGCATACACTCGGCGGACCAGCGCGTCGACGCGTCGGCCGGGGCCGCGGCGGCGCGGCGCCATTGCACCTCGGCGCCCGGGGCATCGCCGGCCGCGGCGAGCGCATCGCCGTGGAACAACAGGCTCACCGGCAGCGGCGCCAGTTGGACCGCCCGCGCCAGCGCCTGCACGGCCGCCGGCAGGTCGGCGTACGGCCACGGCGCCTTGCTGCGGAAGCGCCCCTGCAGGCGGAGCGGCGCGCCGTGGTCGAAGGCGGCGTCGAGCGCGAGCGCGCGGTCGATCGCGGCGACCAGGCGGCCGCCGTAGCCGGCGAACAGCGAACGCGCCGGACCGTTCGCCCAGGCCAACAGCGACAGGTGCAGGCCCACGTGCAGCGGTGCCGCGACCGCGTCGGGCCGCAGCACCGCGGCGCGCTCGGCGCAGGCGAGGCCGTCGGTGCACAGCGACACGATCGCCGCACGCACGTCGGCGCCGAGCCGGTCCTCGGCGGCGAGCACGGTGGCGCGGTCGGCGTCCGGGTGCGCGTCGAGCCAGGCCACGGTCGCCTGCTGCAGGCGCAGGTCGGCCGCCTCGAACAGCCGCGCCGCGGCCGTGAGTTGCGCCTCGGCGTCGTCCGGCGCGGCCCGCGCCGCGGCCAGCGCCGCGGCCGCCAGGGCGTCGAGTTCGGCGGCGGGCGTCGGGTTCGCGTCCATCGGCGCCAGCGTCTGCTCGGCCGGCGGCGCCGACAGGGCGCAGGCGGCGAGCGGCGTCCATGCCAACCACCTGCACAGTCGTGGAACCACGGCGTCGAGGCTAGGCGGCGGGCCCGGTCATGTCACCCGGCCGCCGTTGCGGCCCGACGATGGCCTGCTTTCCACCTGATTTCCGCCGCCCTCCCACCACCAGGGCATGGGCATGCTCGAGGCGCCGCACGATGCGCTGTTCCGCGCCGTGTTCCGCCACGCGGTGCACGCCGCGAGCTGGCTGCGAAGCCTGCTGCCAGCACCGGTCGGCGCGGTGATCGCGTGGCGCACGCTCGCGCCGGCACCCGCGGCGGCGCACGGCATGCACCTGCGCCGGCAGGAGGCCGACCTCGTGTTCACGGCCCGGCTGGCGGGTGCTTGCGACCTCGTGCTGGTGGTCGAGCACAAGCACGACGCCGACGCCGACCTGCACGGCCAGCTGCTGCGCTACGTCGTGCACCTGCGCCGCGCGTTCGCGCGCCGCGGCCGCGGCGTTCCACCGCTGGTCGTGCCCGTGGTCCTGCACCACGGCACCGCACCGCTGCCCGCACCGGCGCCGCACCCCCACCTCGCCGCGTTGCCGGCGGCCGCCGCCAGTGCGCTGGCGGCACTGCAACCGCAGCTCGCGTTCGTCGGCGACGACCTCGCCGCCGAGCCCGAGCGCGAACCATGGCGGCCAGCGCTGACGCCGTTCGCGCAGCTCGGGCTCTTGTGCCTGCACGGCCTGCCGCGTCGCTTGCCCGACCAGGTGCTCGCCGCGTTCGACCGCTGGCAGGACCTGCTGCGCGCCGTCGACCGCAGCGACGACCCGCCCGGCGGGCGCGACGCCATCGAGGCGATCGGCTGGTATGCTCTCGCCGCGAGCGAGGTGCCCGCGGCCGACCTCAGCGAGGCGTTCGCCCGCATCCTGCGACGACCCGAGGACACGATCATGAGCACGCTCGAACGCACCTACCAGAAGGGCAAAGCCGAAGGCCGCAACGAGGGCCGCAACGAGGGCCACGAGAAGGGCCGCACCGAGGGCCGCACCGAGGGCCGCGCCGACGCCTTGCTGCGCCAGATCGGCCGCCGCTTCGGCCCGCCCGCCGACGACGTCGTCGCCAGGGTGCGCACGGCGTCGCTGGCCGATCTCGACCGCTGGACCGACCGCATCCTCGACGCCCGGACCCTCGCCGAACTGCTCGCCGACTGAAGCGACCGCCGGCGCCCGCGGCTACTCCAGCTCGACCAGCAGCGCGCCGCCGGCGACCGGCTCGCCCTTGCGGCCGTGCACCTTGACCACCTTGCCGGGCGCCTCGGCGACCAGCGGGTTCTGCATCTTCATCGCCTCGAGCACGACCAGCGTCTGCCCTTCCTCGACGACGTCGCCCTCGGCGACCTTGATGTCGACGACGATGCCCGGCATCGCCGCGCGCAGCTCGCGGCGGCCGCCCTGCTTGTGGCCGGCGACCGCGTGCGCGGCGCGCTCGCGCTCGTCCTCGACGTGCACCGCGAACGCCTCGCCGACCATCTGCAGCAGGACCTGTTCGCGCTGCACGTCGGCGACGACGTCGTAGCTGCTGCCGTCGACCAGCAGCGAGAAGGTGTCGCCGTCGCCGACCGGGGCGACGTCGAGCGCGTAGGCGCGGTCGCCGCAGCGCGCCACCAGCTGGTGGCCGTGCCGCTCGATCGTGAACTCCCGTTCCTCGCCGAAGAGGCGCGTCAGGTACTTCATGGGCTGGTCCTCCGCAGGCGCTCGGCGCGGCCGAGCGCCGCCCAGGCCGGGGTCGCCTCCGCGGCGCCGGCGCGGGCGCCGGCGGTGGCGCCGGCGCGCTCGGCGGCCAGGAACCGGGCGGCGGCGGCGGCGAGCATCGCCAGCTCGGGCGGCACGTTCGACGCCTTCTTGTCGATGCGCTCGAGGATGCCGGTGTCGTAGTCGCCGGACTGGAACTCGGCGCTCTGCAACGTGCGCAGCGCGACCGGCAGCGACGTCGACACGCCGACGATGCGCAGCTCACGCAGCGTGCGCTGGCAGCGCGCGATCGCCTGCTCGCGGTCGGCGCCGTGCACGACCAGCTTGGCCAGCATGCTGTCGTAGAACGGCGTCACCTCCATGCCGCGGTAGAGCGCGCTGTCGAGCCGCACGCCGGGCCCGCCGGGCAGGTTGATCCGGGCGATGCGGCCGAGCGACGGGAAGTAGGTGTTCGGATCCTCGGCGTTGACGCGCACCTCGATCGCGTGGCCGCGCGGCTCCGGCACCGGCGCCACCGTCTCGCCCTGGCCCACCCGGATCTGCTCGCGCACCAGGTCGACCCCGAACCGCATCTCGGTCACCGGGTGCTCGACCTGCAGCCGCGTGTTCATCTCCAGGAAGTAGAACCTGCCCTCGGAGTAGAGGAACTCGACGGTGCCGGCGCCTTGGTAGCCGACGGCGCGCGCCAGATCGCACGCGGCCTTGCCCATCTGCTCGCGCAGCGCCGGCGACAGCGCGACGCACGGCGACTCCTCGACCAGCTTCTGGTGCCGGCGCTGCACCGAGCACTCGCGTTCGCCGTAGTAGACGACGTTGCCGTGCTTGTCGGCCATCACCTGGATCTCGACGTGGCGCGGCCTGGTCACGAACTTCTCCAGGTAGACGCGGTCGTCGCCGAACGCGCCCTTGGCCTCGGCGCGCGCCATGTGGAACGCCTCGAGCAGCCCCTTCTCGTCGCGCACGATGCGGATGCCCTTGCCGCCGCCGCCGGCCGCCGCCTTCAGCATCACCGGGTAGCCGACCTGCCTGGCCGCCGCGGCGAGCCGTGCCTCGTCGACGTCCTCCTGCAGGCCGGGCACCAGCGGCACGCCGGCCTGCTGCGCGATCTTGCGCGCCTCGACCTTGTCGCCCATGGCGGCGATGGCCTTCGGCGGCGGGCCGAGGAACTCGATGCCCGCATCGATGCAGGCCTGCGCCGCGTCCTCGTTCTCGCTGAGGAAGCCGTAGCCGGGGTGCAGCGCGTCGCAGCCGGTGCTCTTCGCCGCGTCGACGACCTTGCCGATGTCGAGGTAGCTCTGCGCCGGCTTGCTGCCGCCGAGGTGCACCGCCTGGTTGGCGCGGCGCACGTGCAGCGCGGCGCGGTCGGCGTCGCTGTAGACCGCCACCGTCTCGATGCCCATCTCCTGGGCGGTGCGGATCACGCGCAGCGCGATCTCGCCGCGGTTGGCCACGAGGATGCGTCGGATGGGCGGCATGGGAGGCGCAGAAGCTAGCCCGGGCTCCGGCCCGATGCACTGGCCAGCGGGCGGGCGATCACTGGATCACGAAGGTCGCGGTCGGCGAGGTCGTCTCGACCTCGCTCGGCGCCGAGGCGTCCCATGACAGCACGGCGCAGTGCACCGGCCAGCCGCTCAGCCACGGGAAATCCGGCAGCGTCAGCGCCGCCGCCGCGCGCCCCGTCCCGTCGTAGACGCCGGCGAAGCCGGGCAGCGACAGGCTCCACTCGGTGACGACGTCGAACCCGAACTCGAACACGTGCCGCGGACCGACCGGTACGGTGGCCGGCGCGCCGGTCAGCGCCAGGGCGGCCAGGTAGGCGGCGCCCGGGTGGTACGGATCGAGGAACTCGAACGTCACCGTGCCGCCCGGCGCCTGCACGCCGCCGAACCGCACCTCGTTGGTGGCGCCGTTGCGGCGCGTCACCCACGCCAGCGCAAACGGCTCGCTGGCACCGAGGAACTGCTGGCGGTGCAGGCGCACGGTGTAGTCGCCGGTGGCGGGCGGCACGAACTGCACGATCTCGAACGGGTTCGTGATGCTGGCCGAACTCGCCACCAGGGTCGGGCCGAGCCAGACCGTCAGGTCGAGGTCCATCTGCAGCACATCGGTCGCGTAGCTCGAGTCCGCCAGCGAGAACCACACCGCGCACAGGCGCGTCTCGTCGTGCCGCACCAGCGGCACCGTGACCTCGTAGACGCCGCCGACGAAGGAGGCCGGCGTCAGCGTCGCCGTGTGCAGCTGGCCGTTGGCCAGCGCCGACTGCGAGGCCGACGCGTCGATGTGGCCGACGCCGTCGCGATCGCTGAGGACCGCCGCGCCCTCGATGTTGTGGAACGCGCCCGCCATCAGCAGCGCGCGCACGGCCTCGGGCTGCGCCTGCAGGGCGGGGGAGGTCTCGGCCAGCAGTGCGGCCACGCCGCACGTCACCGGCGAGGCGTACGACGTGCCCGAACCCTGCGCGCCGATCCACGGCGAACTCGTGGTCGTGGTCGTGATCGACGTGCCGCACGCCGTGACCTCGGGCTTGTCGTGGCCCTCGATCGGGTTCACCCAGCTCGACGACGGCGACATCGCGTCGCCGCTCCAGTCGTGGTCGTTCTGATCGGTCGCGTTGCCCGATGCGATCATGTTGTAGCCGCAGCCGGGCGTCGTGATGCCGCCGTCGCTGCCGCCCTGGTTGCCCGCCGACTTGAACAGCATCACGGCGAAGTGGCGGATGATGTAGTCGAAGTAGCGGTCGAGGAACCGGATCTGCCCCTTCTGGCCGTTCCACCACGAGCAGTTGCCGAAGCTGATGCCCTGCGCCATGCCCCAGGCCCACGCCTGCGGCGCCGTGACGTCGCCGCCGCCGCCGTAGCTGTAGATCTGCTGCAGGCCCGGCGCGGCCCCCGTGTGTGGCGTCTGGCGGCTGGCGAGGATCCCGGCCACGGCGGTCGCGTGCGCGGCGACCGACGCCGAGTTGCCGACCACGACCGGCGGCAGGTGCGGATTCGTGCCGACCACCTGCGCTGTGTCGTTGACCAGCACCTTCACGCCGACGCCGGTGATGCCGCGGCGGTGCACGGCATCCGTGCGCGCGGTCTTGCTGGCCCACTCGTTCCAGAACTGCACCGCTTCGGGTGCCGCGCCGGCGGTGGCGCCCTCGTGCTCCCAGGTCGGCGACGACCAGTAGGCCAGGTCGACCTCCGCCCGCAGCGCCAGCGCGCGGATCGTCGCCGCATCGGCGCGCACGAACACGATCGGCGTGATCGGGTCGACGTGCACGACCGCCGCGCCGGCGGCGCGGGCGGCCGCCGCGAACGCGGCGTTGCCCGGGGCCACGGCGGCGCCGGCGACGGCCATCGCCGCGCGCCGCGCGTCCTCGGCAGTCGCACCGGCGCGACGCTCGGCGTCGATCAGGCCGCGCAGATCGGGCATCGCCGCCGGACGCTGCAACCAGAAGGCGACCTCGTGCGCCTCGCCCGACGCCAGCCGTTCGACGAGGTCCGGGTGCAGCTTGCCGTTCCGCGCATCGCGGCTGGCCAGCGCGGCGCGCGCCACCACCGCCGGGTCCACCGGCACGCCATGCGCGTCGGTGGCGACGCGCAGCACGCGGCCCGAGGCGGCGTCGAGCACGCGCCGCTCGTGCACGGTGACGCCGGACTCGGCGTGGTGGCGCACGCGTTCGGCGAGCACGGTCGGTTCCTGCGGCAACGAGAACAGCACGAAGGAGAACAGGTGCAGCATGGAGGGAGCCCGGGGCCGGGGCCGCATGGTAGCAGCCAGGGCGCGCACGCGGCGACGCCGTCGGGCGCGGCCGGTTTCCCTGGACGGCCGACCGGCGCGCCGTAGCGTGCGGCTCCGCGATGCTGCCCACTCCCCCCGAGCAACTGTCGCCGCTCGCGCGCATGGTGCGGTCCGAGGCGTTCCCCGGGGTGCTGCTCGTCGCCTGCGCGCTGCTCGCCATCGGCATCGCCAACTCGCCGTGGGTCGACGCCTGGAACCACCTCTGGCACACCGACCTCGCGCTGACCCTCGGCTCGCGCACGCTCGCCAAGTCGCTGGTGCACTGGATCAACGACGGCCTGATGGTGCTGTTCTTCTTCTTCGTCGGGCTCGAGATCAAGCACGAGGTGCTCGACGGCCACCTGCAGTCGTTCCGGCAGGCCGCGCTGCCGGTGGCCGCCGCGCTCGGCGGCATGGCGGCGCCGGCCGGGATCTACGCCATGACGATCCTGCTGCACGGCGCGCCGGAGGCCAGCCCGGGCTGGGGCATCCCGATGGCGACCGACATCGCCTTCGCGCTCGGCGTGCTGGCGCTGCTCGGGCGCCGCGTGCCGGTCGGGTTGAAGGTCTTCCTCGCCTCGCTGGCCATCGCCGACGACCTCGGCGCGGTGCTGGTGATCGCCCTGTTCTACACCGACGAGATCGCCTGGTCGTACCTCGCCTTCGGCGCCGCGCTGCTGCTGATGTCCGTCGCCAGCAACCGGCTCGGCGTGCGCCAGACCTGGCCCTACGTCGTCTACGGGCTGCTGCTGTGGGCGACCTTCCTGCAGTCCGGCGTGCACGCGACGATCGCCGGCGTGGCGCTCGCCATGTCGATCCCCGCCCGCCGTCGGCTCGACGAGTACGAGTTCGCGCGCCGCGGCCACGTCCTGCTCGACGAGTTCCACCGCATCTCCCAGCCCGACTCGCGCACCAGTCCGGAGCAGCTCGTCTTGGTGCAGCAGCTGCAGCGCCACGCGCAGGACGTGCAGGCGCCGCTGCAGCGCATGACGCGCGGCCTGCACCCGCTGGTCGCGCACTGCATCGTGCCGCTGTTCGCGCTCGCCAACGCCGGCGTCGACGTCACCACCGGGCTCGCCGCCGCGGCGACCAGCCCGGCGGCACACGGCGTGTTCCTCGGCCTCGTGCTCGGCAAGCCGCTCGGCATCCTGCTGGCGACGCTGCTGGCCGCCCGCCTGCTGCGCGCGCCGCTGCCGCCCGGCGTGACCTGGCACCACGTGCATGGCATCGCGTGGCTGGCCGGCATCGGCTTCACGATGGCGCTGTTCCTCAACAGCCTGGCGTTCGGCGCCCGGGCGCCCGAGTTCGAGGCCGCGAAGGTGGCGGTGCTCGCCGCCTCGGTCCTGACCGGTGTGGTCGGCTTCGCGCTGCTGCTGCTGACCCCTTCGGCGCCGCCGCGCCCGGAGATCCGCCCTTGAACCCTCCCCGCCTGCGCGTGCTCGTCGTCGGCTGCGGCAACATGGGCACCTCCCACGCCCGCGCCTACCACCGGCTCGCCCAGGACTTCACCATCGTCGGCCTCGTCAGCCGGCAGCCGGAGTCGCGCGAACGGCTGGCGGCCGAGCTCGGCGGGCTGCCGACCTTCGCCGATTTCGCGCAGGCCTACGCGGCGACGCGCCCCGACGTGGTGTCGATCAACACCTATCCGGACACCCACGCGGCGATCGCGCGCACGGCCCTCGAAGGCGGCTCGCACGTGTTCGTCGAGAAGCCGCTGGCCGAGACCGTCGAGGAGGCGCGCGAACTGGTGGCGCTGGCCCACCGCAAGCGGCGCAAGATGCTGGTCGGCTACGTGCTGCGCGTGCATCCGGCGTGGCTTCGCTTCGTCGAGCTGGCGCGCACGCTCGGCAAGCCGCTGGTGATGCGCATGAACCTCAACCAGCAGAGCTGCGGCAAGGACTGGCGCACCCACCAGGCGCTGATGCAGTCGATGTCGCCGATCGTCGACTGCGGCGTGCACTACGTCGACGCGATGTGCCGGATGACGCAGAGCCGGCCGGTGCGCGTCAGCGCGATCGCGGCGCGGCTCACCGACGCGCTGAAGCCCGGCATGTACAACTACGGCCAGCTGCAGGTGACGTTCGCCGACGGCTCGGTCGGCTGGTACGAGGCCGGCTGGGGGCCGATGATGAGCGAAGTCGCGCACTTCGTGAAGGACGTCGTCGGGCCGAAGGGCTCGGTGTCGATCGTCGACCGCAGCGGCGAACGCGCGAGCGGCAGCGCCGACGTCGACGCGCACAGCCAGACCGGCGGGCTGCTGCTGCACCACGCCGAGCTGGACGCCGACGGGCAGTTCGTGCGCAAGGACGAGTGGTTCGACACCAGCGACGAGCCCGACCACGACGGGTTGTGCCAACGCGAGCAGCAGAGCCTGCTGCGCGCGATCCGGCAGGACGAGGACCTGTCCGCGCACCTCGCGGAGGCGGTGGACAGCCTGCGCATCGTGCTGGCGGCCGATCGCGCGGCGCGTGAGGGGCGGGTGGTCGCGCTGGAGTGACGCCGCGGCGGCCGGCGGCCTGCCGTCGCTTCCGCCCCTGCGGCCCCACGGCTAGTCTCTGGCGCCGATGGCCAAGGAAGAGCACGACGGCACGGAATCCTGGTCCCAGCCGCAGCAGATCGGTCCCTACCGGATCCTCGAGGTGCTGGGCGAGGGCGGCATGGGGACGGTGTATCTGGCGGAGCAGGACCAGCCGGTGAAGCGTCGGGTGGCGCTGAAGCTGATCAAGCTGGGGATGGACAGCAAGGCGGTCCTCGCGCGGTTCCAGCAGGAGCGGCAGGCGTTGGCGCTGATGGACCACGAGGGGATCGCGAAGGTGTTCGATTGCGGCGTGTCGGAGCGAGGGCAGCCGTACTTTGCGATGGAGTATGTGAAGGGGGTGCCGCTGGTGAGGTTCTGCGAGCAGCAGAAGCTGTCGCTGAAGGACCGTCTGCTGCTGCTGCGGCAGGTGTGTGCGGCGGTGCAGCACGCGCACCAGAAGGGCGTCGTGCACCGCGACCTGAAGCCTGGCAACGTGCTGGTGTCGGACGACGGCGGCAAGCGGGTGGTGAAGGTGATCGACTTCGGGCTGGCGAAGGCGATGGGCAGCAAGCTCATCGAGGCGACGCTGTTCACCGAAGCGGGGCAGGTGGTCGGCACGCCGGAGTACATGGCGCCGGAGCAGGCGGACCCGAGCAACGCGGACATCGACACGCGGGCGGACATCTGGTCGCTCGGGGTGATGCTGTACGAGGTGTTGTGCGGGGAGCTGCCGTTCCCGGGGGGCGAGTTGCGGCGGGCGGGGATGCTGGAGATGCAGCGGATCCTGCGCGAGGTGGATCCGCCGAAGCCGAGTATGCGGCTCACGCGGCTGGGTGAGAGTGCCGTCGCGGTGGCGCAGGCGCGGCGGGTCAGCGTCGGGGCGCTGAAGAAGGCGCTGGCGGGCGACCTCGACTGGGTGGTGCTGAAGGCGCTGGAGAAGGAGCGCAACCGCCGCTACGACACGGCGAACGCGTTGAGTGCGGACCTGCAGCGGTATCTGGACCACGAGCCGCTGGTGGCGGGTCCGCCGAGTGCGGGCTATCGGCTGAAGAAGCTGGTGCGGCGGTATCGGGGGCAGGTGGTCGCCGGGGCGGCGGTGCTGGCGACGGCGGTGATCGGTGCGGTGGTCGCGATCGACTACGCGATCGCGGCGGACGAGAACGCGAAGGCCGCGGCGGCGAACGAGGCGCTGGCAAACCGGCGTGCGGAGGAGAACGCGAAGCTGGCGGAGTCCGAGTCAGCGGCGAAGCAGCACGCGAACGCCAAGGTGCGCGAGTTCGACCAGTTGGCGGGCGTGGTGTTGTATGAGCGGGCGATCGCGAACGAGGCGGACCTCTACCCTGCGTGGCCGCAGAAGGTGGCGGCGATGGAAGCGTGGCTGCGCGACGACGCGGGCAGGCTGCTGGCGATGCGGCCGGAGATCGAGCGGACGGTGCGGGATCTGGAGGCGCGGGCGTTGGCGCCGACGGTGCAGGAGATCGCGGCGGATCGCCGTTCGCATCCGCGGTTCGCGGAGTTCGACGTGCTGGAGAAGCGCGTCGCCTCGTTGCGGCGGGCGCAGGCGATCCGCTCCGGAGCGGAGCAGCTCGTCGAGCCGGCGTTGTCGCCGGAGCAGCAGGCCATGGATGCCGCGGCGCTGAACGCGCTGGCGTGGGAGCGTGTGGCGCCAAAGCCCGAGGAGAGGGAGGTGTGGGGCGAGGAAGCGCTTGGTCTGGCGGCGGCGCGTGCGGCGGCGGCGAAGGCGAAGGACACACCCACCGAGTTCCAGATCCTGGACACGCTGGCGTGGGCATTGGTGGCGAACGGTCAGGATGGCGAGGCCCGGCAGGCGAGCGAGCGGGCCTTGAACCTGGCGCCGGAGGCGGAGGCGGTTGCCTACGAGCAGTATCTGCAGGACGTGCAGGCGGCGGTCGAGCAGGCGGCCGAGGTCCTGGCGACTGCCGAGCAGCAGCTCGCGGAGCTGACGGCGGTGGTGTCGGCGCGGCGTACGTTCCGGTTCGAGCTGGAGTCGCAGCGGTTCCTGCACGACGCGCTGGTGGAGTTGCTGGGCAAGCTGGTGTCGCTCGAGGCGAAGGAGAAGGCGGCGGTCGACCGGCGGCTCTTCTGGGCGAAGCAGATCCAGGGTCTGACGCTGGCGCATCCGAATGCGCGGCACACGTGGGCCGCGGTGCGGGCGGCGATCGCCGGCAACCCGAACTACGCCGGGCAATCGATCGAGCTGCGGGACCAGGACATCATGGGGCTGGTGCCGATCGGGGCGAATCCGGTGACGGGGCTGTGGGAGTTTTACGAGTTGCGCAGTGCGTGGGATGGCGAGCAGGACCCGCGCGCGATCGCGATCCCGGTGCACGAGCCGGATGGCTCGATCCGGGTTACGGGCGCGACGGGGATCGTGTTCGTGCTGCTGCCGGGTGGGACGTTCTGGATGGGGGCGCAGAAGGGGGACCCGTACGGGCGCAACTACGATCCGGACGCAAACTCCCGCGAGTCCCCGGTGCACGAGGTGACGCTGGCGCCGTTCCTGCTGGCGCGGCACGAGCTGACGCGGGGGCAGTGGCAGCGGCTGGCGGGCACGCGGCCGTTCTGGTGGCAGGAGGGCCGCAGCTACGACGGCGACAAGATCGCGATCGGTGCGAGCCATCCGGCGGACTCGATCGACTGGGCGATGGCGAACCGCTGCATGGAGCAGCACGGCCTCCTGCTGCCGACGGAGGCGCAGTGGGAGTACGGGTGCCGTGCCGGGACCTCGACGCCGTGGTGGCCTGGACCGGGAGCGAAGGACTTGCAGGGTTGTGCCAACGTGCACGACCGGACGTCGGTCGAGCGGAATCCTAATTGGGGCATCCCGGCGCCGATCGCGGATGGGTTCGCGGCGATCGCGCCGGTCGGCAGCTTCCGGGCGAATGCGTTTGGGCTCCATGACGTGCATGGCAACGTGTGGGAGTGGTGCCTGGACGAATATGGGCGCTACAACGGTGCGGGGCGGGCGGGCGACGGCCTACGCCTCCGTCCTGATGGCTCCTCCGGCCGCGTCATCCGCGGCGGCAGCTACTACGTCGTGCCGTCGCTCGCGCGGTCGGCGTACCGCGTCAGGCACGCCCCTTCGATCCGCCTCTTCAGCCTGGGCCTGCGCCCCGCCAGGACATCACGCCTCTAGGACTTCACCACGTCACCGTGGTCGCCCCCGCCGAGCGCAGCGGGCGGGGGCGGGACAGGGGGCTGGAATCGAGGCGGAGAATTTGCGAAGGAATTCGGCATTTGGTGGTGCAGGGGACGGGAGGCGGGGTCAGGGAGCCCACGATGCGTGCCAAGATCTTGACGCTGCGCTTCTCCCCCACCCTCGGTCGATTCGACGACGCGGCGCTGGTGTCGTTGCAGCAGAAGGTGGTGCTCGAGCAGGTGCGCGAGCACCTGGTGCAGATCGGCAGCGAACCGATGCTGGTGTGCGTGGCGGCGTGGCGCGAGCAGCCGCAGGCCACGGTCGCCAGCCCGGCCGCGGCGGCGCCCACCGAGGCCTCGCCCGCGGGCGAGCCCGCGGTCGCCGCGCCAGCGGGCGTGGCGCCGGCCGCCAGCGGCCCCGCGCGTCCGGTGGGCGAACTGCGCGCCGACCTCGACGACGAACAACGCCAGCGATTCGACGCGCTGCGGGGCTGGCGCAGCCGCACCGCGCACGCCGAAGGCGCGCCGCCGTACGTGATCCTGACCAACCGCCAGCTCGTCGAGCTGGTGCGCGCACGCCCCGACAGCAAGGCCGGTGTCGGCCGCATCCCCGGCCTCGGCGCCAAGAAGGTCGCGCGCTACGGCGATGCGATCCTGCAGCTCCTCTGGGGAGCACGGCCCCAGGACGCCCCGGCCGAGACCCAGTCCGCCGCCGCGACGGAGGGGGCGGCATGAGCCTGCCGCTCGACCGCCCGCCCGCCGCCGAGGCTGGACCGGAGCTGCTGGTGCTGCGGCAGTGGGAGGAGTTCACCGGCTGGTTCCTGAACCACACCGGCAGGTGGCCGAAGGCGGCGCGCTTCTCGCTGACGCAGCGGCTCGAGAACCACGCACTCGACGTCACCGAGATGCTCGTTCAGGCGCGCTACGAGCCGCGGCAGCGCGCGGGCCTGCTGCGTGCGATAAACCTGCGGCTCGAGCGCATGCGCTTTCTGTGCCGCATCGCCCGCGATGCGAAGGTCGAGCAGCCGAAGGGCTTCGAGGCCACGCTGCGGCGTCTCGACGAGGTCGGCCGCATGGTGCACGGCTGGCGCGTGGCGATCGGCGACCGGCGCCCCCGCACGGGCGACGAGGTCGTCGCATGAGGCGCATCGGCGACGTCTGGGACGAGATCACGTCGTTCCACAACCTCTGCCGTGCGGCGCACCGAGCCGCCGCCGGCAAGCGCGCGGTGGCGGGCGTCGCCCGCTTCCTCGACCGGCTCGAGCCGGAAGCGCTGCGCCTGCAGCGCGAGCTGCGCGGTCGCGGCTACCGGCCCGGTCGGCCGGTCACGTTCGTGGTGCGCGACCCCAAGGTGCGCCAGATCACGGCCGCACCGTTCCGCGACCGCGTCGTGCACCACGCGCTGATCGACGTGCTCGAGCCGCACTTCGACCGGGTCATGGTGCCGCACAGCTTCGCCTGCCGGCGCGGCAAGGGACAGCACCGGGCGCTGCGATGGGCGCAGCGGCTGGTGCGGCGGCACGGCTGGTTCCTGAAGCTCGACGTGCAGGGGTTCTTCCCGTCGCTGTCGCACGACGTGGTGCTGGCCACGCTGCGGCGGCTGGTCGAGGACCGGCTGGCGTTCGGCCTGTGCGAGACGATCGTGCGCGCTGGCGATGTCGATGGCCGTGGGCTGCCGATCGGCCACTTGACCAGCCAGTGGTTCGCCAACCTGGTGCTCGACCGCCTGGACCACTGGCTCGTCGACGCGGTGGGCGTACCAGGCTACGTGCGCTACATGGACGACTTCGTGCTGTTCGGCGACGACAAGGCCAAGCTGCGGGGATGGCTCGGCGAGGTCGGCGACTGGCTGGCTGCGCGCGGGCTCGTGCTCAAGGACCGCGCGACGAGTCTGGCCCCGGTGACGCAGGGGCTGCCGTTCCTCGGCTTCCGCCTGTATCGCGGGCTCCGGCGGCTGCGGCCCGAGAACCTGCGCCGCGCCAGGGCCCGGCTGCGGCAGCGAGCCTGGCAGTTCCGGACCGGGCAGCTCGACGAGGCGCGCGTCGCGGATTGCACGCGCTCGGTGCTCGCCTGGCTGGCCCACGGCAACACGCTCGCCCTGCGGCGGGGGTGGTTTGCCGGACTCGACACGGCAGTGGATCGATGGCTCCTCCAACCGCGTCAACCGCGGCGGCAGCTACAACGACGTGCCGTCGAACGCGCGGTCGGCGAACCGCAACAGGAACGCCCCTTCGATCCGCAACAACAACCTGGGCCTGCGCCCCGCCAAGACGTCACGCCGCCCGATCCCGGCCGTCGCCGCCAGGCACGGCCGGGCCGCGCACCGTGATGTCCAGATCCGCTGCCGGCGCCGGTGCCTGCGGACCGGCCGAATCGCTTGGCACCGCCGGGGGTCGTAGGAGCCGCTGCTCCGAGCCCTCCGGCGGCGCACCACGCCGCCGCCCGCACGGGTTTCCGGCCGCCGGACCGCGCCGAGGAGTCGGCAAGAAATCGCCGGCGTTTCCGCCCCCGCCGAGCCACTTGCGGGCATGGGCATGCTCGAGGCGCCGCACGATGCGCTGTTCCGCGCCGTGTTCCGCCACGCGGTGCACGCCGCGAGCTGGCTGCGAAGCCTGCTGCCAGCACCGGTCGGCGCGGTGATCGCGTGGCGCACGCTCGCGCCGGCACCCGCGGCGGCGCACGGCATGCACCTGCGCCGGCAGGAGGCCGACCTCGTGTTCACGGCCCGGCTGGCGGGTGCTTGCGACCTCGTGCTGGTGGTCGAGCACAAGCACGACGCCGACGCCGACCTGCACGGCCAGCTGCTGCGCTACGTCGTGCACCTGCGCCGCGCGTTCGCGCGCCGCGGCCGCGGCGTTCCACCGCTGGTCGTGCCCGTGGTCCTGCACCACGGCACCGCACCGCTGCCCGCACCGGCGCCGCACCCCCACCTCGCCGCGTTGCCGGCGGCCGCCGCCAGTGCGCTGGCGGCACTGCAACCGCAGCTCGCGTTCGTCGGCGACGACCTCGCCGCCGAGCCCGAGCGCGAACCATGGCGGCCAGCGCTGACGCCGTTCGCGCAGCTCGGGCTCTTGTGCCTGCACGGCCTGCCGCGTCGCTTGCCCGACCAGGTGCTCGCCGCGTTCGACCGCTGGCAGGACCTGCTGCGCGCCGTCGACCGCAGCGACGACCCGCCCGGCGGGCGCGACGCCATCGAGGCGATCGGCTGGTATGCTCTCGCCGCGAGCGAGGTGCCCGCGGCCGACCTCAGCGAGGCGTTCGCCCGCATCCTGCGACGACCCGAGGACACGATCATGAGCACGCTCGAACGCACCTACCAGAAGGGCAAAGCCGAAGGCCGCGCGGAGGGCCGCAACGAGGGCCGCAACGAGGGCCGCACGGAGGGCCGCACGGAGGGCCGCAACGAGGGCCGGGCCGAGGCCCTGCTGCGCCAGATCGCCCGCCGCTTCGGCCCGCCCGCCGACGACGTGGTCGCCCGGGTGCGCGCGGCATCACTCGCCGAACTCGACCGCTGGACCGACCGCATCCTCGAGGCCGCGACGCTCGCCGAACTGCTCGCCGACTGAGTCCATCGGCGCCCGCGGCCGCTTCGGCCCCACCCGCCGCGCGCCCGACGGCGACCGGTTCGCCCTTGCGGCGCCGATTCCGGCGAGACCGACGCCCGGCAGACCAGAGACGCGCGGCAGAACGCGCGCCACGAACCCGGGTCGCCCCCCACTGCTGTGCCAAGGGGCACCGCTGCCGCCACTGCCGCCACGCCGGGGGCCACCCCGCCCCCGCCGTCCTCACTCCGTGGTCGCCGCGAGCCAGTCGCGCACGAGCTGCGGCAGCGACTTCCGCGCCGCGGCGACCTCGGCGGCGGTGCGGAACGTGGCGATGCCGCGGTCGTCGGCGGCCCATTCCAGCAGGCCGCGGTCGTCGACGGGCACGCGGCCCTTCGTGGCGCGCTTCTTCACGCCGCAGTGGAAGATCAGCCGCACGCGATCCTTGGCGCTCAGGTTGAACGTCAGGCGATCGTCGCCGGCGAACGCGTAGCTCGGCGCGTTCCACTTGATGCCTTCGACGAGGCTCGGTTCGGCTGCGGCGACGATCTGTCGCAGCATGTCGAGTTCGGCGCGCAGCGTGTGGCGGCAGCCGGCGAGCCAGCGGGCCACGGCATCGCCGGCGGGAGCCGCTGGAGCGGCGGTCGGAGCCTGGGTGCGCGCGGCCGGGCGGCGGGCCTTGGCCGGGCGCGGCGAACGGGAGGAGTCGGCATTCTTCGGCATGGGCGTTCGGCGTGCGACGAGCGCGGGGAGGAGGCGATTCAAGCTGCGGTCCCGACCCACCCGCAACCCATCGCCGCCATCCTGCCCCCGCGCGCGCCCCCGTCCAGCGGCTCGCAGGAGGCCGCTTCGGGGCCGTTGCTGCCAGTTCCGCGCCCAGCGGAAGCATCGCTACCCCGCCACGACCTGCCGGAGGTCAGGGCTCCCTTGCCAACCTCACTCCGCTGGGACCTCGTCGACACGGCCAACCTCGCCCCCCCCCTCCGGATCGTGGAGTGAGGACGCAGGCGACCCGCACGAAGCCACGGCACATCCGCGAGCGACGTTCGTGCCGAAGGAGGAGCGGCGCCGGGCAACCGCTGCGGCGCGCCGCCGCTGGCGCCCAGGGCTGCCCGGGCGCCCCCCCACCTCACAACGGGATGTTGCCGTGCTTCTTCGGCGGGTTCGTGTCCCGCTTGCTGCGCAGGATCTCCAGCGCCTGGATCAGCATCGGCCGCGTGCGCCGCGGCTCGATGACGTCGTCGACGAAGCCGCGCGCCGCCGCCTGGTAGGGGTTGGCGAACTTCGCCTTGTAGTCGGCGACCAGCCGCTTCTCCTCCGCCTTCGGGTCCTTCGCGGTCTGGATCTCCCGCCGGAACACGATGCGCGCCGCGCCGTCCGCCCCCATCACCGCGATCTCCGCGCTCGGCCAGGCGACGTTGAAGTCGGCGCGGATGTGCTTGCTGTTCATCACCGTGTAGGCGCCGCCGTAGGCCTTGCGCGTGATCACCGTCAGCCGCGGCACCGTCGCCTCGCAGAACGCGTAGAGCAGCTTCGCGCCGTGCACGATGATGCCGCCCCACTCCTGCTCCTTGCCGGGCAGGAAGCCCGGCACGTCCTCGAAGCAGACCAGCGGGATGTTGAACGCGTCGCAGAAGCGGATGAAGCGCGCCCCCTTGATGCTCGCCTTGATGTCGAGCACCCCGGCGAGGTGGTTCGGCTGGTTGCAGACCAGGCCGACGACGCGGCCGCCCAGCCGCGCGAAGCCCACCACGATGTTCTTCGCGTAGCGCGCCTGCACCTCGAGGAACTTGCCGTCGTCGACGACCTTCTTCACCACCTGCCGGATGTCGTACGGCTGGTCGGAAGACGACGGCACGATCGAATCGAGCGTCTCGTCCATGCGGTTGGGATCGTCGGTGCACGCCTTCGAAGGCGGATCCTCGCCGTTGTTCAGCGGCAGGTAGGACAGCAGCTCGCGGATCTGCATCAGGCAGGTCGCGTCGTCGGGCGCCGTGAAGTGCGCGACACCCGACACCTCGGCGTGCACCCGCGCGCCGCCGAGCTCCTCGCTGGTCGTGTCCTCGTGCGTCACCGCCTTGACCACGTCGGGCCCGGTGATGTGCATGAAGCTCGTGCCCTCGACCATCAGGATGAAGTCGGTGATCGCCGGCGAGTAGACCGCGCCGCCGGCGCACGGCCCCATGATCGCGCTGATCTGCGGCACCACGCCGCTGGCCAACGTGTTGCGCAGGAAGATGTCGGCGTAGCCGCCGAGCGACATCACCCCTTCCTGGATGCGCGCGCCGCCGGAGTCGGACAAGCCGATCATCGGCACGCCCATCTTCACCGCCAGGTCCATGACCTTGACGATCTTTGCGGCGTGCGTCTCCGACAGGCTGCCGCCGAAGACCGTGAAGTCCTGCGCGTAGAGGTAGATCGGCCGGCCGTCGATGCGCGCGCTGCCGGTGACCACGCCGTCGCCGAGCACCTGGTTCTTGTCGGCGTCCATGCCGAAGTCGCGGCAGCGGTGCGTCACGAAACGGTCGATCTCGACGAACGTGCCCGGATCGGCCAAGAGCTCGGCGCGCTCGCGCGCGGTCAGCTTGCCCTTCTGGTGCTGCGCCTCGATGCGGTCCTTGCCGCCGGCCTCGAGCGCCCGTTCGCGCAGTTGCTGCAGCCTGTGGATCGCGTCACTCATGGTCGTGGCCCTCGTGGTGCGGGTCCTCGACCAGCTCGGCGAGCACGCCGCCGAGGTGCTTGGGGTGCACGAACGCGACCTTGCAGCCGTGCGCGCCCCGGTTGGGCACCTTGTTCAGCGTCGGCGCCCCGGCGGCGGCCAGCGCGTCGAGCTTCCGCTGGCAGTCGGCGACCTTGAAGGCGAGGTGGTGGATGCCGGGCCCGCGCTTGTCGAGGAACGCGACCACCGGCGAGTCCGGCGACATCGGTTCGATCAGCTCGATGCGCGTCGTGCCGGCCATCAGCACGGCGACGCGCACCTTCTCGTCGGGCACGTCGTCGAGCGACTGCAGGACCAGGCCGAAGCCCTCGGTCCAGCGCGGCAGGGCCTCGGCGATCGAGCGCACGGCGATGCCGATGTGGTGCAGGGCCTCGATGGGCGGTTCGGAGGACATTCGGGGCGGTTCGTGGTTCTTGGTCAAACGGGCCGGCATGCTAGCGAAGGCCCGCCCGAGCCGCAGCATCGGGCCGCCGAACCCCGCAGGCCGTGCCCGAACTGCCCGAAGTCGAGACCGTCCGGACCGGCGCCGAGCCGCTGCTGCGCGGCCGCCGCCTCGGCGGCGTCGAACTGCGCCGCCACGACCTGCGCTGGCCGATCCCGGTCGCCGCCGTGCAGGGGCTGGCGGGTCGCCGCTGCACGGCCGTCGCGCGCCGTGCGAAGTACCTGCTGCTGCACTTCGACGGCGACGGCGCGCCGGTGGCGCTCGTGCACCTCGGCATGACCGGCCGCTTCCTGGTCGAGCCGGTGGCGCCGCGGCGGCCACGGCCCGCGTGGCGCCCCCACGAGCACTGGCGCCTGGACTTCGGCGACCGCTTGGTGCGCTTCGTCGACCCGCGCCGGTTCGGCGCGCTCGACGTCGCCGCCGGCGCCGACCTCAGCGCGCACCCGCTGCTGGCGGGGCTCGGCCAGGAACCGCTGCAGCCGGGCTTCGACGGTGCCTTCCTGCACCGGGTGTCGCGCCGGCGCCGCACCGCCGTGAAGGCGCTGCTGATGGATGCCCGCATCCTCGTCGGCGTGGGCAACATCTACGCCAGCGAAGCGTGCTGGCGGGCCGGCGTGCGGCCGCGGCGCGCCGCCGGCTCGCTGTCGCGGCGCGAGTGCGACGCGCTCGCCGCCGCGGTCGGTGAGGTCCTGACGGCGGCCATCGCCGCCGGCGGCACGTCGTTCCGCGACTACCGGGGCGTCGGCGAGGAGCAAGGCTTCTTCGCCCGCGAGCTGGCCGTCTACGAGCGCGAGGGCGAGCCGTGCCGGCGCTGCGGCGCCGCGGTGCGCCTCACGAGGGACGGCGGCCGCAGCACCTACTGGTGCGCCAGCTGCCAGAACTGATGTCTTGGATGTTGCACCCGCGCCGTCACCCCGGAGCCCACCGACCGACCGATTCGTGCCCGGTGACGCTGGCGGGATGGATGGAGGAGCGCCGCCAGTCCTGCCGCCAGGCGACCAGTTCGGCGATCGTCAGGCTGCGCCGGCACAGCTGCAGCACCACGCCGGGCGTCGTGTCGGCCGGGTCGTCGTTGTGCCGCCGGCGATGCCAGTTGCGGTACGCCGCGAACAGCTCGAGCTGCAGGCCAAGCCGCGGTCCCCGCTTGCTGACCAGCCATGAGCGACGGCGCAACCGGCCGTTGTTGTCGCGCAGCATCGCGTCCGTCAGGTTGATCGCGAACAGCGGGTTGTAGACCGTGCGCGGCAGCGTCGAGGGCACCGTGCGGTGCACGACCTGCTCGCCGAACCGGCGGCGGCATTGCCGGGCATAGCTGGCCTTCTCGTCGGTGAGCAGCGTGGCCTGGCGCCCCTCGAGCAGCTGCTGCATGCGGCCCAGGACCCGCCGCACGCATTCGTTGCCGCGGTCCCGCCGTCGCCCGGTCCTGGCCTCGTAACTCTCCAGCCAGCGCCGGCGCCAGCTGCCGGCCTTGGCCACCCGCCGAATCGGCGCCACGTCGGTGGCGATCACGAACTTGCTATCGCGATCGATCAGCACCGGCACCGTCAACGGGGTGATGCTGCGGTGCTCGAAGGTCTCCAGTTCGTCGAGCATCAGGGTGCGCTGTGCCGGCAGGGCAGTCAGCAGGTTGCGGTTGAGCATCCGCATGTGGCGACCGAGTTTGCGGAACTTCTTCTGCACCGCATGCACATCGAGTCGGACGAGGCGGGCCGACTGCCGCAGACCGACGCCGCTGGTGAGCAGCTGGAACAGCGGCACATTGGCATGCGGACGCTTGTCGCGGTAGTCGAGCCGGAACGTCTGCCGCGAGAAGCCGCGCTCGCACACCTTGCAGACGAAGCGGGGGATCGGCTCGGCGCGGCACTGGGGCTGGTAGCTGCCGGCGCGCCGGAAGAACCGCTTCGGCGGGTCGCGGAACGCGGCGCAGGACCGCTGCGGACAGTGGCTTGGCACGAAATCGAGAGCGCGCATGTTGGCCTCCTGCCGGGCCACATGTCCCGGCCAGCGCTCAGTGCCTCGCTTCCGCCGGCGGTCGCAGGAAACGCACTCAGGACATCAGTTCTGTCAGGCGGCGAACCGGATCAGCCACAAGAGGCGCACGCTGGTCGACTGCGGGGCCGATTCGACGCGCAGCAACCCGAACAGCAGGTGGAACACGCTGCTCGTCTGCACCGCGCGCGTGCTGGTGTCGGCGACGTAGTGGCTGCGGTTGCCGGCCAGGAGGCCGAACGGGCCGAGCGTCCAGCGGTCGCTGTAGACGCCGTCCTCGAGCCGGAACACCAGCGGGATCCAGACCTGCCGCTCGCCGCTGTAGTCCTCGAGCGTGATGCTCGTCTCGTAGACCATGTCGCCGCGGCGCACCTGCCACTGCGTCTGGCTGCCCGGTCCCTGCTCGCGCAGCCGGTGCGACAGTTCGGCGACCGGCGGCACCGGCGCGCCGTCGACGGTCTCGATCACGTCGCCGCCGCGGATCCCGGCCAGCCAGGCCGGCGAGCCGACCTCGACGCTGGTGACGACCACGGCGTTGCACGGGCGGCCGTAGATGCGTTCGCACCAGACGGCCGGAATTCCGCGCAGGCCGGCGCCGAGCGTCGGCCGCGTCGGGACGAACGCGCGTTCGAGCTCGATGTCCTGCGAGTCGTGCACCCGCTCGCGCAGCGGCCTGGCCTGCAGCTCGAGGTCGAGCGGCGTCTGGCCGCGCAAGAGCCGCGCCGGCACGCTCTCGCCGATGCGCAGGGCGGCCTCGAGGGACGCCGCCTGGGCCAGGTAGGCGACCGGCTGCCCGTCGAGCTGCAGCAGCACGTCGCCGGCCAGCACGCCCGCTTCGGCGGCGGCCGACTGCGGGTAGACCCCCTGCACGAGCAGGCCGGAGAACGCGGTCACGCCGCGGTGCGCCGCCGCCTGCCCGTCGAGTTCGAGCAGCTGCAGGCCGAGGAACGGCCGCTCGCGCTCGTAGTCGCTGACGATGCGCAGCGACGCGTCGCCCGTCGAGCCGCGCACGTCGAGGTGGAAGGTCTCGCGCAGGTCGCCCGGCCCCGTCCGGGTCGCCAGCGCGTAGCTATCGGCGCCGACGTAGTGCTGGTGGTTGTAGGTGGTGCAGGCCGGCAGGCCGACGAGGGCCGCGGCGGCCACGAGGGCGCAGGTCGTCTTCATCGCGTGGGGTGCAGGGGCAGGGCGCGCCGAGCGCAGCCTGGCATGCTTGCGTGGCAGAACGGGAAGATTCCCGCGCCGCCGGCCGCCGCGCCAGTCCCGCCATCACCGCCGCGGCTCGCGCACGCCGAAGCGGATCACGGCGTAGGACAGGAACTGGCAGCCGGCGGCGAGCACCAGCACGCCGCGGAAGCCGAGGTCCTTGGCCACCGGCGCCGAGGCGAGCGCGAACGCGGCGACGCCGCACTGCATGGCGCAGCCGCGCAGCCCCATCACGGCCGCGAAGCGGTCCGCCGGCACCAGGCTCGAGACCAGGGCCTGCAGCGGCCCGGTGCGCGCGGCGGCCGTCGCCGCCAGCACCACCGCGGTGCCGACCAGCAACCCAGGGCCGGGCCCGCGCGCGAGCAGACCGAAGCAGCCGACCAGCACGACCGACGTCAGCAGCACGAACGGGCGCTTGCCGGTGCGGTCGCTGAGCGGCGCCAGCAACGCGCTGCCGAACACGGAAACGACCCCGAGTCCGACCCAGACCCACATCTGGTCCTCCTTGGCCACCAGCCCCTCCGTGTCGAGCCAGGTGCTGGCGAGCTGCACGGTGACGAAGAACGAACCGACGTGCAGCATCGTCGCCGCCAGCGCCGCCGCGACCCCCGGCAGGGCGAGCACCCGCAGGCCGCCGCGGCGCGACTCGATCGGCGCCGACGCCGGCACCGCGCGCAGCACCCACCAGCAGCCGACCGCGCCCAGCAGCGCCTGCAGCGCGAAGATGCCCCACCACGCCCCGTGCGCGGCGAGCGCCGTGGCCAGCGGCATGCCGACCGGGATCGCCAGGAACATCGCCGCCGTGAAGGTGCCCATCGCGGCGCCGCGGCGCGCGTAGGGCCACAGCTCGGCGACCAGCGCCGAAGCGGCGGCATAGGCCGTGCCGACGGCGAGCCCGGAGCCAAAGCGCAGCCCCAGGAACGGCAGGTAGCCGCTGGCGAGCGGGTGCAGCGCGCACGTGGCGCTGAACAGCAGCAGCCCCAGCACCAGGGCGCCGCGCCGGCCATGGCGCGCGGCCAGCGGCCCCACCGCCAGGGCGCCCAGGGCCGAACCCGCCGCCGCCGCCGCCAGCAGCAGCTGCTCGCCGCCGGCGGCGAGGTCCAGTTCGGCGCGCAGGAACGGCAGCAGCGCCCCGAGCACGTTGGTGTTCAGGTTCAGCGCGAAGGCGGCCAGGGCGAGCGCCGCCGCGGCGAGCCGTCGCCGCGCGGGCCCGGCCGCGTCGGCCGGCGGAGGAACGGAGGCGGCGGTCAAGGGCCGGCATCATGGGTCGCCGGCCGCGCCCATGCATGCGTTTCCCGACCGCGACTCCGCGCTGGCCTCGCGCCGGCCGTCGCGCGCCGGGTAGATTCCTGCGCCCGTGTTCCCGCTGCTGGAGTCCTCCTGGTGAAGATCGCGATCCTCGGCGGCGGCATCTCCGGCACCGCCCTCGCCCGCCTGTGCGCCGCCGACGGCCACCGCGTGGTCGTGCTCGAGCAGGCCGAGCGCCCGGGCGGGCTGTGCAAGAGCCGCCGCCACGGCGAGTTCACGTTCGACGAGGCCGGCGGCCACATCCTGTTCTCGAAGGACCGGCGGGTGCTCGACTGGCAGCTCGCGCGCTGCGGCGGCGAGGCCGGCACCGTGCGCACGGTGCGCAACACCAAGATCCGCTGGCACGACCGCTGGGTGCCCTACCCGTTCGAGAACGGCGTCGGCCACCTGACCCCGGAGGCGATCGTCGAGTGCGTCGCCGGCTACGTCGAGGCCTACGTCGGGCGCCGCATGGGCGCGCCCTGCCCGGCCAACTTCGGCGACTGGATCCCGTGGCGCATGGGCGAGGGCTTCGCCCGGCACTTCATGGTGCCCTACAACGAGAAGATCTGGAAGTGCGACCTGCGCACGATGGCCTCCGACTGGGTGGCCGGGCGCGTGCCCGAGGCGCCGATCGAGGACATCCTGCGCTCCGCGGTCGGCATCGACACGGAGGGCTACGCCCACCAGTCCGTGTTCTGGTTCCCGCGGCACGGTGGTTTCGAGACGCTGGTGCGCGGCACCGTCGACGGCGGCGGCTTCACCCTGCAGTGCGGGGTCGAGGTGTCGCGGGTCGAGCGGCGCGGCGAGTCGTTCGCCGTCGACGGGGAGGCGTTCGACCTGGTGGTCAACACCGTGCCGCTGCCGCGCATCGAGCCGGCGTTCGCCGACATGCCCGAGGCGGTGCGCGCCGACGTGCGCGCGCTGCGGCCGATCTCGCTGGTGAACCTGATGATCGGCGTGCGGCTCGACGAGCCGTTGCCCGACCTGAGCTGGGTCTACCTGCCGTTCGCCGACCAGGGGCCGACGAACCGCGTCACCTACTTCTCCAACTACTCGCCGCACAACGCGCCGCCCGGCCACGGCTCGTTCCTGGCCGAGGTCACGCACCGGGGCGAACTGCGGCCGGACGCCGCCTGGGTCGCCGACGTCATCCGCGCCCTGGAGCGCGCCGGCATCCTGCGCCGCGAGCAGGTCGTGCTCGCCGAGTGGTGCGACAACGAGTTCGCCTACATCGACCAGAACCTCGAGTTCGGCGCCCGCATCGCCCGCGTGCGCCGCTGGTTCGACGACAGCGGCTACCTGACCTTCGGTCGCTTCGGCCGCTACGAGTACCACAACAGCGACCAGTGCATCGCCCGGGCGATGCAGGTGCACGAGCACATCCGCACGCTGGCGGCGACCGGCCGAAGGCAGTCGTTGCGCCTGCCGTGACCGCCCTCAGGCCGGGGCCGCCGATTTTCGGCCGCGCGACGGAACCTGCTGCCCTGGCGCGCACGTCTGAACGGCGTTCTGCGGGGACCATGCCCCCGTGGAGCTCTTTCCTGTCCTCAGGATCCCTGCGGCAAGCATTCGGACGCCGAGGCGGCACCGCGAATCAGAGGGGTCTGTTCCGGGGCGAAAGCCCATGGTGCGGTCGGCCAGACAGCGAGTTGGCCGACACGCCTCGTCGCTCGCCAGCGGCATCCTGAGGACAGGACTCGTTTTAGGCGCGCGCTCCCGGTTGCGGGGCGCTGCGGACAACAAGGGCATCGTCCACCTCGTCTGGCTTGCGGCCGATCGCTGGCCACCCTGGCACCATGCCTGCCATGGCCAGCGATCGGCACCGGCCGCTCGTCGAGGTCGCGCCGGGGCGGCTCCCGCCGCCGAGCGCCAACCCCCGCGGGCCGGCCGGCGCAGTTACCGGGGCGCGCGCGGGGCCTAGGAGCGCAGACGCCGATCCGACCGATGGTTCGGGCGACGGCGTCGCCCGGGAAGCCCCTTTTCTTTCCCCGCCCCTTGCCGTGAGATACGCACCACCGAAGTCCACCACGCTTCGGCGCGGCGTCGCGCACCCCACCACCGAACGTGCCGCCGATGTCCCGCGCGCCCGGTCTGCGCCCGGGAACCTGCCACCAGGGAGGAGTCACTTGCAACCGACGAGAATCGACACCGAGGCGATCCGCGCCGATTGGGCCCGGCGCGGCTTCTCCTGCGAGGTCTGGATCGATCCCCCGAGCCAGGTCTGGCGCGACTTCCAGTACGAGGTCGACGCCATGGTGCTGCTGCTCGAAGGCGAGTGCCTGATCGAGACCCCGGGCCGGACGGTGCGCCTGCAGGCCGGCGACGAACTGCTGATCCCCGCCGGCGCCCGCCACACGGTGCGCAACTGCGGCCAGGGCCCCGCGCGCTGGCTGCACGGTTTCCGCGAACCACCGGCGGCCTTCGCCTGAGCGCTCGCGCCGCCGGGGGGCCACGCGGCGCCGCCGTTCAGGCCGACGTCGTCCAGGTGCCGCGCTGGCCGGGCGTCTCCTCGATGCCGACCGACAGCCGGGCGATGTGCAGCTGCGGCCAGCGGCGCTGCATGCGGTCGCGCAGCGTGCGGCCGAACCAGCCGGCGAGGTTCTCCGCGCTGCTGTTGCCGATCGGCAGCACCAGCACCTCGTCGCGCGGGAGCGAGTAGCGGCGTTCGCGGTAGCGGATCTCCAGGTTGGCGCCGTCGGGGTCGGGCGCCACCGTCAGCACGGGATGCTGGCCCGGGATCAGCACCCGCTCGTCCAGCTCGTCGCACAGGGCCCGCACCAGCGGCTTGATCTCCTTGAAGTTCACCACCAGCCCGTGCGCGTCCAGGCCGGTGTGCAGGTCGACGAACACCTTGTAGTTGTGCCCGTGCAGGCGTTCGGCGCTGCCGTCCGGGAAGATCAGGAAGTGCGCCGCGCTGAACTTGAGGTAGTCCTTCTCGATCGAGATCGACCAGCTTTCCGTGGGTCGCGAGGTCATGCGCCGGCACCATAGCCGCGTCCCCCCGCGCCCACAGCCCGAACCGACGATGGACCTCGCCGCGATCCCCTGGCGCCCGACCCGCCACCCCGGCATCGCCGTGCACTTCTACGCCAGCGACCAAGGCACCGGCCGCGTGCTGGCGCTGATCCGCATGGACCCCGGCTGCGGCTACCCGCGGCACCGGCACCGCGGTCCCGAGCGGGTGCTGGTGCTGCAGGGCGGCTACGACGACGAGCACGGCCGGCACCCGGCCGGCGCGTTCGTCGACTACGCGCCGGACAGCGCGCACCACCCGCGGGCGATCGCGGGCGCCGTGCCCTGCGTGCTGCTGGCGCTGGCGCCCGAGGGCGTCGAACTCGCCCCGGCCTGAGCGCCGCGGGGAGGGCGCGGCGGGCGGGGAGGGCTGGCCCGCCCCGCCGGAGGCTCAGCCCTTGTTGCCGGTCTCTTCCTCGAGCACCTTGGCGGCGATGTTCGGCGGCACCGGCTCGTAGGCCGCGGGCTCCATCGTGTAGGTGCCGCGACCCTGGGTCAGCGAGCGCAGGGTCGTCGAGTACTGGAACATCTCGGCGAGCGGCACCTTGCCGGTGACGGCCGAGATGCCGCCCGGCTTGCTGATCATCTCCTCGACGATGCCGCGGCGCGAGCTGAGGTCGCCGATCACGTCGCCGGTCTTCTCCTCCGGCGCCTCGATCTCGATCTTCATGATCGGCTCGAGCAGCTGCGAGTTGTTCTCGGCGGCCAGGCGGAAGGCGAGCACGCCCGCGGCCTCGAACGCCATCGCGCTCGAGTCGACGTCGTGCGCCTGACCGTCGTACAGCTCGGCCGTGATCTTGACGTATGGGAAGCCGATGCGGCCGCCGCCCTTGATCGCCGCTTCGATGCCTGACTCGACCGCCGGGATGTACTCGCGCGGCACCGAGCCGCCCTTGACCGAGTCGATGAACTCGAATTCCTCGATCTCCGGGTTCGGCGCGAACTTCACCCGCGCGACCGCGAACTGGCCCGAGCCGCCCGACTGCTTGATGTGCCGCGCCTCGACCTGCTTCGGGCCCTTCAGCGTCATCTTGTAGGCGACCTTCGGCCGACCGACCGTGACCGGGATCTTGTAGTCGTTCTGGATCATGTTGCACTTCACCTCGAGGTGAAGCTCGCCCATGCCCGAGATGACCATCTGCCCGGTCTGTTCGTCGGTGCGCGCCTTGAACGTCGGGTCCTCGCGCACCAGCTTGCCGATCACCTCGGACAGCTTGTCGCGGTCGCCGCCGGACTTCGGCTCGATCGCCATGCTGATCACGGTGTCGGGGAAGTTCATCGCCTCGTAGATCACCGGCTGTTCCTTGGTCGACAGCGTGTCGCCGGTGATCGACTCCTTGATGCCGACCGCCGCGACGATGTCGCCGGCGCGGGCCATGTCGATCGGCTCGCGCTGGGCGGCGTGCATGCGCATCAGCCGGCCGATGCGGTCGAAGCGGCGCGTGCGGGCGTTGTAGTACTTCTCGCCCTGCCGCATCTCGCCGGTGTAGATGCGCACGAAGGTCAGGTCGCCGTTCGGATCGCTGATGGTCTTGAACACCAGGCCGGCGAACGGCTGGTCGGGCAGCAGCGGCCGCTGGATCTTCTCGTCGGTCTCCGGGTTGAAGCCCTCGATCGGCGGCACGTCGAGCGGGCTGGGCAGGAAGTCGACGATCGCGTCGAGCACGTTCTGCACGCCCTTGTCCTTGAAGGCCGAGCCGCAGAACACCGGCGTGATCTTCAGCTCCAGCGTGCCCTTGCGGATCGCCTCCATGATCTCGGGGACGGTGACCTCCTCGCCCTCGACGAACTTCTCGAGCACCGCGTCGTGGCACTCGGCGACCGCCTCGATCATCTGCTCGCGGCGCTTCTTCGCGTCGTCGAGCAGCTCGGCCGGCACCTCGCCCACCGTCATCTCGCGCGCGTCGTCGTCGGCCCAGACGCAGCTGCGCATGTTGATCAGGTCGACGACGCCGCGGAAGTCCTTCTCCTTGCCGATCGGCATCACCAGCGGCACCGGGTTGGCGTTGAGCCGCGTGCGCATCGACTCGACCGCCTTGTAGAAGTCGGCGCCGGTGCGGTCCATCTTGTTGACGAACGCGACCCGCGGGACGTTGTAGCGGTTGGCCTGGCGCCAGACCGTCTCCGACTGCGGCTGCACGCCGGCGACGGCGCAGAACACGCCGACGGCGCCATCGAGCACGCGCAGCGAGCGCTCCACCTCGGCGGTGAAGTCGACGTGGCCGGGCGTGTCGATCAGGCTCATGCGGTGGTTGCGCCAGAAGCACGTCGTCGCCGCCGAGGTGATGGTGATGCCGCGCTTGCGCTCCTCCTCGAGGTAGTCCATCGTCGCCGCGCCCTCGTGCACCTCGCCGATCTTGTGGCTCTTGCCGGTGATGTAGAGGATGCGCTCGCTGAACGTCGTCTTGCCCGCGTCGATGTGCGCGATGACGCCGAAGTTGCGGAACGTCTTGATCTGCTGGACGTCCTTGGAGTCCTTCTTGTCAGACATGGCGGAGCGGGGTGTTGAGGTCGGGGAGGACATGCGATCGGGCCCGAGGGGTCTCGGGCCGTGCGGCCGGCGTGGCGGCCGACCCGACGCAGCCGCGGCGCACGGGTGGCGTTCCCGGCGCGCAGTCGGCCAGGGATGAAAGGCGGAGAAGGGTAGCGGCCGGCCCGGACAGGTCAATGGCCGGCGGATCCGGGCCGACCGTATCGACGACCCGACCGGCGCCGCCCCGACGTCGCGGTGCCAACGCCCGGTCGGCGGATCCGTACAGCCCGGCCACAGTTCGGGCCGATGCGACGAGGAATCGGACAACCGGGGAAACGCACCATGGCCTGCACCACACGCCTCACCATCGCCTGGCTGACGCTCGCGACCGCGGCGAGCGCCACCGCCCAACGCACGCCCGACGAGGCGCTGCGCGCCCTGCAGGACGGCAACCGGCGCTTCGTCGCCGAACGCTCGCTCGCCCAGCCGCTCGGCGAAGGCGTGCGCCGCACGCTGGCGCGCGGCGAATCGCCGCTGGCGATCGTGCTCTGCTGCACCGACAGCCGGGTGCCGCCCGAGCACGTGTTCAACACCGGGCTCGGCGAGCTGTTCGTGGTGCGCGTGGCCGGCCACGTCTGCGACGTCGAGACGCTGGCGAGCCTCGAGCACGCGGTCGAGCACTTGAACGTGCCGCTGTGCGTCGTGCTCGGCCACGAGCAGTGCGACGTCGTCGGCGCGGCCGTGGCCCGGACCGGAGCCCACGACCACCCCGGACCGGACGGCGGTCTCGCCGCGAGCCTGCTCGAGCCGATCGAGCCGGCGGTGCGCCGGGCCCTGGCCCGCGGACTCGGCGGCAAGCCGCTCGGCGACGCCGCCGAGGAGGAGCACGCGCAGGAGACCGTGCAGCACTGCCTGCGGCGCAGCGATCTGCTGCGGCGCTACGCCACGACCGGCCGCTTCCGCATGGTGGCGGCGCGCTACCACCTCGGCAGCGGCGAGGTCGAGTGGCTGCCGCCGCGCCCGCTGCCGCCGCTGGCCAGCGCCGAGCGGGCGCCGCTGCCGACCTCGGTGCCCACCGGCCTGCCGCCGCACGTCGCACTGCGCATGCTGCAGGCGGGCCACCGGCGCTTCCTCGGCGACGGTCTGCCGACCGGCGACCTCAGCCAGCGCCGCCGCGAGGCCCTGACGCACGGCCAGCAGCCGCTGGCCGTGGTGCTGGCCTGCGCCGACTCCCGGACCGCGCCCGAGCACCTGTTCGACGCAGGCCTCGGCGAGCTGTGCGTGATCCGCAACGCCGGCAACACGCTGAGCGACGGGGCGCTGGCCAGCATCGAGCAGGCGGCGCGCACCGGCGCCTCGCTGCTGGTGGTGATGGGGCACACCCGCTGCAGCACCGTGCAGGCGGCGGCCGGGAACCCGCCCACGGCCGAGACGACGCCGCACCTGCGCGCCCTGCTGGCCCGCATCGAACCGTCGGTGGCGCAGGCGCGCGCCATCGCGCCGGGCGGCGACATCGCCGAGCTGGCCGTGCGCGCGAACGTGCTGCGCACCGCCGCCGAGGCGCGGTCGCGCAGCCCGCTGCTGCGGCAGCTCGAGGCCGAGGGCCGCTTCGCCCTGCTGCCCGTGGTCTACGACGTCGCCACCGGCGATCTCGCCTGGATCAAGGACTGCGCGCCGACGGAGGAACCCGCCGCCGCTCCGGCCGGCGAGGTCCGCAACCCCCGCCGCCAGGCGGGCGGCGCCCACGAACGGGCGCCGGGCCGGGCGCCGAAGGAGCCCGGTACGCCCGCCGCCGACCACCGGCACGCGGCCGCCGGTGCCGAGGTCGCGGGACCCGCGGCCCCCGTGGCGCCGCCGCACGGCCAGCCGGCCAGGCCAGCCCGCGGCGAACCCGCCGCCACGACGACCGCGCCCACCGGCGGCAGCGCCTGGTGGCGCGACCTCCGGCACGTCATCGGCCTCGCCGGCATCGTGTCGATGACCGCGGCCGCGCTGCTGCTGCTGAAGCGGCGCGCGTGACGGCGCGGGGAACGGGCGCCGTTCACCGGCCGAGGAACCGCTCGAACGCCTGCTGCCGCGCCGGATCCGGCGTGTGGTCGAACCACGCCGCGCGGAACTTGGCGTAGTCGGCGGCCACCTGCTCGCGCGGCCTGCCGCCGAGCTGCGCCAGGTAGTCGTCGAGGTGCTGCTCGAGGTCGACGGCGACCAGATCGGGCGCGCGGCGGCGCAGCTCGCGCATCAGGTCGCGGTCGTAGACCACCAGCTGCGCGCCGACCGGCACCTCGCCGGGGAACACGACGCGCCGCCACTCGTCGCCGCGCCCGTAGGCCCCCTCGAAGTGGAAGTGCACCCCGCGCTGCTCGTAGTAGCCCGGACACTCGAGGTAGCCCTTCTCGTGGCCGACCGGACCGCGGCGAGCGAGCGGCCGCCGGGCGATGAAGGCGTCGGTCAGACCGTAGAGTTCGATCGCCACCGGCACCCGCGACCGGAACGCGAGGTTGGCCTGGCTGCCGCCGAAGGCGATCCGCACCTCGAGCCCGGCGAACAGTTCGCGCAGCCGTTCGCCGGCGCGCCGGAAGGCCTCGGTGCGCGGCAGCCCCGGTGCCGCCTCCATCACCGAGATCGCGCGGTTGTCGGAGAAGCCGTGCGGGTTGGCGAAGTCGGCGAGCCACGCCGGCTCGGCGCGCAGCGTGAGTCCCGCCACCAGCCCCGCGGCGAGGACCGGGGGCAGCCACGCGTGGCGCCAGCGCTGGCCGGCGACGTCGAAGGCGAGCAGCAGCGCCGGCAGCACGGGCAGCAGGAACCGCCCGAACATGAAGTCGCCGCCGACCCAGACCACGAACGCCAGGTAGGGCAGCACGAACGCCGCGATCGCCGCCCACGGCCGCCGGCCGAGGCCGAACTGCAACGGCGCCAGGGGATCCGGCCGGCGCAGCAGGAACCAGCCGACCAGCGGCAGCGCCGGCACCAGCGCCCAGTAGCAGGCGGCGAACGCGCCGACGTAGGCGAATCCCTGCCCCACGTACGGGTCGCCGCCCGACTTGGCGAAGAACGTGTTCGGCACCCAGTGCCCGTAGTAGGCGCGCCGCCACAGCAGGTACGGCACGAACACCAGCACGAACGGCACCACGTAGCCGACCAGCAGCGACGGCGCGCGACGCCGCGCCGCGTCGTACAGCACGAACCCGCCGGCGGCGGCGACCAGCAGCGCGCCGTCGGGCCGCGTCATCGCGGCGAGCACGCCCAGGAAGCCGAGCAGCCAGGCTTCGCGCGCGCACCGCAGCGACAGGCCGAAGCGCAGCATCGCCGTGACGAGCAGCACGAACAGCGCGGTCTCGAGCCCGGCCGGCGCCAGGGAAGCCGCATGGTGCAACGCCGCGTAGCCGCAGGCGGCCACCGGCGCCCAGGCGCGACCGCCGCCGAGCCGCCCGCCGATCGCGGCCAGCAGCGCGACCGTGGCGGCATGGCAGGCGACGCCGCCGAGGCTGGCCCAGGTCTCGATGCCGGGATCGGTGCAGCCGAGCCACCAGCCGAGCGCCAGCCACATCGTCCAGGCGAAGTTCGTGTAGCCCTCGACCGGCGGTTCGCGCGGGTCGAGGTTGTAGACCAGCCCGTGCCCCTCGGCGAAGTGCTGTGCGTAGCGGAACGAGACGTAGGCGTCGTCGCAGCTCCAACGCAGGGCCCACGCCTGCCACGCCGCCGCCAGCACGGCGAGGGCGGCCACAGCCCAGAACACGAAGCGACGCGGCATGCGATCGGGCCGAAGGCTAGCGCGGCCGTCTCACAGGCGCCCCACCCAACCGCTGCCCGGCGCGGCGCCGGCGCCGTCGAGCCGCCGCGGATCGACGCTCCATGCCGCCGCCAGGTCGCAGACGATGCGTTCGTCCGGCCACCACGCCCCGGCTTCCTCGGAGCGATCGCGCGGGTCGGCGAGGAAGCAGCCGAGCCGTCGCTCGGCCGCGGTGACCTCGCCGTGCCAGAACAGCTCCCCGGCAACGCCGTCGTGGGCGTAGCCGCGCACCAGGGCGCCATCGGCCGCCAGCGCCCAGCCGTGGTGCTCGGCCGCCGCATCGGTGAGGAACCAGGCCGCGCGGCCGAACGCCGCCGCCAGCCGTTCGAGCAGCGGCGGCACGAACGCGGCCAGGTCGGCGCCCGCCCCGCGCAGGTCGGCGCCGACCGCCAGCACGAAGCCGCCCACGGGCGGCGTGACGAACACGCCGGCGTGCCGCACGCCGGCGAGTCCGGCCGACCAGTTCGCCGGCAGCACCGTGCGCAGACCGAGCGCACGCACGACGGCGGCCGCATCCGCGGTCGGCACCG
>JAHBXX010000032.1 GCA_019636245.1 Planctomycetota bacterium | reverse complement strand
GCGTGCGCCACCGTGCCCGCGATCCGCGGGCGCTGGCCGAAGGCGGTCCCGACGCCGCCTGGCTGCTGCTGGCGGGGCCACCGCCCGGGAGCCGGCGATGAGGCCCTGGCAGCGACTCGCCGCCGGCGCGCTCGTGGCCGTGGCTGCGGCGCCGGCGCAGGACGCGCCGCCGGACACCGCCGCGCTGGCCCGGCTGCTGGCCAGGCTCGATGCCCACCTCGCGGCCGGCGACGTCGCGGCCTACCTGGCCGAGTTCGAACCGGACCACCCCGGGGCCCACGCCTGCCTGCGCCACCAGCTCGAGCAGCGCCTCGCCTGCGGGCCGGGCGCGCGCCGGTCGACGGTCGTGGTGCCGCCGCGCCCCGTCGGCGACCGCAGCGTGCTGCGCGTGCGGCACCAGTTCGAGGCCGCAGGCGCCGTGCCCGCCTTCCACGAGGACGCCATGCTGGCGGTGCGCCGTCGGGACGACGGTCGCTGGGTGCCGACGTTCACGGTCGAGATTCCCGCGGCGTCGAGCTGCGTGCGCGACGACCGCTTCCACTGTCCGCCCTGCAACTACGAGGTCGGCGGCGTCGACGGCTGGCTGTGCGTGCCCGTGCCCGCCGAGCGGGCCCAGGCCCTGGAGGCCGCCAGCTTCTACCTGGTCGGCACCGACGTGGCCTGCGATGTCTCGGTGCTGGTGGACGCCGGAGCGCCGACGGCGGCGACGATCGCCCGCGAACTCGGCAACGCCCTGGCCGCGCTCGAACCCTCGGCGCGACCGGGGCCGGTCGAGGCGTGGCTGCCGCCGGCCCACGGCGGCGCGCCGCCGGACGGGCTCACCGCGGCGCGGGTCGAGGTGCGGCTGCCGCGGGACTTCGAAGGGCGCGGCGGCGTGGCCCGCTTCCACGTGGTGGCGTTCGGCGGCCTGCAGCATCTGCTGCTGCTGCGCGGCAGCGCCGCCGCGCTGCAGACGCACGCGGCCGCCGCCCAGGCGCTGCTCGCCAGCTACCACCTGCTCGAGCAGGAAGCCGACCTGTCGCTGGCGGCGGCCCGACCGCTGCACCACCACACGGGCGGCCAGGTGACCGGGAACCGCTACACGAACGACCGCTACGACTTCGTGTTCGACGGGCCCGACGGCTGGCGGGTGGAACAGCGCTGCGGCGGCGCCGCGCTGCGGGTGGTGTGGGCGAGCCCGAGCGGCAGCCGGCTGTGGCTCACCGGCTACGCCGCTCCGCCGGGACTGCGCCACTGGTGCGAGGCGACCGCGGACCGCTGGCTGCAGCAGCTGCTGCGGCGCGCCGGCCTCGAGGCGGACGCGCCTGACGACGGCTGGGACGGCCACGCCGACTGCGGCCGGCTGCGCCGGGTGCGGTGCAAGGCCGCGGTCGACGGCCCCGATTCGCCGCGTGAACGCACGCTGCACGTGGTCCTGCACGGCGACCTGCTGCTGGTCGCCGACCTCGCGGCGGTGACGGCCGCGGATGCGGCCACGATGCTGGCGGCCGTGGGCTCGCTGCGGCGCCGCTGAAGCACCACGGGGGCGGGCGCGCCGCCCCGGCTGGCGTCAACCGCCGATCCGGGCGAGCCACGCGTCGGCGAGCGCGACCGCGGCCTGCGGCCCGTGGCGGAAGAACAGCGACGGCTCGACCAGTTCGAGTTCGGTCAGCACGGGCTCGTCGGCGTCCGTCCACAGGAAGTCGGCCCGCGCATAGAGCAGGTCGTCGAGTCCGAGCTGGCGCTGCGCCGCCGCGACCGCGTGCACGGCCGCCGACCGCTCGGCGACCGTGGGCACGTACGGCTCGTCCCGGGCACCGAAGTCGTCCTGCACGCGGTAGTCGCCGGGCACCGGGATCTTGCGCACGCAGTGCGTGATGCGGCCGGCGACGAACACCGCCGACCACTCGCCGCGCTCGGTCACCGCCCGCAGGAAGGGCTGCAGCATCAGGTCCTCGTGCGGCAGCAGGCGATCGAGATGCGCCTGCGCCGCCGCCAGCCCCTGGCGATCGGCGGCGAACCGCAGCGTCTCCCGCGCCGTCGAACCGATGCAGGGCTTCAGGAAGCCCTCGGCGGCGCCGAGTCCGGCCAGTCGCGCGCCGAGATCGACCTGGCTGCCGCGCTCGAGCCAGGACGTCGGCACGATCGGCACCCCGTGCCGCTGCAGGTCGCGCAGGTAGCGCTTGTGCGTGTTCCAGCGCACGACGGTCGCCGGGTTGTCGAACCTGGCCACGACCGCCGCCGTGCGCTCGGCCCAGCGCAGGAACGCCGGCAGCTTCTCCTGGTAGTCCCAGGTCGTGCGGATCAGCACGGCGTCGAACGCCGCCCAGTCGACGCCGGGGTCGTCCCAGACCGGTTGCGCGAACGACACGCCGCGCGCGGCCAGTGCCGCTTGCAGGTGCCGGTCGTCGACCTCCCAGGACGGCAGGTCGGAGCGCGTGGCCAGGGCGAGCCGCATGCGGCGACGATGCCCAGCCGCCGCCGCCTGGACAAGGCGCGCTGGCGACGCCGGCAGCCGGCCGTAGACTGCGCCGCGTGCAGGTTCCTCCTGGCATGCAGGTCGTGTTCCGCGGCAAGGCCGACTACCTGCGCGAGATCGCGCAGCAGCTCGCCGACGCCGGCATCCGCTCGGTGTCCGGCCCGCTGCCCGGCGGTGGCTGGGGGGCGCAAGCCTGGCTCGCGGTCGCGGGCCCCGACACCCAGCGCGCCCTCGACGCGCACCAGCGGCACCTCGACCGCATGCTCGAGCGCGAGGGGCTGCCGCGGCGCGACCAGGTCGCCGACCTCGACGCCGCGGAGACGGAGTGCCCGGCCTGCATGGCGAAGTTCCCGACCGCCGGCGTCTCCCGCTGCCCGGACTGCGGCCTGAACTTCGGCGGCTGACCGCCCCGGGGCCGCCCTGCGCACTTCGCCGCTCGCGCCACCGCCGAACGCGGTAGCATGCGCCGGTGTCTTCCGTCCCTTCCTCTGGAGGTCCGTCCATGCGCAGGCTGTCCTTGTTCTTGGTGCTCCCGGCAACGCTCGGCAGCGACCTGGTGGCGCAGATCAATTCCCGCGGCCCCGGCTACAACGGTGCCCTCTACGCGATCAGCTCGGCGCGCGCCTGGGGTCGGCGCGGCCCCGCCTACCCGGGCGGCGAAGTCGGCGTCTCGTTCCAGAACGGGCTCTGCAACCCGGGCACGATGAACCTCGAGTGGCGGGCGGCCGACAACTCCCCGCCCGGCACCCAGATGGACCAGGACCACCCGAAGTTCGGCTTCCTGGTCGCGCGCGAGGTCGACGGCCGCCTCGTGCAGATCTCCGACTGGAGCTACTGCAAGCACGCGTTCCTGTCGCTGAACGACCCCGGCACCTGCGGCACCTGCCAGAACACCACCGCCGCCGAGATCATGTACGTCGGCTGCTCCGACGTGTACACGAACGCCAACAACGGCAACCGCACCTACCTCGGCCCGCCCGAGGAGATCAACCCGTGGCTCGGCACCTGGAACCACGTCGGCAGCTTCTTCGACGTCGGCCTGCCGGCGAACGGCAACCCGACCGACGGCATCAAGGGCACGATCAACCCCGGCACCGACGAGGTGCTCAACCGCGTGACGATCAAGGAGGCCGACATCCAGGGCGGCGTGATGTCCGGCATGTACTTCCAGATCCACGTGATCCACGAAGGCGAGCCGGTCGCCAACCGCGGCGACAACATCATGTCGCGGCCGTTCGGCCTCACCTGGACGGGCACGCAGTGGTCGGCGACGACGCTCGGCACGCCGACGCACGGCTCGATCCTGACCCGCTGGCCCGGCTCGACGCTGACCTCGGGCCAGAACGGCAACGACGACGGCCGCTTCTTCGTCGCCGTCAAGGTGACCGGGCCCAGCGCCGGCTTCTGGCGCTACGAGTACGTGGTGCACAACGTCGACAACCACCGCGGCGGCGCCTCGTTCCGGCTGCCGCTGTGCGGCGCGGCGCGGGTGCAGGGCATCGGCTTCCGCGACATCGACCAGAACCCGCTGAACGACTGGACCGTGGTCCGCAGCGGCAACGAGATCGCCTGGAACGCGCCGGCCAACAACCCGCACAACTGGAACACGCTCTACAACTTCTGGTTCGAGTGCGACGTCGCGCCCGGCGCCGGCGCCGCCACCATCGACGAGGCGCGGCCAGGCCCGGGCGCCCTGACCGTGTCGGTGCCGACGACGGTGCCAACGTTCCAGCCGGCGATCTACGTCGCGGGCGGCTGCGGCACGCCATCGTGCCTGCTGCTGCCCGAGGAACTGCCGACCACCGGCAACCCGAACTTCGCGATCCGCGCCGAGACCGATCCGCTGACGCCGCTGATCGTGCTGTTCAGCCTGCCGGGCATCAACTTCCCGATCACGCCGCAGTGCCACATCCTGATCGACCTGTTCGCCTACGGCGACCTCGGCTTCACGTCGACGGATCCGTCCGGCGTGGTGCTGATGCCGACGCCGGTCGACCCGACCTGGCCGGACATCATCTTCCAGGCCGCGACGTTCATCCCGAACCCGCCGGTGCTCGACCTGCTCGGCCTCAGCAACGGCCTGACCGTGCGCTACAACGGCACCGGCTGTCCGTGACGTAGCTCGCGGGCTCGACCGCACTCGCGCGCCCCGCTCCGCCGTGGCCCCGATGGCCCGGCTCGGCGGGGCGCGCTCGTTTCGCATCGCCGCAACATGGCCCCGCAGCGCCCCTTCCCGCGGCGGGATGCCGTGGTAGTCTGCCTCGCCCTGCCCGGTCCCCTCTCCCCCATGAAGCATCCGATCCACCTCCTCGTACTGACGGCGGCCGCCACCTTCGGGGCCGACCTCCTGGCCCAGTCCAACTCCCGCTTCACCGGCGCCAGCCCGATTTCCTCGGGCTACAACGGCGGCCTGACCTCGATCGGCTCGGCCACCGTGCGCGGGCGCCAGGGCGCCGCCTACCCGAACGGCGAGATGGCGCTGTCGTTCCAGAACAACCTCTGCAACCCGGGCGGCATCCCGATCGAGTGGCGGACGCCGGGTGGTTTCGTCGGCTCGACGATCCAGACCGACCACCCGAAGTTCGGCTTCATGGTCGCGCGCGAGGTCAATGGCCGCCTGGTGCAGATCTCCGACTGGAGCTACTGCAAGCACGCGTTCCTGTCGCTGAACGACCCCAACTGCGGCTCCTGCACGCAGCCGCCCGCGGGCGGGGCTCAGCTGGGTGTCGGCTGCTCCGACATCTACAGCGCCGCCAACAACGCCAGCTTCACCTACCTCGGCCCGCCGTGGGAGATCAACCCGTTCACCGGCGTGTGGAACGGCGTCGGCAGCTACTTCGACATCGGTGACCCGGCGCAGGCCAACTTCCCGCAGCCGGCCGACAACGTGCGCAGCCTCAGCACCTCCGGCTGGGGCAACGTCAAGAACCGCGTCACCATCCAGGAGACCGACATCCAGGGCGGCGTGTCGTCCGGCCTCTTCTTCATGATCCACGTGATCCACGAAGGCGAGCCGATCGACAACCGCGGCGACAACACCATGTCGCGGCCGTTCACGCTCAACTGGAGCGGCACCGCCTGGACCACCGCGACCACCGGCACCCCGACCCTCGGCTCGATCCTGACCCGCTGGTCCGGCTCGACCATGGCCATCGGCCAGAACGGCGGTGGCAACTGGAACAACACCTTCGACGGCCGCTTCGCCGTCGCCGTCAAGGTCACCGGCCCCACCAACGGCCTGTGGCACTACGAGTACGCCGTCCACAACATCGACAACGCCGGCGGCGGCGCCAGCTTCCGCCTCCCCGTCTGCCCCTCGGCTCGCGTGCTCAACCTCGGCTTCCGCGACATCGACAAGAACCCGCTCAACGACTGGACCGCCACCGTCAGCGGCGGCGAGATCGTCTGGAACGCCACCGCCGGCAACTCGCATCGCTGGAACCAGCTGTTCAACTTCTGGTTCGACAGCGACGCCGCGCCCGTGGCCGGCAACGCCACCATCGACCAGGCCCTGCTCGAACCCGGCGCCGCCCTGTCGCTCGCCGTCGCCACCCAGGTCCCCGGCCTGCAGCCGGCCGTGCACCTCGGCTCCGGCTGCGGCACCCCGTCGCTCGAGTTCGCCGTCAACGGCCTGCCCACCATCGGCAACGCCGGCTTCGGCCTGCTCGCCCAGACCGGGCCGGGCACGCCGTTCCTGACCCTGTTCAGCGGCCCCACCACGCCGTTCAACCTGACGCCGGAGTGCCCGGTGTTCATCAACCTGCTCGGCTACGGCGACCTCGGCCTCACCTTCGCCGACGGCGCCGGCAACGCCTTCGTGCCGATCCCGATCGATCCGCTCTGGGCGCCGTTCGACATGACGTTCCAGGCCGCCACCTTCGTGCCGGCGCCGCCGCTGTTCGACCTGTTCGGCGTCAGCAACGGCCTCACCGTGCGCTTCGGCGGCACCGGCTGCCAGTGAACGTCGACCCCGGCGGCCGCGCGGCCGCCGGGTGGCTCAGGGCCGCCGCAGCAGGTTGCGGCGCTGCTTGGCGCGTTCCATCGCCTGCTGCGCCGCCGTCGGCACCGACTTGCCGACCTGCAGGTGCCGCGCCAGGGCGCGGACCGTCGTGAAGCGGAACAGGTCGGTGACCTGCAGCTCCACGCCGAGCCGCTGCACGATCTCGCGGTGCACGCGCACGGCGAGGATGCTGTGCCCGCCCGAATCGAAGAAGTTGTCCTCGACGCCGACGTCCTCGGTGCCGAGCGCCTGCTTCCAGATCGCCAGGATCGCGTCCTCGGTCGCGTCCTGGGCCTGCACGACGGCCTTCCTGCCGCTCGCGGCGACCGCATCGGGCGCCGGCAGCGCCTTGCGGTCGACCTTGAGGTTCGGCGTGCGCGGCAGGTCCGCCATCGCCACGAAGTGGCTCGGCACCATGAACTCGGGCAGCGAAGCGCGCAGGTGCGCCCGCAGGTCGTCGGCCTTCGGCGACGGCGAGCGCGGCACGTAGTAGGCGCAGAGGCGCGTCTCGCCGCCGTCGTCGCGCGCGACGACCACGACCTCGCGCACGCCGGCGTGCTGCGCCAACGCCGCCTCGATCTCGCCGAGCTCGATCCGGTAGCCGCGCACCTTCACCTGGTGGTCCTTGCGGCCGAGGTACTCGAGCACGCCGTCCTGGCGCCAGCGCACCAGGTCACCGGTGCCATAGATGCGGCCCCCGCCGGCGGTGAACGGATCGGCGACGAAGCGCTCCGCGGTCAGCTCCGGCCGACGGTGGTAGCCCGCGGTGACGCCGGCGCCGCCGATCCACAGCTCGCCGGCGGCGCCGATCGGCACCGGCTGCAGGTTGGCGTCGAGCACGTAGGCGCGCTGGTTCGCCAGCGGCCGGCCGATCGGCACCGGCTCGTCGGCGCCGACCAACGTCGTCGTCGACCAGACCGTGGTCTCGGTCGGCCCGTAGACGTCGTGCAGGCTCGGCACCAGCGACCGCAGCTCGCGCGCGAGCGCCGCCGGCAGCGCCTCGCCGCCGACCAGCATGTGCCGCAGCCCGCGCAGGGCGTCCTTGGCCTCGGGGTCGAGCAGCAGCATGCCGGCCATCGACGGCGTGCACTGGAAGTGCGTGACGCCGTGCGCCCGCAGCGTGCGCGCGATCGACGGCGGCTGGGCGGCGGCCGGCGCCGCGGCGCCGCACGCCGCGCGGGCCGCCGCCGTGGCCGTGTCGCAGCGGCGCTTGAGTTCGAGCAGGTGCGGCAAGTGCGCCATGACCACGTCGGTCGGCACGCCGAAGTCGACCAGGCAGGCGATCTCGTCGACCTGCATGCCGCGCAGCCGATCGACGATCTGCACGCAGCTCTCGGGGGTGCCGAACAGGCCGCTCTGGCGGTAGTAGCGCTCGAACGAGAACTCCAGCAACGCCTCGAAGTCGGCCGGCGTCAGGCCGCCCTGCAGCAGCGCGTCGAGCTCGCCGGGCTTGTCGACGCGGCTCTTGAAGGCCGGGAACGACCATGCCGCCTGCTTGACCAGGTCGAGGCTCGAGCGCAGGTAGCCCTTCATCGGCTCGCGCACGGTGTTGCGCACCTGCTCCTCGTCGTCGCCGACGAAGGTGTGCAGCATCAGCGTGACCCGTCCCTCGCCGGGATGCCCGGCGGCGCGCCAGGCCTGGCGGTAGACGTCGAGCTTCTGCGCCAACTCCTCGACGCTCTGGCCCAGCAGGTGCGTGAGCACGAACGAACCGGACTCGCCGGCCTGGCGGTACGTCTCCGGGTTGCCGGCAACCGTGACCCACGTCGGCAGCGCGGGCTGCACCGGCCGCGGCAGCGTGCGGATCGGGATCGGCTTGCCGTCGTGGCCGGGGAACTCGACGGCCTCGCCGCGCCAGAGCGCCTGCACCTGGCGCAGGCCGGTGAACAGCACGTTCTTGCGGTCGGCGAAGTTCTCCGGCCGCAGGACGAAGTCGCGGCCGTGCCAGCCGGCGGCGAAGGCGATGCCGACGCGGCCGCGCGACAGGTTGTCGACCAGCGCCCACTCCTCGGCGATGCGGATCGGATGGTGCAGCGGCAGCACGCACGAACCGGCGCGGATCGCGACCCGCTGCGTGATCGTCGCGATCGCGGCGCCGGCGACGGCGGGGTTGGGGTAGAGGCCGCCGAAGGCGTGGAAGTGGCGCTCCGGCGTCCAGACGGCCTCGAAGCCGTTGGCGTCGGCGAACTTCGCGCCCTCGACGAGCAACCGGTACTTGTCGGAGGCCAGCTCGCCCTCGTCGCTGGCGAAGTAGAACAGGCTGAACGTGACCGGCCGCGCCGGCGCCGGCGCCAGCGCCTGCGCCTTCTGCGCCTGCCCGCCCTCGCCCGGGTGTACGACGACGGTGAAACCACGCGCCAGCGTCCACAGCAGCTCCAGCACCGAGATGTCGAACGACAGGCTGGTGACCGCCAGCCAGGTGCCGGCGTCGCCGCCCAGCACGCGGTCCATGCCGAGGAAGAAGTTGGTCACGTTGCGGTGCCGCACCATGACGCCCTTCGGCCGCCCGGTCGAACCCGAGGTGTAGATCGTGTAGGCGAGCTGGTCGCCGGTCGTCGGATCGTCCGGCGGCGCGTCCGCGTCGGCGATCGCCGCCGCGTCGGCCTCGAGGTCGATGCGCGGGCAGGCCGCCACCGGCGCCGCCGCCAGGCTGCGGGGATCGACGACCAGGGCCGCCAGTTCGGCGTCGCCGGCCATGAACTGCAACCGCTCGCGCGGGTAGGACGGATCCAGCGGTACGTAGCAGGCGCCGGCCCGCAGGGTCGCCAGCACGGCGGTCACCATGCCGATCCCGCGCTGGGTGCAGATGCCGACGCGGTCGCCGGGCGCCACGCCGCGGCCGCGCAGCCAGCCGGCCAGCCGTTCCACGCGCTGCGCCAGCTCGCGGTAGGTCAGCGACTCGTCGAGGAAGCGCAGGGCGACCCGGTCCGGCGTGCGCGCCGCCTGCTGCGCGAACTGACGGTGCACGCACGGTTCGGCCGGCGCCGGCACGTCGGTGGCGTTCCAGGTGCGCAGCAGGCGCTCGAGTTCGCCGTCGTCCAGGATCGCGGTCTGCGCCAGCGGCGCCTCCGGCCGCGCCTGGCAGCTGCGGGCGAACACCTGCAGCCGCGCCGCCAGCGCCTGCGCCTTGGCGTCGCCGAACGCCGCCCGGTCGTAGCGCAGCGTCAGGCGGCCATCGGCGCCGACGACGAACGCCAGCGAGCCGGGGGCCACGGCACCGGCTTCGGCGCCGAGGCACAACCGCACCGGCGGCTCCAGCGGCGTGGTCGGCGGCAGCGCGTCGGCGCGGCGCACCAGCAGCTCGCGCAGCAAGGGCCCGTGGCGGGCCGCCGCGCGCAGGGCCGCGGCCGTGGCCGCGAGCAGCGCGCCGACGGCGGTCTGCGCCGGCAGCTGCAGCGCCACCGGCGGGAACGCAACCGCGAGGTCGCCGGCGCCGTCGACCAGCGCTGCGCTCGCGGCCGTGCGCAGGCCGAGCGCGAACTCCGCCACGGCCGTCGACCGGGCCAGGAACGCCGCGCACAGGGCGCCGCGGTCGAAGGGGTCGGCGCCGGCGGCGGGCAGTTCGACCGCCAGTTCGGCCGCCTCGGCGGCCTGGCCCGCAGGCGCGCCGTCGGGCACCGGCAGCGGCTGCTGGGCGCGCAGCGTCGCCACCCACGCGTCCTCGGCCGGCGCCGCCGCGCGGCCCAGTGCGTCCAGCGCCGCGCGCGCCTGCTCGTCGAGCAGCGGCAACCGCCCACCAGCGGTGACGCCCAGGGCCGCGAGCGCGGCGGCGTCCAACGCGCCGAGCCGCAGGCAGCGCGGCCGCAGCAGCCGCACCTCGCCGTCGCGGCAGGCGACCTGCACGAAGTCGTCGCCGACCGCGGTCACCGTGCCCGGCGCAGCACCCGTCGCGGCCACGATCTCGACTCCCCCGGGCACGAACACGCCGTGCGGCGCGCGCACCTTGGCGACCGCGATCGGGTTGCGGTAGCCGCCGTGGTCGAAGGCGCGCACGGCGCGCGCCACGGCCGCCGCGGTGTCGCCGAAGTCGAGCACCGCCAGGGCCGGCGGCCGGGCGTGACGCCCGAAGTAGCTGCGCGCGGCCAGGTCCTGCGGCCGCGGTGCGACAGCGCCGGTCGCGAGCGCATCGACCAGCTCGGCGAACGACTCCTGGCCGGCCTGGAAGCAGCGGGCGTTCAGCGTGAACGCGGTGTCGTCCGGCTCGATCGCGAAGCGGCGCTGCAGCAGCACGTCCCCGGTGTCGGCCCGCGGCTCGACCAGGTGCCAGGTCACCGCGTGCTCGGCCTCGCCGTGCCAGAGCGCCCAGCAGGTCGCGTTCAGCCCGGCATAACGCGGCAACGGGCCGTCGTGGAAGTTCACCGTGCCCCGGCGCGGCAGCCTGAGCACCGGTTCGGGCAGCAGCCGCAGCCAGGTGATGGCGAACAGGTGGTCGAACGCCTCGCCGGCGAGCTGCGCCGCCAGATCGCCGCCGCCGTCGAGGCAGCGCAGTCCCAGTTCGAGGCACCGCCGGCGCACCTTGTCGGCATCGGTGGCGACCGCGACGACGTGGTGTCCACGTTCGCGCCACACGTCGAGGCACTGCAGCAGCAGGGTGTCCGAGCCGGCGAAGACGGCGGCGAGATTCGAGGGCATCGGCGGTGGAATCGGAGGAACGGCGAGAGGTCCTTGATACGGTCTGGCGCCCGCCCGGGCCAGTCGCCAGCCGACGTAGCGCCGGCGCGGCGGCCCGGAAGCGGCCTCCCGCCGCCGCCGGCGCGAACCCGGGCCGCCGCGCCGTGGTTCGCCCCCCGGCCGGTAGACTGCCGCCGCGTGAAGGTCCGCATGCTGGTGCCCCTCGCCCTCGTCCTGCTGCTGGCCGCCGCCTGGTTCGCGGCCGGCAAGATGCACCCCTATGCCTACTGGATCGGCCGCACGACCACGGCCGAACTGCAGTCCCTGGCGACCGACGGCTGGCGGCTCGAGCCGCTGGCCGTGACGCCCGACGTGACCCTCGCGGGCCTGGTCAGGCCGCCGCGGCAGGCGGACGCGCGCTGGATCCTGTTCGTGCCGGGCAACGCGCCGGCGCTGCTCGCCGGCTTCCGGCCGGTGCTCGATGGCCTTCGCGGCGACGACGACGTCGGCCTGGCGCTGTGGGCCTACCGCGGCTTCGACGCCTCGACCGGCACGCCCTGCCCGGGCAGCCTCGCCGACGACCTGCTGCGCCAGTGGCGCCACCTGATGACCCTCGGCGCCCGGCCGGAGCGCACCGAGATCTGGGGCTACTCGCTCGGCTCCGTGCTGGCCGTGCAGCTCGCCGCCCGGCTGGCCGCCGCCGGCGAACGGCCGGCCAGGCTCGTGCTCGCCGCCGCCGGCGAACGCATCGCCATCATGCCGTACGGCGCCTTCGGGCGGTTCCGCGGCAGCGACGTCTACGACGTCGCCGGGGCCCTGGCGCAGGTGGACTGCGCGACCGTCATCGCCCACGGCGCCGCCGACGCGGCGCTGCCGATCGACGGCGCCCGCCGCCTGGCGGCGGCCCTGGGCCCGCGCGCCACGCTGCACGAGCTGCCCGGCAAGGGCCACTTCGACCTCTGGGACGCCGTGCGCCGCGTCGCCTGGTGACGCCCGCCGCTCACTGCCGCGCCAGCCAGGCCAGCATCACGTAGCCCTCCGCCGTGTGCCGCGGTCCCGGCAGCCTGGCGATGCGCCGGGCGGAACACTGCACGAGCCGCGCGCGGAAGAACTCGAACAGGATCGAACCGGCATCGCGCGCCGGCCCGCCGGGCCCCGCGATCCGGCTGTCGAGTTCGATGCTCGACAGGCCCTCGGTCGCCATGCGCTGCGCCAGCCGGTCGAGTTCCTCCGACGAGGTCCCGAACAGGAACTCGCGGAACGCCTGCAGCTCGACTTCGCCGTAGTCCTGGTCGAGCAGCAGATCGACGAACTCGACGTCGCCGCCGGCCGTCAGCAGCTGGCACAGCTCGCTGTAGCCGGCCAACGAACCGCCGACGACGCGCACCCGCTGCCGCGCCTCCCAGGTCGCCGCCAGGATCGGGAAGAACGTGTGCACGCGCCAGGTCAGCCGGTTGCCCCACAGCTGCGCCAGGTTGCGCACCGCCTGCGCGCGCAGCCGGGCGTCGATCAGCGCATCGGTGACGATGTCGACCAGCACCTCCTCGACCAGCCGCGTGTGCACGCTGGCGCGCAACCGGCGCGCCGAGGTCTCGCGCAGCGCCGCCGCCTGGGCCGCATCGGCGAGCCCGCCGCTCACGTGCCACAGCATGCGCAGGAAGTTGATCTGCGCCATGTTCATCGCCCGCCCGACCAGCGCCTGCGTCGGCGCGCGGAACGGGAACGTCGCCTGGTCGGTGTGCACCAGGGTCTCGACCAGGGTCTCGAGCCCGCGGCGCATCGGCCCCAGGTGCTGCTCCTCGAGCGGCGACGGATAACGGGCCAGCAGCTCGCCGAACAGGTGCAGGCTCTGCATCTGCTGCTCGATCGTCGCGATCAGGGCGCGGCTGTCGTCGGTGCCGACCCTGGACAGCGCCTGCACGACCTGCGTGACCAACTGCAGTTCCTCGGCCTCCAGCGGGTGCTGGCCTGGGGTCGCCGGATCGCTCGCCGCCATCCGCCCATCTTGGCGCCGCGGTCGGCACGCGTCCACCGGCGCTGCCGCGCCGCGCGCGGCAGCTGGCGGCGGTCAGCGCGGCGGCAGGTGCGCCCGCGACACCCGGGCGCCGACCTCGGCCACGCGCAGCACCACCTGCTCGCCGGTATGCAGGTCCTTCAGCGCCACGGTGCCCGCCGCGACCTCGTCGCCGCCGAGGATCGCCGCGAACGGCGCCGCCACCTTGTTCGCGTACTGCAGCTGCGTGCCGAGCTTCGCCTCGTCGGCGTAGATCTCGACCCGCAGCCCCTGGGCCCGCAGCGCCGTGGCGACGCCGATCGCCGCCGCCGCGGTCACGTCGGGCAGGCGGCAGAGCAGCACCTGCGGTCCGATGCCGAGCGGCGGGAACATGCCGCGCTCCTCCATGACCAGCAGGATGCGCTCGAGCCCCAGCGAGAAGCCGACCGCCGGGATCGGCTGCTTGCCGAACATGCCGATCAGACCGTCGTAGCGGCCGCCGCCGCCCAACGAGCCGGCGAGGTCGCTGCAGGCGATCTCGAAGATCGGCCCCGTGTAGTAACCGAGGCCGCGCGCCAGCGTCGGATCGAAGGTGAGGTGCGCCGCCGCCGGGCCGCCGCCCGCGGCCGCGAACAGCGCCAGCAGCTCGCGCGCGCCCTCGGCGCCCGCCCCGTCGCCCGCGGCTCGCCGCGCCAGCGCCCCGGCCTCGCGCGCTTCGGCCAGGAGCCGCAGCAGGGCGCCGCTCTGCGCCGCCGGCACGCCCTTGTCGGCGAGCTCGCGCTGCACGCCGTCGACGCCGACCTTGTCGAGCTTGTCGAGCACCACCAGCGCCAGCGCTTCGTGCGCCGGCGGGATGCCGGCTTCGGCGACCAGCGCGCGCAGCAGCGCGCGGTGGTTGCACAGCAGGCGGAAGTCGCTGAAGCCGAGTTCGCGCAGCACCTGGGCCACGGCGCCGCAGACCTCGGCATCGGCGACCACGCTGCGGGTGCCGGTGATGTCGACGTCGCACTGGTAGAACTCGCGGAAGCGGCCCTTCGCCGGTCGGTCGGCGCGCCACACCGGCTGGATCGCGTAGCGCTTGAAGAACGCCGGCAGATCGCGGTGGTTGGCGACCACGCGCGCCAGCGGCACCGTGAGGTCGTAGCGCAGCCCCTCGTCGGCGAGATCCAGTTCGCCGACCGCGCCGGCGGCGAGCGCGCGCTGCAGCTTCTCACGCCGGTGCAGCACGCGGAACAGCAGCTGGTCGCCCTCGGGTCCGTACTTGCCGAGCAGCGTGCCCAGGTTCTCGATCGTCGGCGTCTCCAGCGGCACGAAGCCGAACGACTCGTAGACGCGCTGCACCACCGCCAGCACGTGGCGCCGCCGCACGACGTCGGCGGCCAGGAAGTCGCGCATGCCGCTCGGCGGCTTCGTGGAGATCGGCTGGCTCATCGGCGGGCATGGTGTAGCCGAAGGCGGCGGCGAAGCCAGCGCGTGCCGCGGCGACCAGGGACCTGAGTTGGCCGGCGGCCGCCGCCGGGGTAGCGTGCCGACGATGCGCTGCCCCGCCCTCGCGCGGCTCCCGTTCGTGCTGGCCATCGGGCTGGCGCCTTGCGGCGCCCAGGTCGACACCCCGCCGCCGCCGGCCGCATCCGCACCGCAGGCCGCCGCTCCGGAACCGCTGGACGCGGCGACGCAGCAGGCGCTCGAGGGCCTGGCGACACGCCTGCAGCAGCGGCGACGCGAACGCGACTGCGCCCGCGAACGCGGCGACCTCGCGGCCGCGGCGACGCTCGACCAGGAGGTGCGCAACCTCGGCTGGCAGTTCGCCGGCCTGGTGACGCGCATCGACGTGCAGGCGTTCGAGGAGCCGCAGGCGCGGCGCTTCGACCTGCAGCAGGAGCTCGAGCAGCTGCTGCGCCCGCTGCTGCAGGCGGTCAAGGACGCGACCGAGGAGCCGCGGCAGGTCGCCGACCTGAAGGCACGCCTCGAGCAGCTGGAGCTGCGCCAGCACACCGCCGAGGCGGCGCTGCGCGCCGCCGAGAGCGCCCGCGCGCAGCTGCCCGCGGACGGCCTGGCGCGCGCCGAGGCCGACCGCGAGATCGAGCGCCGCTGGCGACCGCAGCTCGACGCCCTGCGCGGCGAGCAGTTGGTGCTGCGCGCCCGGCTCGGCATGCGCCAGGACCAGCAGAAGTCGCTGCCCGACCGGGTCGCCGACGCGTCGCTGCGCTTCCTCCGGTCGAGCGGCGCCAGCCTGGTGCTGGCGACGGGCGTCTTCCTGGTGGTGTTCTTCGGCCTGCGCCTCCTGTCGGGCTGGCTGCTGCAGCGACTGGGGCAGGACCGCGGCTTCTCGCTGCGCCTGCTGGAGGTGCTGCTGCAGGTCTTCGGCCTGCTGGCGGCGGTCGCGGCCACGATCCTGGTGCCCTACGTGCGCAACGACTGGCTGCTGCTCGCCGTCGGCATCGTGTTCCTGGTCGGCGCCGGCTGGGTGCTGGTGCGCACGCTGCCGCAGTCGTACGAGCAGATCCGGCTGCTGCTGAACGTCGGCGGCGTGCGGGAAGGCGAACGCATCCTCCTCGACGGGCTGCCCTACCGCGTCGAGGCGCTGCGCTTCTACAGTCGGCTGCACAACCCGGACCTCGACGGCGGCACGCTGCGGCTGCCGCTGCGGCACCTGGTCGGCAGGCGCTCGCGCGCCGCGGCGGCGGACGAGCCCTGGTTCCCGTGCCGCACGGGCGACGTCGTGCTGCTCGCCGACGGCGCCTTCGGGCCGGTGCGGCAGCAGACGCCCGAACTGGTCGTCGTCGAGCACCTCGGCAGCCCCCGCACCTACCGCACCACCACGTTCCTCGCCCAGACGCCGCGCAACCTGTCGCGCGGCTTCGTGCTGACGACCACGATCGGCCTCGACCACGGCCACGGCCAGGACGCCGTCGGCCCGATCCCGGACCGGCTGCAGAAGGCCCTGCAGCAGGGCCTCGCGCAGGCCCTCGGCGACGGCGCGCTGCGCTCCGTCCGGGTCGAACTGACCGCGGCGCTGCCGAGCGCCCTGCAGCTGCGCGCGGTGGTCGACTTCGACGGCAGCGCGGCACCGCACTACCTCCACCTCGAGAGCCAGCTGCAAGGCCTGCTGGTGGCCGCGTGCGCGGCGAACGGCTGGCCGATCGCCCTGCCCCAGCTCCGCCTGCACCAGGGCGGCAGCCCGGGCGCCGCGGGCGGCGGCCCGGCGGCGCCACGCCTGTGACAACTTGCCGGCCCTGGCACTGAGGGCCTGGATGCCTCCCCATGCCCAAGGTCCCTTCCCGATGACCCTGCCACGTCTCTTCCACGCCGGCCTGGCCACGGCGGCACTCCTGGCCGGCATCGCCGCCTGCACCCTGGCCGCCGTCGGGCGCGAGGCGGATCCCGAACGCGGCCGCTACCTGGTCGAACGCGTGGCCCTCTGCGCGGATTGCCACAGCCCGCGCGACGAGCAGGGACGTTTCGTGGCCGCCCGATGGCTGCAGGGCGCGCCGCTGCCGTTCGCCCCCACGGTGCCGATGCCCTGGGCGCCCGTCGCCAAGCCGATCGCGGGCCTGCCCGGCCTCGGCGATGCCGAGGCGCTGGCGCTGCTGACCACGGGCGCGCTGCCGGATGGACGCCGGCCCCTGCCGCCGATGCCGGAGTACCGGTTCTCGGAACCCGACGCGCGCGATGTGATCGCCTACCTGCGCCGGCCGGCGCCGCCGGCCGCCGATGCCGCCGACGCCCGCTAGAGTGGCCGCATGAAGCCGCCGTCCGCCGACGACCTGCTCGAGGAGCTGCTGGCCGCAGCCCTCGCCGCGTTCGACGAGCACGGCGAGGCCGGCCTCCGGCAGTTCCTCGACCAGCATGCCGCGCACCGGCCGGCCCTGGAGCGAGGTCTCGCCCGCTGCCGGCAGATGGGCCTGCTCGGCGCCGGGCCGGCGCTGCGCGACTTCCCGGAGCGCCTCGGCGAGTTCCGCCTGCTGCGCCGGCTCGGCAGCGGCGGCATGGGGGTCGTCTACGAAGCCGAACAGGAGTCGCTGGGCCGCCGCGTGGCGATCAAGGTCGTGCGGCCGGAGCTGCTCTACTTCGAAGGCGCGCGCGAGCGCTTCCGCCGCGAGATCGAGGCGATCGCCCGGCTGTCGCACCCGGCGATCGTGCCGGTGCTGGCATCGGGCGAGCAGGACGGCCTGCCCTGGTATGCGATGGACCTGCTGCAGGGCAGCACGGTGCACGAGGTCTGCGCCGCGCTGCACGGCCGCGATCCGGCGACCCTGCGCGGCGAGGACCTGCGCCAGGCGATCGGCGCCCAGCCGGGCACGGCGACCGACCCGTTCGCCGGCGCCTGGTGGCAGACCTGCACCCGCATCCTGCACGCGGTCGCGCTCGGCGTGCGGCACGCGCACCTGCGCGGCATCGTGCACCGCGACATCAAGCCGTCGAACGTCATGCTGACGCGCGACGGCCGCACGCTGCTGCTCGACTTCGGCATCGCCCGCCTGACCGGCGGCGGCGACTTCACCCGCACCGGCAACACCCCGGGCTCGCCGGCCTTCATGTCGCCCGAACAGCTGCGCGGCGACGCCGTCGACGAACGCACCGACGTCTACTCGCTCGGCGCGACGCTCTGGCAGCTGCTCACCCTCGAGCCGCCGTTCGCCGGCCGGGACGCGCTGCAGCGGCTGCGCGACGGCGATGCGCCGCGGCTGCGCAGCCGCAACCGCGAGGTGCCGCCCGAGCTGGAACTGGTCGTGCGCACGGCGATGGACGGCGACCGCGAGCGCCGCTACCCCGACGTGGCGTCGTTCGCCGACGACCTGCTGGCGGTGCTGAACCGCCGCACCATCCGCGCCCGTCGCCTCGGCCTGCCGCTGCGCGGCTGGCGCTGGTGCCAGCGGCACCGCGTGACGGCGACGGCGCTGGCCTGCCTCCTCGTCGCCGCGTTCGCCGTGCCGGTGGTGCTCGCCTGGCGCGAGCGGGCGGTCAACCGCGAACTGCAGGCGGCGGTCGCCCGAGCCGACGAGGGCTTCGCCACCTCGCTCGACGCCATCGACCGCATGCTGGTGACGATGGCGAACGAGCGGCTGCGCTTCGTGCCCGAGGCCGAGGCGGCGACCATCGAGGCGCTGCAGCACGCCTGCACGATGTACGACGCGCTGCTGGCCAAGGATCCCTCGCACGCGCGCCTGCGGCACGACGCCGGGCTGGCGCGCAACCGCCTCGCCGCGACGCTGGTGCGCACCGGCCAGCCGCAGCAGGCGATCGACACCTACCAGCAGGTCGTGCGGCTGCTGGAGACGCCCGGAGTCGAGCGCGACGCCGAACTGCTCGAGGTGCGCGCCTGCGCCCACCTGAACCTCGGCGCGCTGCACAAGGAGTTCGGCGAGGCGGTGCGCGACCAGGCGCTCGCCGACCGGCTGCGCGCTGCCCTGGCGGCCGCCGAGCGCGATTTCACCGCGCTGGGCCAGATGCCCCACCGGCGCGGCAGTTCGGCGAACGGGCTGGCGCAGGCGGCGGCGCTGCGGGCCGAGCTGCCCGAGGTCGCCCGCGACCCGGCTGCGCTGCAGGCCACCCTCGAGCGTGCCGTCGACCTGGCCCGCGAGGCGGTCGCCGTGCAGCCGGCGGCGATCGACCTGCAGATCGGCCTCGTGCGCAACCTCGACAACCTGGCCACCCACTGCTACGAGCGCCGCGCCGATGCGGCGGCCGAGCCGCTGCTCGAGGAGGCGCTGGCGGTGGCGCGCCGCATGCCGCGCGACGCCCGCATCTGGCCGCCGCGCGACGTGCTCGAGAGCGACGTGCTGGAGACGCTGGGCAACCTCTACCAGCGGCGCGGCGACGAGCGCACCCGGTCGACGCTGGCCGCCTGCGTCGACCTGCGCGAGCCGATGGCGCGGCGGCACCCCGACGACATCGACCTGCTGTCCCGGCTCGGCGGCGCGCTGCACAACCTCGCCCGCACCTGGTGCGGCGACGCCGCGACGCCGGACGACCTCGAGCAGGCGCTGCTCCTGCTGGACCGGGCGATCCCGTTGCAGCGGCAGGTGCTGGCGAAGTCGCCCGGCTTCGAGCGGGCCAGGCTGTTCCTGCACCGGCACCTGCGGCTGCGCGGCAACACCCTGGCCCGCCTGCAGCGTCGCGTCGAACTCGAGGCGGTGGCCGAGGAGCTGGCCGGCGACGTGCACAACGCCGACCACCAGCGCGCGGTCGCGCGCTTCTGGCTGCGCGCCGCGGCGATGCACGACGCCGAGCCCGGTGCGGCCGCGGCCCCCGAACGCGACTACCTCGCCCTGGCGACGACGGCCCTGCTGGCCGCCGAACGCGCCGGCTGGCACAGCCGCAGCCGTCTCGACGAGCCGGTCTACGCGCCGCTCGCTTCGCTCCCGGAGTTCGCCGCGCTGCGCGCGCGTCTCGCCGAGCGCGCCGCCGCCGCCAGCGCGGCGGCGCCGCCTCACGACCGCGTGTCGCCGCCGTCGACCAGCAGCGCCAACCGCGAAATGCCGCGGTAGACGAGGTTGCGCACGGCGCCCTCGCTGCGCTGCATGCGGGCCGCGATCTCGGCGTGGCTCAGCCCGCACAGCTTGTGCAGCGTCACCGCCTCGCGGTAGTCGGCCGGCAGCTGGTCGAACGCGGCCTCGATGCGGTGGATCGCCTCCCGCAGTTCGACCTCCCGGCTCGGCGTGCACAGGGTGCGGTAGACGGGCAGGAACGTGCTCGCCTCGGGCAGCGACGCCACGGCGGCGACGTCGCGCTTGCCGGCGCGGTGGTAGCGGGCCTTCTCGCGCAGCTTGTTCTCGGCGCAGGTGTAGAGCCAGGCCCGGAACGGCCCCTCGCCGCGGAACTCGAAGCCCGACAGGTCGGCGAGCACCTCCCGGCACACCGACTGCACCAGATCGGGCGCCGTGGCGACGCCGCGCAGCACCGGCCCCATGCGCAGGCGCACGAACGCCTCGAGCCCCGGCAGGTGTCTGACCAGCAACTGCTCGATCGAGGATCGATCCTGTCGCGCCGCGGCGGCGACCAGATCGGCCGTGGCGGCATCTCGCGGTTCGTCGGCCATCGCCAGGGCGACAGCGTAGCGCCCCGGGACGGCGGCAGCGGCGCCGGCCTCGGCATCCGCCGATGCCACCGGCGCCAGCGCGTCGGCCGCCCACGACGCCGGCGACCTGCCCCAGCACCCGTCGTGCCATGTGCTACCCTAGGGCATGCGCATCCTCCCGCTCGTCCTGGGCACCCTGCTGCTCCAGGTCCCCGCCCATGCCGACGTCTTCTGGCTCTCCGACCCGGCCAAGACGGGCGCCCAGGGCTCCCTGCCCGACACGCTGCGCGGCGTGCTGATCGCCGAGAGCGACGAGGGCTACCACGTCCGCATCGTCGGCGGCGAGGTGATCCTGCCCAAGGCGTCGGTGTTCAAGATCGAGAAGGACGACCTGACGATCGAGGCGATCGTGCAGGCCGAGCGCGACCAGGCCGACGCGTTGGCCGCCGCCGACCGCGAACGGCAGATGGCCCAGCTGGCCAACCGCCGCGCGCGCGAGATCGCGGTCGTCGAGGCCAGCGCGGCCAGGGCCGCGGCGGCGACCGCCGCCGACGCGGGCGCGGCCGCTGGCGCCGGGGAAGCGCCGGCGTTCGACCCCGTACTCGGCACCTACGGCGACGGCGGCGCCAGCCTGGTCCGCTACGAGCGCGAGCTGCAGTTCGCGTGGTCGGTCACCAAGGACCGCCGCTACATGAAGCTGCTGCGCCAGGCGCGGCGCAGTCGCTGACCGGATCGGCTGCGGCGTGGGCGGGACGCAGGCTGGGCAGCGGCTCCCGGTCAGGTAGCATCCGGAGCCCGCGGCCGGCGAACCCCCGCTGGCCCACTGCCCCGGACTGACGCCGATGCACCGCACGCTGACCTGGATCCCCCTCGCCCTGTTCGCCGCCTGTTCCTCCGACGCGGGCGCCACCGCGTCGAGCGACATCCTGCGCCGCCCGCCGGGCCTGGAGGGCGTCGAACTGGTCACCGCCGCCGACAATCCGCTGACCGCGGCGAAGGCGGAGCTCGGCAAGCAGCTGTTCTTCGACCCAAGGCTGTCGGGCAGCGGCACGATGGCGTGCGCCGCCTGCCATCTGCCGGAGAAGGCGTTCACCGACGGCAAGGCGCTGTCGGTGCGCGACGACGGCAAGGCGAACACGCGCAACTCGCCGACCATGCACAACGTCGGCTACCTCGAGCGGCTCTACTGGGATGGCCGCGCCCAGGGTCTCGAGGCGAACGTGCTGGCGGCGTGGAAGGCGCAGATCGCCGGCAAGCCGGAGGAGGCCGCAGCCCGACTGCAGACGGTCGAGGCCTACCGCAAGTCGTTCCAGGCCGCGTTCGGCACCGGCCCCAGCGAGACCACCATCGTGCAGGCGCTGGCGTCGTTCCTGCGCACGTTGCGCAGCGGCGACTCGGCCTACGACCGCTGGCTGGCCGGCGGCAAGAAGGACGGCCTCGGCGAGGCCGCGACCAGGGGCTACGACCTGTTCATGGGCAAGGCTGGCTGCGTCGTCTGCCACACGCCGCCGCTGTTCACCAACCGCCAGTTCCACAACGTCGGCGTCGGCATGCAGGCCGAGTCGCCCGACGTCGGTGCCGCGGCCGCCAACGCGCTCAACGACCCGGCCAAGACCGGGGCGTTCAAGACGCCGACCCTGCGCGACGTCGCCCGCACGGCGCCCTACTTCCACGACGGCAGCGTGGCGACCCTGCGCGAGGCGGTGCAGCGCATGGCGTCCGGCGGCCTCGCCAACCCGCACAAGGACCCCCTGCTGGTGGACCGCGGGCTCAGCGACGCGGAGATCGACCAGCTGGTGGCGTTCCTCGAGACGCTGACCGGCAGCCAGCCGTGGGCGCCGCCCGTGGTGCCGCAGTGACGGGCTCCACCCGGTGGAATCCGGGCCCCGGCTGCGTCCGTCGCCGCGGCCCGGCGTCCTGACGGGCGACCATGAAGCAACCCGATCCCAGCGCCGACGCCTCCCCCTCCCACCCCGACCACGTGCGCGCGGCCGTGCGCGAACGCTATGCGAAGGCGCCCGGCCAGACCCCGAGCGCCTGCGCCCCAGGCACCGGCTGCTGCGGACCCGCGCCCGCTCCCGACGCCGTGGCCCAGGCGCTCGGCTACAGCGAGGCCGACGCCGCCGCGGCGCCGGCCGGCAGCAACCTGGGCCTCGGCTGCGGCAATCCCACCGGCATCGCCAGCCTGCAGCCCGGCCAGACGGTGCTCGACCTCGGCAGCGGCGCCGGCTTCGACACCTTCCTCGCCGCTCGCGCCGTCGGTCCGACCGGCCGTGTGATCGGCGTCGACATGACGCCGGCGATGCTGCAGGCCGCGCGCGCGAACGCAGCCCGCGTGCAGGCCACCAACGTCGAGTTCCGGCTCGGCGAGATCGAGCACCTGCCGGTCGCCGACGCCTCGGTCGACGTCGTGCTGTCGAACTGCGTCGTCAACCTGTCGCCGGAGAAGCCGCGCGTGTTCGCCGAGGTGTTCCGCGTGCTCAAGCCGGGCGGCCGGATCGCGATCAGCGACATCGTCGCGCTGCGACCGCTGACCGAGGCGATGCGCCGCGACCTCGACCTCTACACGGGCTGCGTCGCCGGGGCGGCGCTGCTCACCGAGCTCGAGGCGATGCTGGCGGCGGTCGGGTTCGTCGACGTGCGCATCGAGCCCAAGCCCGAGTTGCAGGCCGTCGTCGACGGCTGGTTCCCCGGCCGCGGCGTCGGCCAGCACGTCGCCTCGGCGAACATCACCGCCCGGAAGCCGGCATGAGCCCGGAGGCGCCCGACATCGACGAGGCGCGCTGGCGCGAGCTGGCCGATGCCGTGCGGCGCTACGTGCGCCGTCGTGTGCGCCAGCCGGACGAGGCCGAGGACGTGACCCAGGACGTGTTCGTCAAGCTCGCCGACCACCTGCGCCGCGGCACCGTGCGTGGCCCCCTGCACGCCTGGCTGTTCCGCGCCGCGCGCACCACGGTGATCGATCACCTCCGCGCGCGGACGGCCACCACCGTTCCGGCCGCCGACCTCGCCGCCGACGAGCCGCCACCGGACGCCGCCGCGGCCGATGCGCCGCTGCTCGCCTCGTTCCGGGCGTTCGTGCACGGGCTGCCAGCCGAACAGCGCGACGCGCTGCTCCGCACCGAGTTCGACGGGTGGTCGCAGAAGCAGCTCGCCGAGCGGCTGGGCGTCGCCGTGTCGACGGTCAAGTCGCGCGTCCAGCGCGGCCGCCGACGGCTGGCCAGGGAGTTGCTGGACTGCTGCACCTTCGAGTTCGACCGCCGCGGGCAACTGCTCGACTGGCAGCGCCGTCCCGGCGGCGGCTGCCGCGAGTGCTGACGCCCGGGCCGCTTCAGGCGCCGCGCGCCTGCTCGGCGATCGCCTCGAGCTCCTCCCAGCGCGCGTAGAGCGCGGCGATGCGGTCGGGCAGCGTCCGGCGCCGCGCGGTCAGGTCGTCGAACCGCTCGCGCGCCCCCGCCGCGTAGGTCGTCGGATCCTGCAGGCCCAGGTCGACCTCGGCCAGTTCGTGTTCGGCGGCCTCGATCGCCGCCGGCAGGCCGGCCAGTTCCTGCTGCTCGCGCGAACTCAGCCGCCGCGCCTTGGCCGGCGCGGCCCTGGCCGCCGTCGCCCGGGTCCGCTCGCGCGCCGCCGCCTCGGCCGCCGCCACCGCCTTCGCCCGCGCCGCCTGCTCGGCGGCGAGCCGCTCCAGCAGCAGCGACAGGTCGCCCTCGTGCACGCGCACCGCGCCGCTGCCGTCGAGGTGCACGACGCGGGTGGCGACGCGGTCGAGGAACCAGCGGTCGTGGCTGACGACGATCACCGCGCCGGCGAACGCCAGCAGCGCGTCCTCGAGCGCCCGCAGCGAGGCGAGGTCGAGGTCGTTGGTCGGTTCGTCGAGCACCAGCACGTTGCCGCCGGCGCAGAGCAGCTTGGCCAGCAGCACGCGGTTGCGCTCGCCGCCGGACAGCGCGCCCACGCGCGCGTGCTTCATCGCCCCGGGGAACAGGAACTGCTCGAGGAACGTCTCGACCCGCACGCCGCGGCCGGCGACGACGACGTAGTCGTTGCCGTTCGCCACCTCCTCGAGCACCGTCTTGTCGGGCGACAGGGTCGACCGGGCCTGGTCGATCGTGGCGAAGCGCACCGTCGGCGCGACCGCGACGCTGCCCTGGTCGGGCGCCAGTTCGCCGAGGCAGAGCTTCAGCAGGGTCGTCTTGCCGGCGCCGTTCCTGCCGACGATCCCGAGCCGCTGCCCGGGCCCGAGCTCGAGGTCGAACGGCCGCAGGATCGTGCGGCCGGCGAACGCCTTGCCGACGCCCCGCAGCCGCAGCACGAAGTCGCCGAGCCGCGGTCCGTCCGGGATCGCGAACTCCAGCTCGGCGGCGCTCGGCGGCGGCGCCGCGGCGAGCAGCGCCGCGTGCCGGTCGATGCGGGCCTTCGCCTTGGTCGTGCGCGCCGGCGGCCCGCGCTTCACCCATTCGGTCTCGCGCCGCAGCGTGTTGAGCCGCGCGCTCTCGGCGCGCGCCTCCTGCTCGAGCCGCGCCGCGCGCTCCACCAGGTAGCTGCGGTAGCCGCCCTCGTAGTCGAACAGGCGGCCCTGGTCGAACTCGACGATGCGCGTGCACAGCCGGTCGAGGAAGTAGCGGTCGTGCGTCACCATGACCAGCGGGGTGCCGCGGTCGAGCAGGAACGTCTCCAGCCAGTCGGTGACCTGCGCGTCCAGATGGTTGGTCGGCTCGTCGAGCAGCAGCAGGTCCGGTTCCGCCAGCAGCAGCCGCGCCAGCGCGACGCGGCGCTTCTCGCCGCCGGACAGGTCGCCGCAGCGGGCCTCGGCGCGGTCCATGCCGAGCGCCGACAGCAGCGACGCGGCGCGGTGGTCGACGTCGTGGCCGCCGAGGTGCTCGAGCCGTTCGTCGAGCTGCTGCTGCTCGCGCAGGAGGCGTTCGAGCCGCCCCGGCTCCGGATCCCGCGCCAGGGCGTCGTGCACGCGCGCGAGCGCCGCCAGCACCTCGGCGCGGCCGGCGATGCCCTGCACGACGGCCGTGGCGACCGCCTGGTCCGTCGGCAGCCGCGGCTCCTGCGGCAGCCAGCCGAGCCGCAGGTCGCGCCGCACCGCGCGTTCGCCGGCATCGGCGACGAGGTCGCCGGCCAGGATGCGCAGCAGGGTCGACTTGCCGCAGCCGTTGGCGCCCAGGAGGCCGATGCGGTCGCCGTCGCCGACCACCAGCGACACGCCCTGCAGCAGGTGCCGGTCGCCGAGGGTGACGTGGATGTCCTTCAGCGTCAGCAGGGCCATCGGCGGATCGTTGCGGAACGGCGCCCCGCCGGCAATCGCCGGCCGCTCACGCCTTCGCCGCGCCGCCGCGCACCGGCGGGCTGTCCTGGGCGAGCTCGCGCAGCAACGCCTCCTGCCGCTCGCTGAGCGGCTCGGGCAGGCCGAGGCGCACCACCAGCAGCAGGTCGCCGCGGCTGCCGTCGGCCCGCGCGAGCCCCTGGCCGCGCAGCCGCAGACGCTGGCCGGGCCGGGTACCCTTGGGGATGCGCGCCTGCGCGGTGCCGCCGGGCACCTGCACGGCGACCGTGGTGCCATCCAGCAGGTCCCACGGCGCCACGACGACGTCGGCCTCGACGTCGTCGTCGCGCAGCCGGAACACGTCGTCGGCCACCAGCCGCAGCGTCAGCAGCAGGTCGCCAGGCGTGCCGTCGCCGGCTTCGCCCAGGCCGCGCAGGCGCAGCACCTGGCCGTCGCGCGCGTCCTTGGGGATCGACAGCTCGATCGTGCGCTGTCGCTGCGTGCGGCCGAGGCCGGCGCAGGCCGGGCAGGCTCGGTCGCCGAGGTGGCCGTCGCCGTCGCACGCCTCGCACGGCACGCCGATCGACAGCCCGAACGAGCGCTTGCCGCCGTGCAGCGCCTCGCCGACCTTCAGTTCGATCGCCGCCTCGGCGTCCTGGCCGCGCGCCGGCGCGCGGCGGCCGTGCGGGCGCCCGTCGGCGCGCGCCCGGCCGGCGTCGGCGAACATGTCGCCGAACATCTGCGCGAAGAAGTCGGAGAAGCCGCCGCCGCCGCGCCCGCCGCCGAACATGCGCGCGAACTCCTCGGGGTCGACGGTGCGGTAGGCGCCGCCGCCCGGCGGCGGCTGGAAGTCCTGGCCGTGCCGCCAGTGCTCGCCGAGCGCGTCGTAGCGTTTGCGCTTCTCGGGGTCGCTGAGCACCTCGTGCGCCTCCGCGATCGCCTTGAACTTCGCCTCCACCTCGGTGCGCTTGTGCGGCGGATGGCGGTCGGGATGCCACTCCTTGGCCAGCTTGCGGTACGCCCGCTTGATCTCGTCGGCGCTGGCGGTGCGCGCGACCCCGAGCGTGGTGTAGTAGTCCTGGAACTTCACGTACGATCCCGCGACGCGGGAGCGGAAGACTGCGCCGCGGCCGCGGCAGGGTCAAGACCGGCGCCCGGGGACCTCGGCGCAGAGCCCCTGCCGCTGCGCACGGCAAGCCGGCATGCTGTCGCCGCGATGCCGTTCCCGCCGTTGCTGCGCACCCTGCTCCTGGCCACCGCGGGTCTCACCGCGGCCTGCCAGCCGTTCCCGCCCGCCACGATCCCGATGACCGCGCGGCTCGATCCGTGCCCGCCGACCCAGGGCCCGCGGGTGCTGCTCGTGCTGCTGCCAGGCCGCGGCGACACCCCCGAGGATCTGCTGCGGCGCGGCATGGTGCGCATGGTGCGCGAACGCGGCATCGCCGCCGACGTGTTCGTCGCCGATGCGCACTTCGGCTACTACCGCGCCCGCCAGGCGGTCGCCCGCCTCTGGCAGGACGTCGTCGAACCGGCGCTCGCCCGCGGCTACGACGGCGTCTGGCTGGCCGGCCTGTCGATCGGCGCGCTCGGCGCCCTGCTCGCCGGCGCCAAGGAGGCCGGCTTCCCGGCCGAGGTCCTGACCGGCATCCTGGCGATCGCGCCGGTGCTGACCGACGACGAGGCCGTGGTGCGCGAGATCGAGGCGGCCGGCGGGCTCGCGGCATGGCAGCCGCCCGCCGCCGCGAACGGCTTCTCGCACCGGCTGCCGGCCTGGCTGCGCGGTTTCGCCGATCCCGCCGCCGAACGCCCGCTCCTGTTCCTCGGCTGCGGCACCGAGGACCGGTTCTTCCGCCAGTGCCGGCTGGTCGCGCCGCTGCTGCCCGAGGAGCGCTTCCTCGCCGTGCCGGGCGGCCACCGCTGGGAGCCCTGGCTGCGCATCTGGGCGTTGATGCTCGACCGCGCGCCGCTGCCGCGGCTCGCACCGTGACCGGTCACGGCTTGCGGTAGAGCCCCAGCAGGCAGTGCTCCGGGTAGGGCAGCCCCACCGCCCGGCACAGCGTGCGCAGGCGCAGCTCGAGTTCGCACAGGTTGCGGAACCGCGCGAAGGTGCGGCAGTCGTCGAGCCGCAGGAAGGCCTCCTCGCGCATGCCGACGCCGGCGAACAGGCGCTGCAGCGCCGAGCGCGTGTTCATGCGGAACCGCGTCGGGAAGGTGTCCTTCGGCTGCGTGCCCCACAGCCAGGCCTTGACGCGGTGGCGCAGCCCCATCGGCGCCAGCCGGGTCAGCAGCGGCACCGGCGAACCGGCGAACACCGTGTAGACCACGGCGATGCCGCCCGGTCGCAGCGCCCGGGCGATGCTGCGCACGCACGCCTCGGGATCGTCGACGTGCTCGGCGACCATGCGCAGCGTGACGAGGTCGAACCGGCCGCCGCCGTCGTAGGCGTCGATGGTCGCGGCGACCTTCTCGTGCACCCACGGGTTCTCGGCCAGCGTCGGATCGGGATCGACGCCGACCAGGCGCGCGCAGCGCCGCGACAGCGTCGCCGCGAGGCCGCGGTGGTTCGGGAACAGCTCGCGGCCGCAGCCGACGTCGAGCCAGACCACGCCGGGCGCGACCAGGCCGGCGACCAGCGCCTCGTAGACGTCGTCGGGCGTGTGGTAGCCGTGGTCGCGGCGCAGCCGCGGGCCCCAGCCGAGCTGCGCCTCGGGGCCGTAGCGCCGCCGGAACAGCTGCTGCAACGCCGCGGCGTCGGGCAGGCGGACCAGGAGCGGCAGCGGCGCGTTCACGCGGGGAACAGCTCGTCGAGCTGCCGTCGCAGCGCCGCGTCGAGCGTGAAGTCGACCGCGGCGAGGCTGGCCGCCAGCTGGTCCTGCGTGCGTGCGCCGACCAGCACGGCGGCGACCTGCGGGTCGCGCAGGCAGAACGCCAGCGCGAGCTGGGTCGCCGTGGCGCCGTGCGCGCCGGCCAGGGCGACGAGCTGCTGCGCCCTGGCCAGGTGCGCCGGCGACAGGTAGCGGTCGACGAAGCGGTTCTGCGCGGGGTCCGCCGCGCGCGACCCGGCCGGCGGCGGGGCGCCCGGCGCGTACTTGCCGGTCAGCACGCCCTGGGCCAGCGGCGAATAGACCAGCTGGCCGAGGCCGCAGCGGGCCGAGGTCGGCAGCACCGCCGCCTCGATGCCGCGGTCGAACAGGTTGTAGAGCGGCTGGTTGGCGATCGGCGGGTGCAGGTGCTCGCGCCGGCACAGGTCGACCACCTCGGCGAGGCGTTCGGCGGGCCACTGGCTGGTGCCCCAGTAGAGCACGTGGCCGCGCCCGATCAGATCGTGCATCGCCCGCGCCGTCTCGAGCAACGGCGTCTCCGGGTCGAAGCGGTGGCACTGGTAGAGGTCGACGTAGTCGGTCTGCAGCCGCCGCAGCGACGCGAACAGCGACTCGTGCACGTGCTTGCGCGACAGCCCGCGGTCGTTCGGGTCGTCGCTCATCGGGAAGAAGCACTTGGTCGCCAGCACCAGCCGGTGCCGCGGCAGGCCGCGCACCGCCGCGCCGAGCGCCCGTTCGCCCTCGCCGTGGTTGTAGACGTCGGCGGTGTCGAACAGGTTGACGCCGGCAGCGAACGCCGCGGCGACCAGGTTCGCGGTCGCGGCCTGGTCGATCGCATTGCCGATCGTCAGCCACGACCCGAGGCCGATCACGCTGACCTTCAGGCCGGAGGCGCCGAGGGGACGGTAGAGCACGGCGGCGTTGTAGCAGGAAGGGCGCGAGCGCTCACGCATCGACCACGGGCCCGGCCGGGGCGCCGGCCGGCGCCGCGACCAGCCGTTCGACGACGCGGGCATCGTCGCTGCCGGCGAACAGCAGCAGCGTGTCGCCCGCCGCGAGCGTGCTCGGTCCGCGGGCGACCAGGTGCACGCCGCCGCGCACGACGGCGACGACCAGCGCGGTGGCCGGCAGCTGCAGCTCGGCCAGGGTCCGACCGACCACCGCCGCGCCGGCCGGCACCGGCACCTCGAACAGGCGCGGCGCATCGGCCGCGCCCTGGTCGCCGCGTCCGGCGCCCAGCACCACGGCCTCGGCCTCGATCGTGCTGGCGCCGAGCGCCTCGAGCAGCTGCCGCGCCATCGCGAAGCCGAGTTCGCGTTCGCCGTGCACCGGCCGGGCGCGATCGACGGCCTGCAGTTCGGCCAGCTGCGCGCCGCTGTGCACGCGGGCCACGATCTCGATGCCAGGCTGCACGCGGCGGGCGTGCTCGATCGCCAGCCGCTGCGACACGGCATCCGGCGTGGTCAGCACCAGCGCGCGGGCACGCTGCACCTCGGCCCGGTCGAGCAGCACCGGGCTGCTGGCGTCGCCATAGAGGGCCGGCACGCCCTGCTCGCGCAGCCGCCGCACCGTCGGCCGGTCCAGCTCGACGACGACGAACGGCACGCCGCGCGCGGTCAGGAAGCCGCCGAGCACGCTGCCAACGCGGCCGTAGCCGACCAGCACGACGTGCTGGTCGAGCCCGCCGGCCTGCGCCGGACGCAGTTCGCTGAGTTCGGCCGTACGGACCATGTGCCGGCGCACGTAGGCCGGCCGGCGCGACAGCCAGCGCTCGAGCACGGGCACGCCACGGAACAACAGCGGGCTGACCAGGATGCTGACCAGCGCCGTCGCCAGCACCAGGTCGCGGCCGCCGGCCGGCAGGATGCCGAGGCCGGTGGCGAGCCCGGCGAGCACGAACGAGAACTCGCTGACCTGCGCCAGGCCGGCGCTGACCGAGAACGCCGTGCGCGGCGCCTGGCCGCGGCCGAGCAGCAGCAGCACCGCCACCAGCGGCTTGGCCACCAGCACGCAGACCAGCGCCGCCAGTACCGCCAGCGGTTCCTGCAGCACGTAGTACGGGTCGAACAGCATGCCGACGGCGACGAAGAACAGCACTGCGAACGCATCGCGCATCGGCAGCGCGTCCGCCGCGGCCTGGTGCGCCAGGTCGGACCGGCCGACGACCATGCCGCCGAAGAACGCGCCGAGCGCCAGCGACACGCCGAACCCCTCGGCGGCGAGGAACGCGACCCCGAGCGCCACGGTCAGCACCGCCAGCGTGAACAGCTCGCGCGACTGCGCCTGCGCCACCCAGCCGAGCAGACGCGGCACCACGCGGCCGCCGCCCCACACCACCACAGCCGCCAGCAGCACGACCTTGCCGAGGCTGACCGCCAGCGCCTGCCACAACGGCACCGCCGCCGGCGCTCCGGCCGCAGCCGCCGGCGCCATCGCCGGCAGCACGACCAGCAGCACGACGGTGATCAGGTCCTCGACCAGCGACCAGCCGACGGCGATGCGGCCGGGCGCCGCGGCGAGCAGGCCCAGTTCGGTCATGCCGCGCACGATCACGACGGTCGAGGCCGTCGCCAGGCACATGCCGAGCACCGCGGCGCCGCCGAGCGGCCAGCCGAGCGACAGCCCCATGCCGGTGCCGAGCAGCACGACGGTGCCGCTGGCCAGCAGCGCGCCCGGCACCGCGAGCCGCCGCACCGACCACAGGTCGGCGAACGAGAACCCGAGCCCGACGCCGAACATCAGCAGCACGACGCCGACGTCGGCGAGCTGGCCGGCCAGCGCGGCGTCGCCGACGAAGCCCGGGGTGTGCGGCCCGATGACGATGCCGGCCAGCAGGTAGCCGAGCAGCGGCGAATGGCCCAGCCGGCGCGCCAGCGTGCCGAACACCAGCGCGGCCAGCAGAGCGAGGGCGACGGTCGGGGCCCAGACCATGGCGAGCCAGGGTAGGAGCCGCGCCTGGGCAGGCAAGCGCCGGCGTTGGCAGTTCGCCGCGGCTGTGCGATGCTGCGACCGTGGCCGACAAGAAGCGCATCGCCCTGATCTCCACCGGCGGCACGATCGAGAAGACCTACGACGAGCTGCAGGGCGTGCTCGACAACCGCGCCAGCGTGCTCGACGTCGTGCTGGCGAGCCTGCAGCTGCAGGGCGTCGACATCGTGCGTGTGCCGCTGATGAACAAGGACAGCCTGCAGATGAGCCCCCAGGACCACGACCTGATCGCCCGCACGGCCGGCTCGATGGCCGAGGCGCACGACGGCGTGGTGATCGTGCACGGCACCGACCGGCTGGCGGTGACCGGCGACCGCATCCACGCCCAGCTCGGCGCGCCGCGGGTGCCGATCGTGCTGACCGGCGCGATGCGACCCTACGTGATGCGCAACACCGACGCGCTGCAGAACCTGACCGAGGCGCTGCTGGCCGTGCAGGTGCTGCCGCCCGGCGTCTACGTGGCGATGCACAACCAGGTGCTGCGCTTCCCCGGCGTCGTCAAGGACAAGGACCGCGGCACCTTCGTGCGCGCCGATGGCTGACGCCGCGCCGCCCCCCGTGGTGCGCGGCCCCCGGGTCCCCGCCGCGCTGCCGCTCGCCGCGCTCTGGACCGCGGCGGCGGTCCCGTTCGTGCTCGGCGCCGTGCACCTCGCCGACCCCGAACTGGCCGTGCGCCTCCACCAGGCAGGCTCCGCGTGGGCGCGGCACGCGCTGGCGGCGCTGGCGCTCGCCGCCGCCGTCGCGCTGCTGCTGCTGCCGCCGGCCCGGGCCGGCCTGCGGCTCGCGGTCGCCCAGGCCCAAAGGCGGTTGTCCACCGACCGCGCGCCGCTGGCGCGCGCGCTCGGCGAGTTGCAGCACTTCGAATCGCCGGCCCGCCACCTGGAGGTCGGCCGCCTCGCGGTGCAGTGCGGCGAGACCGAACGCGCCCTGGTCCACCTGCGGCGCGCGCTCGAACTCGACCCGCGCCTGCCGGCGGCCCACCACCTGGCCGGCAGGGTGCTGCTGCGGGCGGGCCACCTGGCCCAGGCGCGGCAGCACTTCCTCGCCGCCGAGCAGCTCGAGCCGGGGCACGCGTTCGGCGACGCGCTGCTGCACGCCGGCCGTGCCGCGGCGCGGCTCGGCCGGCACGACGAGGCGGTCCGCCTGCTCACCGAGCACCAAGGCCGCCACGGCGGCAGCGCGCAGAGCCAGCTGTGGCTCGGCGATGCGCTCGCCACCGCCGGCGACCATGCCGGCGCGCGGCACGCCTGGCGGCAGGCGGCGGCGCCGCCTGCCGGGCAGGCCTCGGCGGAGGCGAACTGGTACCGCGCCCTGGCCAGGGTGCGGCTCTGGCGGCACGGCGGTTCGGCATGAGGTCGCTCTGGCACCACGCCGACGAGATCCCGGTGACGCTGGTCGTCGTACTGGCCTACGTCTCGCTCGCGTTCGTCACCGGCCTCGCCGAGCCGGATGCCGAACGGCTCGCTGCCTACGGCTGGCTGACCCCGCTGCTGGCCGCCGACGGCGAACCGTGGCGTTTGCTGACGCACGCGTTCCTGCACGGCGGCCTCGTGCACCTCGCCTTCAACGGCTACATGCTGCTGCAGGTCGGGCCGGCACTGGAGCGCTCGCTCGGCAGCCTGCGGTTCCTCGCCCTCTACGCCGCCGCGGCCATCGGCGGCGGCGTCGCGGTGTGCCTGCTCTATCCGGTGGAGCAGCCGATCGTCGGCGGCTCCGGCGCCCTGTTCGGCCTCCTGGGCGCGGCGGTCGCGGTGTTGGTGCGCTCGGGCCGCCATGCGCTGGAGTTCCTCACCTTCGACGGGCCGCGGGCGCTGCTGTCCCTGATCGCGGTGAATCTGCTGATCGGCTGGATCCTGCCGTTCGTCAGCAACACCGCGCACCTCGGCGGCCTCGCCACCGGCTTCGTGGTGACGCTGCTGTGGCTGGCGCCGCCGCGGCAGCCGTCGCCGCGGTTCCGGCAGTGGCGCGCGGCCACGGCGGCGCTGTTCGCCGCCCTGCTGTTCGCGAGCCTCTTCCCGGTGGTGCGCCACGACTGGCTGTGGAACCAGGGCGTGCGCACCGCCGACGCCGACCGGCGCGAGCGCCTGCAGCGCGCGGCCGTGATGGCCTGGTCCGGCCGGGATCACGCCAGCGAGGCGGACGTGCTGCGGTTCTACCGCCTGGTCGTCGATCCCGACGCGCCGCGGCCGCGGTGAGGCTGGACAACCCTACACGCCCGCCGCCGCGGCGCGCAGCCGGCGCACGCAGGCGTCCTTGCCGAGCAGGAACACCACGTCGAACAGCCCTGGCCCCTTGTCGGTGCCGGTCAGCGCCGCGCGCACCGGGTGCACGAAGCTGCCGAACTTCACGCCGAGCCGCTCGACGAACGCGCGGCAGTCGGCCTCGATGCGCGCCGGGGTCGCGAACGCGCACGCCGGCTCCGGCGCGTCCTTGCGCCATGGCAGCCGCACCCGTTCGTCGACGCCGGCGCGGTCCTGCGGCCAGCTCGGCGGCAGATCGCTCGCCGCCAGCGCCTCGGCCCAGGCGGCGAGCCACTGCCGGCTGGCCGGATCCTTGGCGAGGTTCCGGCGCGCCGCCTCGTCGGGCGCCGGATCGGCGAACAGCCAACCCAGCTTCGGCGCCAGCTCGGCGAGCAGCTGGATGCGTTCCTGGAAGCAGGCGACCGAGTTCTCGAGCCAGGCGCGGTGCGTCGTGAACGCCGCGGCCGGCACCGTGCCGAGCCATGGCCGAGCGCGGTCGAGGCACTCGGCCGGCGGCCAGCGCCGGATGTACTCGCCGCACATCCAGTGCAGCTTCGCGGGGTCGAACTTCGCGCCGGCCTTGCCGACCGCCTCGATGCGGAACGCCGCCACCATCTCCTCGCGCGTGAACACGTCGCGGTCGCCGGAGAAGCCCCAGCCGAGCAGGGCGATGTAGTTGAACACCGCCTCCGGCGGATAGCCCTGGTCGCGGTACTCCAGCACGCCCATGACGCCGGGGTCGCGCTTGCTGAGCTTGGCGCCCTGCTGGTTCAGGATCAGCGGGATGTGCGCATAGACCGGGCACTCGGCGCCGAGCGCCTCGAACAGGAGCCGCTGCTTGATGCCGTTCAGGAAGTGCTCCTCGCCGCGCACCACGTGCGTGATGCGCATGCCGATGTCGTCGACGACGCAGGCGAAGTTGTAGAGCGGCACGCCGTCGGGCCGCAGCATGACCCAATCGTCGAGTTCGCGGGTGTTGACCTCGACCTCGCCGCGGATCAGGTCGTGCACCCGCACGACCTGCGCCTCCGGCATGCGGAAGCGCAGGTTCGCGCGCAGTCCGCGGCGCTCGTGCTCGGCGCGCTGCTCGGCGGCGAGCGTGCGGCAGTGGCCGTCGTAGCCGATCCACGAGCTCTTCGCCGCCTTCTGCTGCTCGCGCAGGGCCTCGAGCCGGTCGGTGGTGCAGTAGCAAGGGTAGGCGTGGCCGGACGCCAGGAGTCGCTCGGCCGCGGCGCGGTAGAGGTCGAGCCGCTGCATCTGGAAGTAGGGCCCGTGCCCGCCGTCCCGGCCGGGCCCCTCGTCCCAGTCGATGCCGAGCCAGCGCAGCCCATCGAGAATGCCCTGCAGCGACGCCTCGGTGCTGCGCGCCTGGTCGGTGTCCTCGATGCGCAGCAGGAAGGCGCCGCCCAGCGCCCGGGCCGCGGCCCAGTTGTACATCGCCGTGCGCGCGCCGCCGATGTGCAGCGAGCCGGTCGGGGACGGGGCGAAGCGCAGGCGCGGCGTCGGGTGGATCATGGGCGCGGCTGAGGATCGCGGAACGCGCCGCCGCTGCCAAGCCTGTGCCGGTGCGGCTACGGCACGGCGCCCAGCAGTTCGAGCTGCCAGCCGCGGTCGTGGCGCAGCACCGTCAGGCTGCCCAGCGCGACGCCGAACTCCGGCGGACTGCCGACCGCCGGCCCGAGCAACGCCGGCAGGGCCTGGCGCACGGTGCCGCGGTGCGCCACCACGAGCAGGTCCCCGTGCCAGTCGGCCGCCGCCCACTCGAGCACGGCGGCGGCGATGCGGGCGGCGAAGTGCCGGCGCGACTCGCCGCCGGGGAAGGCGTCGGCGAGCCCGGCCTGGTGCCGGGCCCAGAACTCGGGGTGCCGGGCGGCGATCTCGGCCGCCGTCAGTCCCTCGCAGTCGCCGAACGAGATCTCGCGCAGCCGTTCGTCGGCCACCAGCCGGTCCGACGGCAGGCCGCACCGCGCGGCGAGGATCGCCGCCGACTCGGCGGCGCGCGACAGCGGCGAGTGCACGACGCGGGCGAACGGCACGTGCGCCAGCCAGGGGCCGAGCGCGCCGATCTGCGCCCGGCCGACCGCCGACAGCGGCACGTCGTTGCGGCCGTGGTAGCGCACCGACGACTGGCCCTCGGTCTCGCCGTGGCGGACCAGCCAGAGCCGGCGCTCGGCGCTCACCGCGTCAGCTGCAGCACGACCAGGGCGCCGATGCCGAGCACGACCAGGCCGATGCCGACCAGCACGGCGCGGTTCCAGACCGCGTGCTCCTGCACCACCCGCTGCAGCCTGTTCGACTGGTCCTCGTGCGAGCGCCGCAGCGACTGCAGTCCTTCGTCGGTCGCCCGCTGCAGCTCGGCGGCGGCGCGCTGCTGCGCCGATTCGATGCCGACCGCCACCTCGCGCAGCGCGTCGTCGCGGCGCTCGGCGAGCTGCTGGGTCGCCTTCGCCTGCTGGCCGCTGGTCTCGACCATCTGCGCCATGGCGCCGTGGATGCGGTCCATCGTCGCCTGGAACTCGCGCACCGTCGTCGCCGTGCGCTCGTCGGTGGCCGCGGCCCGCGCCAGCGCCGTCTCGACGTTCTGCAGCAGCGCCGGCAGGCGCGTCATCGTCGTCGCGACCTGTTCGCCGAGCGTGTTCTGCCGTTCGAGCTGCGTCGACAGCTTCTGCAGCATGTCGAGCTGCTGCTGCGACAGCCCGGGCAGGGCGCCGAGGCCGCTGGTCGCCGCGACGATCTTGCCCAGCTGGTCGTCGACGCGTGCGTGCGAGCCGCGCAGCATCGTCGTCAGCTCCTGGAAGTGCGTGCCGAGCGCCAGCAGGGCCTCCTCACGCTCGGACAGCTTGCGCTGCGAGCGGGCCTCGGCCGGGGCGAACTTCGCCGCCAGGTCGCGCCCCTCGGGCTGCCGTTCGGGCTCGACGCGCGGCGGCTGTCCGGCCGGCCTGTCGCCCGGCCGCGGGCGGGCGCCGCCGTTGCGCGCGTCGACGCGCACCCCCGAACCCGATCCCCAGCGTTCCTTGAGCCGTTGGAAGAACGATCCCTTGTTGACCATTGCTGCCTCTCCGGCCCGGGGCACCGGGTGCCGCCGCGCCGCCAGTGTCGTGGGCCACGGCCCGCCGTGCCGGAACCGCACCGGCTGTTGGGGGACGGATCCGGCCCATCGATCCGTTCGGCGGCAGCCTAACGACCCGCTGCGAACGCACAAGGCCGCAGTCCGGCCGTCGCCGCGGGTGCGGTTGCTGCTTGCACTCGCCGCCCGGCGCGCTACCGTGTCGCCCCTTCGTTCGCCGGCGGCGCGCGAGCGCACTCCCCTCGCGGAGGCGCCCGGAGCCCGACCCGGCGGGCTTTTGGCAAGCTGCGTCACGACCCGCGCGGTCCTCCGCGAAGAGCAAGCCGTGGGGGGAGTTAGCTCAGTTGGTAGAGCGCGACAATGGCATTGTCGAGGTCAGGGGTTCGACTCCCCTACTCTCCACCATTCCCTCTTCCCGGTCCGCCGGTCGTGGCGCCAGCCGCCAGCCCCCCGTGGCGCAGGGACGCGGGTGGCGCAGGGACGCAGTGGCTCAGGGACGCGGGTGGCTCAGGGACGCTGGTGCTCGGGTGCCACGAAGGCGCCCTCGATGGACAGCCCCAGCGGGCCCGGCAGCGCACCTTGCACGTGCCGCCCGAGCAGCAGCGTGACGCGCGGGTGCAGCACGAAGCAGGTCGGCTGCTCGCGGTAGACCAGTTCGTGCAGTTCGCGCCACAGCGCCGTGCGACGGCCCGCGTCCAGTTCGGCGCGCGCCGCCGTCGCCAGCCGGTCGGCGTCCGGGTGCGACCAGCCGCCGAGGTTGTCGTCGCTGCCGCTGTGCACGAAGTCGTACGGATCGCCCCACGCCCGGAACGCCTGGTGCACGAACAGCCCGTCCCAGCCCCCCTGCGCCTTCTCGGCGACGAAGACGCTCCACTCCCGTACCCGCAGGTCGAGGTCGATGCCGACCTGCCGGGCGGCGTCGGCGAACAGGTCGAGCGTGCGGCGGATCGGCTCCGGTCCCTCGGGCGCCAGCAGCACCAGCCGCAACGGGCGGCCGAGTTCCGCCCCGAAGCCGGCCGCGCGCAGCTCCGCCCGCGCCTGCGGCAGATCGCAGGACAGCGGTTCGACGTCGCGCGGGTACTCGGGACTGTCCGGCTTCGCGAACGCGCGCGCCGGGATGCCATGACCGCCGAACACCCGGCGCACCTTGTCGAGGTCGAGCAGCCGCGCCAGCGCCCGGCGCAGCCGCGGGTCGTCGAACGGCGGCCGCCCGCAGTTCCAGGCGATGCGGTAGACGCCGAGCTGCCGGTAGTCGTACTCGACGCGCCGGTAGCGCTCGCCGAGCGCCGGCCGGGCCTGCAGCAGGTCGTCGACCGAGGGCGAGCTGTACCAGTCGAGTTCGCCGCGCAGCAGCGCGCTGGCGGCCGCCGCCGGATCGAGGAACAGGTAGCGCAGGCCGGCGAAGTTCCAGGTGCCGGGGCGCGCGGTCCGGCGCCAGCAGTGCTCGTTGCGGGTCAGCACCAGTTCGTGGCCGCGCCGCCAGCCGCTCGGGCCGCCGGGCCGGTTGTGCAGCACGTAGGGTCCGGTGCCCGGACCGCATTCGTCGTCGATCTGGCCGAGCAGCTGCGCGAACGCGGCGGTCGCGAGCGGCGGCGGCTCGATGCCGGCGCGCGCCGCGGCCTCGGCGACCCGCTGCTCGAACCAGCGCCGATGCACCACCGGCCAGTATTCGCCGACGACCTGGACGGCCGCGTAGTGCCGGCCGCGGAAGTGCACGCGGAAGCGCTGCGCGTCGATGCCCTCGACCGCGGCCACGTGGTCGAAGGCGATCCCGGCGAAGCCGAGCGGCAGCGCGCCGCCCCTGGCCAGCTCCCAGGCGAAGAGGACGTCTTCGAGCGACACCGCGGCGCCGTCCGCGAACCGCACGTCCGGCCGCAGCGTGAACGTGCACGAGCCGCCGTCCGCGGCCACCTCCCACGCGCTCGCCAGGGCCGGCCGCAACGTCCCCGTCGCCGGATCGCAGTCGAGCAGGCCATCGTGCGTCTGCGACAGGATGCGCTGGGCGATCAGCGAGTGGGCGGTCAGCGGGTTGACATCGTCCGGCTGCTCGGCGACGCCGCTGTAGACGTGCCCTTGCGGCGGTCCCGCGCCGGCCGCGCCGGCGGCGCCGCCGGCACCCCCCGCTGCCGCCGGCGCCTCCTGCAGCCAGGCCCGCAGGCCGAAGCCGGCGCCGAGCGCAAGCAGCAGCAGCACGATCGGCACCGAGGAACGCATGGCAGGGCGGCCGCCGGCGCCCATCGGCCGGCCGGCCGCAGGGCATGGTAGTGCCGCGCCCGTCCGCCGCGGCGCCCGTTCCGCCGCGCCGGCCCGCCGGCCCGGGATCCGGCACGACCGTTGACGCCCCGCCCCCCCGGCTGCACTCTGCCCGCCCCTTCGCTCCGCGAGGGGACCCAAACCCCTGTGACCGACCTCGAACCCACCCCTCCCGCCGCCACCGCTTCCCCCGCCACCGACTCGTGGGAGGCGCTCCTGGAGGCCATGCGCCGCCGCTATCCCGGCCAGCGCGACAGCGTGCTGTTCTGCATCCACAAGCTGCAGCAGAACCCCGACCTCGGCCTGCGCGACTTCCGCGCCGAGGCCGACCTGCACGGCATTCCGCTCGCGGGCCGCTCGCTGCACTCCGCGCGCGTGCTGCTCGGCCTCGCCGTGGCCACGAAGCCGAAGGCCGCGACCACCGCCGGCGCGGCGACCGCGTCGCCGGCCCCGGCCCCCGCCGCCGCGGTCGGGCGCCGGCGGGCACGCGGCGCGGCGACCGACCTCGCCGCCATCGAGGCCGAGATCGTGGCCGGCGTGCAGCGCCTGCAGGCCGCGGCGACCGCCGAGACGGCTCGGCTGCGCGCGGCGATCGCCGAGGCGCTCGAGGTCCTGCGCGGAGCGCTCGCCGGCGACGCGTAGCCCGATGGCCGGCCGCGCGCGGCGCGGCGCTCAGCCGGCGGCCGCGCGCAGCTCGGGCGACAGGTCCTGGGCGGTGACGACCGGCCCATCGCACAGCGCCGCCAGCCGCTGCATCTCGTTCTGCAGCTGGCGCACGTTGCCCGGCCAGCGCGCGCCGCGCAGGGCGGCGAGCGCGTCGGGGCCGAGCTCGAGCACCCGCCCGGTGGCCGCCGTCGCCGCGGCGAGGAAGTGGCGCGCCAGCAGCAGCACGTCGTCGCCGCGGGCGCGCAGCGGCGGCAGTTCGATGCGCAGCACGTCGAGCCGGAAGTAGAGGTCCTCGCGGAAGCGCTTGCCGCGCACCGCCGCCGCCAGATCCTGGTTGGTCGCGGCGATCACCCGCACGTCGACCTTGCGCGTCCGGCTGTCGCCGACCGCACGCACTTCGCCCTCCTGCAGCGTGCGCAGCAGCTTCGCCTGCAGCGGCAGCTTCATCTCGCCGATCTCGTCCAGGAACAGCGTGCCGCCGTGCGCGGCGACGAAGTGCCCGGGATGGTCCTTGATCGCCCCGGTGAAGGCGCCCTTGCGGTGGCCGAACAGGACCGATTCCAGCAGGCCGTCGGGGATCGCGGCGCAGTTCTCGGCCAGGAACGGGCCGTGCCGGCGGCGGCTCAGGGCGTGCAGCGCATGCGCGATGCGCTCCTTGCCGGTGCCGCTCTCGCCGGTGAGCAGCACCGGCGCGTCCGCTGCCGCGAACTTCGCGCAGCGGACGCGCAGGGCCTGCATCACCGGGCTGTCCCCCAGAACGCCCTGCCACGCGTCCGCTGCGGCCGGCGCGGGCGCCATCGCCGGCGCGGCGGCCGCGTCGAGTTCGCGCCGCAGCTCCGGCCACAGCTCGGGCGCCTCGGCGGCGACGCGGCGCAGCAGCGCCCGCAGCTGCGCCAGCAGTTCGTCCCGCGGGCTCAAAACTGGATGTCCTCGAGCAGCTTCAGGCCCGCGTACTCGAGCACGAACTCGCGCTCGACGCCGTCGTCGAAGCGCACCACGGCGCGCGCGTTGGCGCCGCGACCGGCGAGGCGCCGCACCGCCCCGGCGCCGTAGAGGTCGTGGCGGACGCGCACGCCGGGGCGCAGCGCCGCCAGGGCCTCGGGGTCCGGCAGGACGCTCCAGCCGCTGCTCTGCGCGCCGTCGTCGTCGGCGTCGTAGCGGCGCCACGACGGCGCCTGGTTCGCCAGCAGTTCGGCCGGCAGCTCGCGCAGGAACCGCGACGGCCGCATCGACTCGGTGCTGCCGCCGACCATGCGTTCCCGCGCCGACGCCAGCAGCAGCGTGCGCCGCGCCCGCGTCAGCGCGACGTAGAACAGCCGTCGCTCCTCCTCGAGGCCCTCGGGATCCTCGGCCGAGCGCAGGCTCGGGAACACGCCCTCCTCGAGTCCGGCGATCGAGACGTGGTCGAACTCGAGTCCCTTGGCGGCGTGCACGGTCATCATCTGCACCGCCGGCCCCTCCCCCTGGGTGTCGGCCGAGGTCAGCAGCGCGACGTGCTGCAGGTAGCCGGCGAGACCCCGGTCGGCCTCGTCGCCCTCGCCGTCGCCGTCGCGGTCGGCGCCGTCGTACTGCACGGTGTCGCTGACCAGTTCGGCGATGTTCTCGGCGCGCGTGCTGTCCTCGGCGTCGCCGAAGCTGGTCGCGTGCTGCAGATAGCCGGTGCCCTCGAGCAGCACGCGCAGCGCCGCATGCGCGCCCTTGGCGGCCGCCGCCTGGGCCCGCTCCAGCACCGCGGCGAGGTCCTGCAGACCCTTCCTCGCCTTGGGGCCGAGCGCCGCGTGCAGCGACGGCTCGGCCACGGCCTCCCGCAGCGACAACCCCTCGGCGAACGCGGCCTGCCGCAGCCGCTCGAGCCCCGCCTTGCCGAGCCCACGCGGCGGCACGTTGACGATGCGCGCCATGCTGACGTCGTCGAGCGGGTTCACCAGGACGCGCAGGTAGGCCAGCAGGTCCTTGATCTCGCGCCGTTCGAAGAAGGTCAGGCCGCCGACGATCTCGTACGGCAGGCCGGCGTCCTTCAGCGCCTGCTCGAGGCCGCGCGACAGCCAGTGGGCCCGGTAGAAGATCGCCACCTGGTCGAGCGGCGCGCCTTCGTCGCGCAGTTCCCGGATGCGGTCGACGATCGCCTTCGCCTCCTCGGCGGCGCCACCCGCCTTGAGCCGCAGCAGCGGCTCGCCCGGCGGGTTGTCGGTGCGCAGCTGCTTCTGCTTGCGCAGCGTGTTGTGGGCGATCACCGCCTCGGCGGCCCGCAGGATGTTGGCCGAGCTGCGGTAGTTCTGCTCCAGGCGCACGATCGTCGTGGTCGGGTAGTCGCGCTCGAAGTCGAGGATGTTGCGGATCTCGGCGCCGCGGAAGCCGTAGATCGACTGGTCCGGATCGCCGACCACGCAGACGTTGCCGGGCGCCGGGCACAGGAGCTTCAGCAGGTCGTACTGGATGCGGTTGGTGTCCTGGAACTCGTCGACCAGCAGCCAGGGGAAGCGCTGCTGGTAGCGCTCGGCGACCTCGGGGAACTCGCGCAGGAGGCGCAGGAAGTTGCCGAGCAGGTCGTCGAAGTCCATCGCCCCCTGCTGGTGCATGCGCTCGTGGTAGGGCGTCCACAGCCGCTCGACCGCGCGGCCGACGTCGTGTTCGCCGAGCCGTGCATCGGCCGGCTTCAGCGCCGCGTTCTTCAGCCGGCTGATCCACTGACCGATCGCCGCCGGCTTGAGCTGGGCGCCGCCCAGGCCATGGTCGGCCATCAGCTCCTTGATCACGGCGTCGCGGTCCTGGGTGTCGTAGATCGAGAAGTCCGACGGGTAGCCGAGCCGGTGGCCGTCCCGGCGCAGGAAGCGGGCGCAGGCGGAATGGAACGTCGCCACGCGCACGAAGGCGCCGCCGAGCCGTTCCACCCGCTGCGCCATCTCGCCGGCGGCCTTGTTGGTGAAGGTCATCGCCAGGATCCGGTCGCTCGGCACGCCGTCCCGCAGCAGCCGGGCGATGCGCCGCGTGACGACGCGCGTCTTGCCGGAACCGGCGCCCGCCAGCACCATCAGCGGCCCGGTCCCGTGCGCGACGGCCGCCGCCTGCTCCGCGTTGAGGTCGTCGAAGATCGGGTCCGCCATCGGCCGCAGCATAGGGCCGGGTCCACGGCCGTCCACCGCCGGCGAACGGCCGCCATCCGCGCCTCGAGGCTGGACCGCGGCGCACGGCCGCGGTTCGCTACCGCGATGCCGACGCCCGCGCCGACGGAGCCGACGGAGCCGCCGCCGCTCGGCAGCTGGCCGCGCGTCTACGTGCTGGTCGGCGCGCTCGCCGCAGCCGTGATGGCCGCGCTGTGGTGGTTCACCGAGCGTTTCCACGTGCCGCTGGGGCCGCCGTGAGGCCGATCGACTGGATCGTCTTCGCCGCGTTCCTCGCCTACGTGGTCTGGGACGGCGTGCGGCGCCGCGGATCGGCCAAGGACCTCGAAGGCTACTTCGCCGGCAGCCGGCGCATCCCGTGGTGGGCCGCGGGGCTGTCGATCATGGCGACGCAGGCGAGCGCGATCACCATCCTCGGCACGACCGGCCAGGGTCACGAACACGGCATGGACTTCGTGCAGACCTACTTCGGCCTGCCGTTCGCCATGGTGCTGCTGTGCATCTTCCTGGTGCCGCTCTACCGCAGCCGCGCGATCCTGACGCCGTACGAGTACCTCGAGGAACGCTTCGGGCCGGTGACGCGCACCCTGGCCAGCGTGATCTTCCTGGCCTCGCGCTGCCTCGCGCTCGGCGTGGTGATCTACGCCCCGGCCGTGGCGCTCAGCGCGATGATCGGCCTCGAGACCTGGCAGTCGGTGGTCGTGATCGGCGCCCTGGCGACCCTCTACACCGTGGTCGGCGGCGTCGCCGCGGTGATCTGGACGGACGTCAAGCAGATGACGGTGATCCTGCTCGGCCTCGGCCTGATCCTGTTCGTGCTGCTGCGCGACCTGCTGCCCACGTTCGCCGGCGGCCGGCTGCTCGAGCTCGCCGGCGCCGCCGGCAAGCTCAATGCGCTCGAGGTCGAACCGGAGCACGCGGCGCTGTGGCCGCGCACCTGGACGGAGGCCGCCGCGGGCAGGGGCACCCCGAGCTTCTGGGAGGAGAAGTACAACCTCTGGTCCGGCCTGTTCGGCGGCCTGTTCCTGCACCTCAGCTACTTCGGCTGCGACCACAGCCAGGCGCAGCGCCTGCTGACCGGCAAGGATGCGCGGCAGAGCCGGCTCAGCCTGCTGATGTCCGCCGTCGCCAAGGTGCCGATGCAGGTGCTGGTGCTGCTGATCGGCGTGCTGATGTGGCTGTTCTACGCCGTGCACGGCCAGCCGATGCTCTACAAGACGGCGCACGTCGAACGCGCCGCCAGCGCCGCGCTGGCGCCGCAGGTGGCCGAACTCGAGCGGCGCTTCGCCGCCGCGGTCGACGAGCGCCGCACGCAGATGCAGCGCCTCGCGGCCGTGCCCGGCCGACCGGCGGCGGATCCGGCGGCGCTGCGCGACTACCAGGCCTCGGTGCGCGCCGTGGCGGCGCTGCGCCGCGAGGCGCGCACCTTGGTCGGCGGCGCCGTCGACGCCAACGGGCGGCCCAAGGACGACCCCGACACCAACGACATCTTCTGCCGCTTCATCCTCGACCGCATGCCGCCGGTCGTGCTCGGTCTGATCGTCGCGGCGATCTTCGCCGCGGCGATGTCGAGCATCGACTCGGTGCTGAACGCGCTGTCCAGCGCCACCGTCATCGACGTCTACCGCCGTTGGCTGCGGCCACGCTGCAGCGAGGCCCACGCCCTGCGGGTCGGCCGCCTGCTGACCCTGGCCTGGGGCGCGCTGGCGACGCTGATGGCGACCCTGTTCGCCGGCGGCGGCTCGGTCGTCGAGCAGATCAACGAGTTCGGCTCGTACTTCTACGGCAGCCTGCTCGGCATCTTCGCGCTGGCCCTGCTGGTGCCGCGCGCCGGCGGCCGGGCAGGAACCATCGGCCTGCTCTGCGGCATGGTGGCGGTGCTGGTGGTGCGCTGCACCTGGAAGGTCGAGTTCCTGTGGTTCAACGTCATCGGCTGCCTCGCCGTGCTCGCCAGCGGCTGGCTGGTGTCGCGCTGGGCGCCGCGGCGCGGCTGAACGCCCCCGCCCCGCCGGCCCTCGGCTAGCGCTGCCGCAGCGCCTCGAGCCGCTGCAGCAGGGCCGGCGCCACCGGATTGGCCGGATTGCGGGCGATCACCCCGCGCAGCAGTTGCTCGGCGAGGTCCTGACGGGCCGGGTCGCGCAGCCAGTAGCTGGCCAGCGCCATGCTGGACTCCTGGTGCAGCAGGTGGCCGTGGCCGGCGAGCAGCGCCGCCAGTTCGGCCTCGGCGTCGCCGTGGCGGCCGAGCGAACCGCGCAGCAGCGCGCGCAGTTCGCGCAGTTCGGGGTCGGCGCACGCGACCCAGGCCGCCGCCCGGTCGACGCGCGCCAGCGCGGCCTCGGCCGCCGCGGCGTCGAACGGAATGCCGCCGTAGATGCTGACCCGCACCGGCTGCCGTGCCTCGGCGACGGCCCCCGCCCGCAGCCGCTGGCCGACGAAGGTGTGCACCGTGAACCCGAGCCAGGCCGCGAGCAGCACCACGGCCCACCGCCCGGCGCGCGACAGCCGCCCGTCCCGCTTCAGCACCGTGTGCTGGAACGTCAGTTCACGGCGACGCCACAGGCGGAAGGCCAGCAGCGCGAACACGGCGGTGATCACGCCCAGTCCGACCGCGAGCAGCAACGGGACGCCTTCGCCGAACCACGCGCCGCGGAACGTCCACTGCGCCGCGACGAAGGCGATCGCCGCCAGCGCGATCTCCTCCGGCCAGCCGAAGTCGGCGCGGGCCTGGATGCGCTGCTGGCTGACCGCGAACGGCTTCGGCATCGCCAGGCCGACGTACAGCGCGTCCTTCGGGCACACCGACACGCAGTCGAGGCACTTCATGCAGCCCGGGTCGACCAGCTGCCGGTGCTTGGCGACTTCCTCGTGCACGCGCACGTTGCTCGTGCAGACGCTGGTGCAGTGGCCGCAGGCGTCGCAGGCGGACGTCACCTTGATGCGCACCGGCGCCACCCGGTCGGCGAGCGTGAACAACGCCCCGTAGGGGCAGCCGTAGGTGCAGAAGCCCTTGGCGCCGAGCCACCAGACGATCAGGAAGCCGACCACGAGGATGGTGATCGGCGCCATGATCCACTTCGGGAACGTGCGCCAGAGGTCGTCGGTGACCAGCGCCAGCTGCCAGTCGGCGACCGCCGGCATCGGCTTCTGCACCGCGTCGAGCCAGTGCTCGACGTGCGGCCACAGGAACATGTGCCCGGCGACCACCCACGGCGTCAGCACCAGCAGCCGCGAACGCACCGGCCGCGGCTTCAGGCCGATGCGGCCGAGCAGCCAGGCGCACAGGTCCTGCAGCGCGACGATGTGGCAGGCCCAGCCGCAGAACCAGCGCCCGAACACCAGCGTGCTGGCGATCAGGGCCACGAACAGCAGGAACCCGGCGTTGATCCGGCCCAGCTCGAACGTCTCCATCGCCTCCGACGGCTCGACCGGCGTCACCGAGCTGCCGGTCAGCGCCCAGTGCAGGAAGTGCAGGCCGATCAGCACGTGCACGCCGATCAGGACCATGGCCCGCTTGCCGCCGACGCGCGACTTGCGCACCGGACCGCAGCGCGGCTTGTGCCGATCCGGCCGCGGCAGCGCGGCATGGGGATCCTGTCGTGGCTCGGTCGCTGGCCTCGTCGCCGTCATCGGGGCCGACAGCATACCGGCCGTTCGCCGGGGCGGCCTCGCATTGCATTCGCCGCGCGCAGCCGCGATCGTGCCGGCGATGAACGACCGCCCGCCCGCCGAACCCGCCTCCGACTTCATCCGCGACCGGGTGCGCGCGGACCTGCAGTCCGGCCGGGTGCAGCAGGTCGTGACCCGCTTCCCGCCGGAGCCCAACGGCTACCTGCACATCGGCCACGCGAAGGCGATCACGCTGTCGTTCTCGATCGCGCAGGAGTTCGGCGGCCGCTGCCACCTGCGCATGGACGACACCAATCCGGAGGCCGAGGACCAGGAGTACGTCGACGCGATCATGGCCGACGTGCGCTGGCTCGGGTTCCGGTGGGACGCGATGTACTACGCGGCCGACTACTTCGACCAGCTCTACGCCTGGGCCGAGCAGCTGGTCGCCAAGGGGCTCGCCTACGTCGACGACCAGGACGCCGAGACGATCTCGAGGCACCGCGGCACGCTGACCTCGCCGGGCACCGACAGTCCCTGCCGCAACCGCTCGCCGGCCGAGAACCTCGACCTGCTGCGCCGCATGCGGGCCGGCGAGTTCGCCGACGGCAGCCGCGTGCTGCGCGCCCGCATCGACATGGCGCACAGCAACCTGAACCTGCGCGACCCGGTGATGTACCGGATCCGCCGGCTGCCGCACCAGCGCACCGGCGACCGCTGGTGCATCTACCCGATGTACGACTGGGCGCACGGCCAGAGCGATTCGATCGAGGGCATCACCCATTCGCTGTGCACGCTGGAGTTCGAGCACCACCGGCCGCTGTACGACTGGTTCTGCGACGCGCTGGGCATCTACAAGCCGCAGCAGATCGAGTTCGCGCGCCTGAACGTCACCTACCTGCTGACCAGCAAGCGCAAGCTGCTGCAGCTCGTCGAGGGTGGCCACGTCGACGGCTGGGACGACCCGCGCATGCCGACGCTGCGCGGCCTGCGGCGGCGCGGCTACCCGGCGGCGGCGCTGGTCGCCTTCTGCCGGCACGTCGGCGTCGCCAAGTTCAACAGCACGCACGAGATCGAACTGCTCGAGTACTTCGTGCGCGACCACCTGAACAGGGTCGCGCCGCGCCGCATGGCCGTGCTCGACCCGCTGCGGCTGGTGATCGAGAACTGGCCCGGCGGACCGGGCGGCGACCACGTCGAGCACGTCGAGGCGCAGAACAACCCCGAGGATCCCGGCGCCGGCGCGCGGCGCGTGCCGTTCCGCGGCGAACTCTGGATCGAGCGCGAGGACTTCCTCGAACACCCGCCGAAGGACTTCTTCCGCCTCGCGCCCGGCCGCGAGGTGCGGCTGCGCTACGGCTACTTCGTCACCTGCACCGGCGTCGACAAGGACGCCGCCGGCCACGTGACCGCGGTACGCTGCACCTACGATCCGGCCACGCGCGGCGGCAACGCCCCGGACGGGCGCAAGGTCAAGGCGACGATCCACTGGGTGGCGGTCGCCGACGCCGTCGACGCCGAGGTGCGGTTGTTCGAGCACCTGTTCACCGACCCCGACCCGGCGCGGGCGGACGGCGGCGACTTCCTGCGGTTGCTGAACCCGCAGAGCCGGCGCGTGGTCACCGGCAGGTGCGAACCGGCCCTGGCGGCCGCGACCGGCGGCGAGTCCTACCAGTTCGAGCGCCTCGCCTACTTCTACTGCGACCACGTCGACAGCCGGCCGGGCGCGCCGGTGTTCCACCGCACGGTGACGCTGAAGGACGCCTGGAAGAAGGCGCAGAAGGCGAAGTAGCCGCGGCCGCGAACGGCGCCGGCGCCCGGCCGCGCCGTCAGCCGCGCAGCACGAAGGTGGCCGGATTCGTCAGCGTCAGCACGCCCGCAGGCGACAGTTCGACCGCCTGGAACTGCACCTCGAGGTCGAGCAGCGTCGGATCGTTGGCCACCTGCCAGGCGAGGTAGCCGCGGTCGTCGCCCCAGAGCACGAACGCCGGCAGGCTCGCGTCCGGCAGGATCCACGCATTGCCCCACGGCGTCGGCAGCGGCGCCTGCAGGCGCTGCAGCGACAGGAACGTGCCGGCGATGCCGCCCGTGTGCCCGTGCACGCAGATCGTCATCGAGCCGCCGACGCAGCGGTTCGACGTCGCCATCACGTTCAGCGACGGCAGCGGCTCGTTCTGGTGCACGTAGCGGCCGATCTCGTCGGCGCCGTAGCCGCCGAACTGGTTCGTCAGGTACCAGAGGTTGCCGTCCGGCCCCATCGTCACCGCGTAGCCCGAACCCGGCTGGTCGTGGAAGATCGTCTCGGCGGCGACGTTCTGGCCCGCGGCGTCGAGCGTGACGGCGCGCACGCGACCGTGGTTCCAGCAGGTGAAGAAGAAGACGTTCTGGTAGCCCGGCGGGTAGTTGTTGCCGGCGTAGAACGTGCACCCGGTCGGCGCCGTGGTCGGCTGGTACCAGGCCAGCGGATCGACGAACTGCGGCATCGGCGCGACCTCGCGGCCCTCGACGCTCGGCCAGCCGTAGTTGCCGCCGGGCTCGATGCGGTTGATCTCGTCCATCAGCGCGCCGCCGTTCTCGGTCTGGAACAGGTCGCCGGTCACCGGGTGCAGCGCGAGGCCGAACTGGTTGCGGTGGCCGAGCGAGTAGACCGGGCTGCCCGGGAACGGGTTGTTCGCCGGCACCGTCAGGTTGGGCACCTCGAAGCGCAGCACCTTGCCGCGCCACTCGCCGGGATCCTGCGCGTTGGCGCCGAACAGACCGTCGCCGGTGGCGACGAACAGCGTGCCGTCGCGGCCGAACAGCAGCGGGCCGCCGTTGTGGTACTGGATCGACGGGATGGCGCCATTCGGCGACAGCACCGTCAGGTTCGTACCGACGCCGTTCTGCTCCTGCAGGCGGGCGATGCGGTTCTCCTGGCCGGAATCCGTGTAGTAGACGTAGACGTAGCGGTTCTGCAGGAAGTCGGGATCGATGGCGATGCCGAGCAACCCCTGCTCGGCCCACGACCCGCCGCTCCACACGGCGAGGGTGGCCCAGGGCGAAGGCTGCAGCACGCCGTCCCTGACCACGCGGATGCGCCCCGTGACCCGTTCGGTCAGGAACAGCCGGCCGTCCGGCGCGAACGCCATCGCCGTGGCGTTGCTGAGCCCCGAGCCCGGCGGCACGACGATCTCGTAGGTGAAACCGGGCGGGGGCCCCTGGCCGACCAACGACGGCAGCAGGCACAGGGCGAGGCTCGCGGACAGGAGGTCGCGCAGCGGTCGGCGGGAGGGTGTGGGCAAGGGCGGGGCTCGGTGCGGACGGGACCTGGGCGGCCAAAGGCTACGCCAGCCCGAGCGCGTAGCAAGCAAGGGCGGCCGGGCCTCGGACCGAGACCCCGGCCGCGCCGCCGCCCGCCGCGCGCATCCCGCCATGCGATCGCCGGTTGCCGGCGGGAAGCGATCAGAACGGAATGTCGCCGTAGTCGACGTTTTCGCTGGCGCCCTCGTTGCCGCCGGCGGCCTGCGGCCGGCGCGCCGCGCCGCCGCGTCCGCCGCCTTCCTCGCCGCCGCCCGCGCCGCGCGGCGCGCCGACGAACTGGAAGTTCTCGACCACGACCTCGAGCTTGCTGCGCTTGCCGCCGCCCTCGGCCTCCCAGGTCGAGTACTCCAGCCGGCCATCGACGAACAGCTGGCTGCCCTTGCGCACGTACTGGCTCAGCACCTCGGCCTGGCGGCCCCACGCGGTGAGGTCGACGAAGCACGTCGACTCCTTCTGCTCGCCGTTCTGCGACCACTTGCGGTTGATCGCCATGCCGAACTTCGCCAGCGCCATGCCGCTCTGCGTGTGGCGCAGTTCGACGTCGCGCGTGAGATTGCCCAGGAGGATGACTTTGTTGTAGTTGGCCACGGGGGTGCCTTGGTCGGGATCGGGATGGGTCCGCCGGTCGGAGTGAGCAGGCGCGGCCCGCTGGCCGGATCCTAGCGACCGCGCCGGAACGCCGATACTGTTCCGCCGTGACCTCGCCGACCCCCCAGTCCGAACGCCGGCGCGCGGTGCGCGCGCTCGGCGCGTTCCCGGTGCGGCTCTCGCCGCGGCCGACCGACGCCCCCGCCGTGCTGCGCGACATCTCCGAGATCGGCCTCGCCTGCACGTCGTTCGAGGAGCTGCCCGAGATGACGCAGGTCGCGCTCGACTTCGCGCTGCCCGGCGCGACGGAAGTGCACCACGTGCAGGGTGCCGTGGTGCGCTGCGAGAAGCTGGGCCACACCCCCTCGCGCAGCGGGCCGAAGTGGGATCTCGCGGTCTACTTCACCGAGATCCAGCCGGTGACGCGCGCCGCGATCCGCAACTACGTCGCCAAGGCGAAGAAGGCCCGCTGACCGCCGCCGCCGCTCAGGGCCGGCGCGCCAGCAGGTAGCGATCGATCCCCGCGGCGTCGGGCACGAGCTGCACGTCGACCAGGAACGCCTGCTCCCGCAGGCAACGCAGCGCCGGTTCGCTGGCGCCGACGCCGGTCTCCAGCACCACGGACCCGCCGGCAGCGAGGCCCCCGGCCAGCCCCGCGGCGATGGCGCGGTAGCACGACGCCGGGTCGCCGGGCGCGGTGTAGAGCGCCAGCGGCGGCTCGTGCGCGGCGACGTCGGCAGCGAGTCCCGCCGGCGCCTGCGGGTCGATGTAGGGCGGGTTGCCGACGACGAGGTCGAACGGCGCCTCGCCCGCGACCGCCTCCCACCAATCGCCGGCGCGCAGTTCGACGCGGTCGCCGACGCCATGGCGGCGGACGTTGCCGGCGGCGACCGTCAGCGCGTTGCGGCTCCGGTCGGTGGCGACGAGACGCAGGTCGGGCCGCTCCATCGCCAGGGCGAGCGCGATGGCGCCGCTGCCGGTGCCGAGGTCGAGCACACGCGCCCCGCGCGGGGCGCGCGCCAGCGCCAGGTCGACCAGGCCCTCGGTCTCGGGCCGGGGGATCAGCACCGCCGGCGACACCTCGAGCTCGAGGCCGCGGAAGGCCCAGCTGCCGAGCAGATAGGCGACCGGCTCGCCGGCGGCGCGCCGCGCGACCAGCTGTCGCATCGCCGCGCGCTCGGCTTCGTCGAGCGGCCGATCGTGCGCCAGGTACATCTGCAGCCGGCCGACGCCGAGCACCTTGCCGAGCAGCAGCTCGGCCGACCGGCGCGGCGCGTCGACGCCGCGGCGCTGCAGCCACTGCTCGGCGCCGCGCAGCACGCTGAGCACGGTGTGGGCCCCGTCCCGGGCTCCCCCGCCGCTGCCGGCGCGGCCTGGATTCACCGGCGCTTGCGCGGGGTCGCGGCCATCTGCATGGCCTTCTTGTCCTGCTTGTTCTTCTTCGCGCCGCCGAGCACGCCGCCGAAGAACCCGAGTTCGGCCACGAGAGCGCCGACCAGCACGAAGATCTTGCCGACGCCGTGCAGGCGCCAGAAGTTCTCGACCTTCGCCGCCGCCTGCGCCGCCTCGGCGCTCGGCCGGCCGGCCGCGAACATGTCCGCGAACAGCGTCTTCCAGGTGCTGACCGCCGCCGTCGACGGCAGGAACCCGGCCTGCTGGGCCGTCGCCAGCGCCGCCTCGGGATCGTAGGCGACCAGCCCCAGGATGCCGGCGACCAACGGGATGGCCGACGCGAGCAGCCACTTGAGGCTTGCCGTCGTCGACCGGTTGTTGTGGATCGCGCCCCACCACGTCCACACCATCGCCACCGCGATCACGAGGTAGCAGGCGCCCGACATCGTCTTGTAGCCGAGCTGCTGGTAGTCGACGCCGAACGGCATCAGGCAGCCGAGCAGCATCAGCACGCCGGCGAACAGGAACCGGTAGAAGGTCTTGTCGCGGCAGAACGGATTGAAGGCTGGCGCCGGCAGGCTGGACCGCAGCGCCTGCAGCGAGCTGTCGCCTGCGGCGGGGCCGGACGCGGCCGCGCCGCCGCCGTCCAGCGGCTCGAGGGGTTCGAGGGTGGCGAGTTCCGGGGGGTTGCCCGCGTCGGTCATCGTTCGTGCTCCGGTCGTCGGATGGGGAGAGGGGGAAGAGCGTGCCGATCGTGGCGTGACGGCGACCGCCAGTCACGCAGGAACCGGCGCGAGTCGGGCGCCACGCGGCAACGCCGCGGGCCGCTCCCCGGCGGCGAGGTCGCCCTCACAGCTCCTCGATGCGCCGCTGCCGGCGGTCGACGAGCAGGCCCTCCACCACCGGTTCCAGCTTGCCTTCGAGCACCTGCGACAGCGCGAAGTTGCGGTTGAGGCGGTGGTCGGTCAGGCGGTCCTGGGGGAAGTTGTAGGTGCGGATTCGGTCGCTGCGGTCGCCGCTGCCGACCTGCTCGCGCCGCTCGGCCGCCCGGGCGGCGTCGGCCGCGCGCTGCTGCGCCTCGTGGATGCGCGCCCGCAGCAGGCTCATCGCCCGCTGCCGGTTCTTCAACTGGCTGCGCTCTTCCTGGCAGGCGACGACGGTGCCCGTCGGCAGGTGCGTGATGCGCACCGCCGATTCGGTCTTGTTGACGTGCTGGCCGCCGGCGCCGCTCGACCGGTAGGTGTCGACCCGCAGATCCTTCTCGTCGAGGTGCACCTCGACGTCCTCGACCTCGGGCAGCACGGCGACCGTGGCCGCCGAGGTGTGCACGCGCCCCTTCGCCTCGGTCTCCGGCACCCGCTGCACGCGGTGGCCGCCGGACTCGAACTGCATCGACTGGAACACGTGGTCGCCGTGCAGCGCGAACACGATCTCCTTGAAGCCGCCCTGCTCGGCCGGGGTGCTGTGGATCGGCTCGAAGGTCCAGCCCTGGCGCTGGGCGAACCGCTGGTAGAGCGTGCACAGGTCGCGCGCGAACAGCGCCGCCTCCTCGCCGCCGGTGCCGGCGCGGATCTCGACGATGCAGTCGCGCCGGTCGTCCGGCCCGTCGGCCAGCAGGGCATCGACCAGGGCCTCGGCCTCGCGGTCGGCGCGCTGCTCGAGCTGCGGCAGTTCGCTGCGCGCCAGCTCGGCCAGTTCGCGATCGGCGCCCTCGAGCAGGGCGCGGTGCTCGTCGAGGTCCCGCTCGAGCCGTTGGAAGGCGCGGTAGCGGTCGACGACCGGCATCAGGGTGCCGATCTCCCGCTGCAGAGCGCCCAGTCGATCGACCTGCGCGAGCACGCCGGGGTCGGCGACCTGGGCGAGCAGCTGCTCGAGCCGGGCCACCAGCCCGTCGAGCTTCTGCCGGACGCGCGGACGCAGACGGCTCATGCCGTGATGCCTCCGTCGCTACCGCCCGGCACCTAGGCCTTCGCCCCTTCCTTGGTCTTGCCGTAGCGCTTCAGGAACTTGTCGACGCGGCCCGCCGAGTCGACGAACTTCTGCGCGCCGGTGTAGTAGGGATGGCAGGCCGAGCAGATGTCGGTGCGGATCTCGCTCTTGACCGAGCGGGTGAGGAACTTGTTGCCGCAAGCGCAGGAGACCTGGCACTCGACGTACTTGGGGTGGATGTCGGCTTTCATGGCGCTCCGGGGCTGCGCGTGGGCGCACAGCGGGGCGAGGAGTGTAGGGGCAATGGCGCGCGGATCAACTCCCGGTCCGGCCCGGGGGGCGACGCCTGCCCGCAGCCGGTCAGGGCAACCAGCGCAGCAGCGATGCGATCGCGTCCGGAGCCGCGTCGACGTCGACGGCCAGCAGGCGCGCCGGCGGCACCGGGCGCTCGGGCACCAGGCGGCCGACGACCGCGAGCAGGGTGCCCCGGGCCGCAGGCGAAAGTTCGCGCAGCGCCCGTCCCGGCAGGAGGATCGCGGCGTCCCCGGCCGGCGGCGCCGGGGCCGGGGCCGGGGCGGGG
>JAHBXX010000031.1 GCA_019636245.1 Planctomycetota bacterium | reverse complement strand
AGCGCTTACCTTCCTCTTCCCTTTTCCCGAAGCCTCTCGAAGCGGCCAGTTCGAGGCCACTTGCGAGGCTTCCGGGAAGGGCGGCGCAACGTGCGCCGACGACCGCGCGGCACCGGCTGTCCCGCGCCTGGGCGTGTTGCGGCCGCGAACCGTCAGCTTTGCCAGCCAGAGCTACCCACACGCCTTCCTGATGCGCCCAAGAAGCTAGGGCTGGGTCTGGCGTCCTCTTGCGCGACTACGCGCGTGGCGTCTGGAGCCTCGGTTGCTCTCCCGCCTCGGTTGCATGAACGCGCCGATCGTCGCTTGCATGGTCTTGTTGGGCAGCATCCTACGATCCTCCGACATAGAAGTCCTCGACGAGCCCGCGCTCGTCGAGCCACACGTAGCAGATTGGCTCGCCCAGCCGGAAGATCAGCACTCGGTGAGTGATCGCCCGCTCTTTCCGAGACCAGCCCTCGACGTAGTAGTCGGCCGGAGCAGTCGCGCGGTCGTACGTGAGAGCCGGCGCCTCGCCGAGCAATCGGACCACCTCGGGCTCGGTCAATCCCAATCGCAGCTTTCCCTCGATCTCTCGGTGCCCGAAGGGATCCCAGAGCCAGAGAACCACGAGCATGACGGGCAACCCGACGAGTCCCGCGAGAATGGTGCCCCGCCAGGTGATCCTCGGATTGAGAACCTCAAGCAGTGTCATCGGCTTGCCTGCCCAACGTCTCTCACGCTCAGCCGCGAGCCGCGCGCGGTGTTGCTTGATCTCGCGGTTGCGTGATCGCGCGGTCCGTCGGCTGCTGCGTGGAGTTGGCCAGCGCCTAGATTCTAATCCGTAGTGCACCCTCGAACTCCTTGCGCATGCGGACATCCGCCTCGATGGCCGCTACGCAGTCTTGGTACGGGGGCAGACCGCTCAGCAATGCGAAGCCCTTGGTCGACGGCCCGCGACCATCGTCCTGCCCGTCGATGCAGGGGAGAATGCAGTCCAGGCGCAGCGAGAGCTTGACAACGTCGCGAGCCTGCAACCTCGACCGTCCGACCTCTCGGATCTCACGTGCTTGCGCGATCCACAAGGATGGCTGCCCCACGACGCATCGTGCGTGGTGGCTATGCCGGCTGCATCCCTGCAAGTCCGTTTGTCCGCACGGTGGATTCGCTGGGAAGCGGACGAACGTCGCCACCCAAGCCTGCAACTCAGCGAACTCCCTAGCCCTAGCCATGCCCGTAACACCGTCCAAGAGGTCGTCCAACTGTGGCAGGTCAATCTCAACGTGGCCTGCGGGATCGGCTTGGCCAAACTCCGTCCGCTGCACTCGCTTGGCCTGAACTCGCGCATGGATTGCGCCGCCGTCCTTCTCGAACCGCCAGTACCAGTCCGCGCCGGTCCGCGTCTCTTCTGGAGGCGTGAAGAGCGTAATCTCGACGTGCTCAGGGAATCGCTCACGAAGCTCCGTGGCCACTTCGACGGTGATGCACTCCTCACGGTAGATCTGGCGCGAACCTGTCGTGGATGATCTCAGCTCGCGCGAGAGCAGCTGATCGCGCGAGAGTAGCCGGTCGACGACCCCGAATGCGCTCCGGGCAATGTCGCAAAGGACTCGGCGGTCTTGATCTTCACCGTTCACGGGGTGCGCCTGCCCAACGTCTTTGGCGCTCAGCCGCGATCGCCCGCTTGGGGGCGATCGTCGGCTGCTGCGCCTTGTTGGGCGTGCCCATCAGTCTTGAAGTCAATGTGATCAACCTCATGAGGAGCGATCGCCTTGTTGATCGATGCGCGGAAACGCGTGAACATCCGTCGCTCTGATTCCACGGGTGACAGGCATGACCAGCTGCCCCACGGTGGGGTAACCGTCGGATCTGCCTGGACAAGCAGGCGACGAGCCTTGGCTCCCGAGAATGCGAGTGGCCAAGTTGCGCGCGCAAGTTCGGGGCCAACGATATCGTCCCAGCCGGAAGCGAGTGTCGCGAGCCTCGCCGATAGCTCCTCACGCGAGGGCCGATCCTTCTCCTCGAAGTCCCACGGCCGATACATTGGGCCGCCAAGCGGTCCAACCGTGTAGGACGTCGGAACGTCGACGCAGTAGAAGTCGGTCTCCGGAAGCGAAATGAGATCAGAACAGCCGTTCTGGCTTGCCCACCCAAGCGTCTCCTGCCAGCGCCGCATCTTCTCGACGTCGTTGCTGTAGGCCCAGCCTGCTAGGATCAAGGGCGTAGGCGGATTCGGCGGGATGCACGGATGCATCCGCGCGTAGTCCCTGAGCCGATCGAAGACCTTGCTCCATGGAATCGGGTTCGGGCAGATTCGCGTCATCGCATGTGGCGGCTACGCCCAACGCCTTTGTCGATCAGGCGCGAGCCGCGTGCGCGGGCTTCAGCCCTCGCGGTTGGTTTCCTCGCGGCTCGTCGCCTGCATCGACATGTTAGGCGCCCTTGGTCACCTCGAAGAAGGTCATCGCAGATCCATCGCCGAAGACCAGGACGTCGTCGGACAACTCCAGAGTGAGCATGTACATCGGCCCGTAGCCCTCGTCGGCGATGGTCTCGCGGCCCGCAAACTGAATCCTCCAGTGCGGCTCAAAGCGAGCGAGATCCCGAGCCGCGGCGGGGTCCTCGGCCAGCCTCGCCTCGAGCTCCGTCGCAGAGAAGTACTTGGCACTCCACGCGTGAGCGATCGGCCGCCCGCTTCGACGAGCCGCCACAGCCAACGCATCGACGAGGGCCATCTGCGGCAAACTGGATGCGGGAGGAGTGTCCACTGGTGCGCCTAACGTCTAGTTTGGCAGAAGAACCGAAGTTGGCCCTCCTGCCTTTCTCGTCAGCCTATCGCCTTCGCGGATCGCTGCAACTGCCCTCGATTCAACGGTCGTCCCCCTGCGCAGTCTCTTCGGCAGAACTGTCGAACTCCGTCGCGTCCAGGGGCTCCTGGCCCCCTGCCGCCGCGAGCCGTGTGCGGCTCGCCGTGGCCAGGGGGGCTGCGAGGTCGAGCGTCTCCAGCGGGCTGCGCAACCCGAACGGGCCGCGGTCGAGTACGTGGGTGTAGACCATCGTCGTGCGCACGTCGGCGTGCCCGAGCAGCTTCTGGATGGTGCGCAGATCGGTCCCATCCTGCAGCAGGTGGGTGGCGAACGAGTGTCGGAACGTGTGGCAGGTCGCTCGCTTGGCGATGCGGGAGCGCAACACGGCATCGTGCACGGCCTTCTGCACGGCGGTTTCGTGGAAGTGGTGTCGACGGCGTTGCCCCGTCGGTTCGTGTAGGTAGGTCCTGGTCGCGGGGAAGAACCACTGCCAGGCCCATTGGCGCCCGGCATGGGGCAGCTTGGCGGCCAAGGCGTGCGGCAGTTCGACCCAACCGGCCCCGCACCGAAGGTCCTGGCGGTGCAGACGGTCGAGCTGGTCGCGGTACCGCAGCAGGTCGGCGCGCAGCGGCGCAGGCAGCAGGGTCTGTCGATCGTGGTCCCCCTTGCCCGAGCGCACGGTGATCGCCTGGCGGTCGAAGTCGACGTCCTTGATGCGCAGGTGCAGGCATTCGAGCAGGCGCAGGCCGGAGCCGTACAGCAGGCCGGCGATCTGGCGCACCGTGCCGTGCAGCTCGGCGAGCACGGCGGCGACCTCGCCCTTCGACAGCACGACGGGCAGCCGCGGCCGCTGCGGGATGCGGACCAGGCCGTCGAGCCAGGGCAGGTCGATGCCGAGCACCTTCCGGTAGAGGTAGAGCAGCGCCGCGAGGGCCTGGTTCTGGGTCGCGGCGGCGACCCTGCCCTCGTTGTCCAGATGGTTCAGGAAGCGCTCGACGTCCGCGGCGCCGAGTTCGCGCGGGTGGCGCCGGCCGGAGAAGAGCACGAAGCGCACGATCCAGGCTGTGTAGGCCGCCTCGGTGCGGGGGCTGTAGTGCTCGGTGCGCAGGCTGCGGCGCACGAGTTCGAGCAGGCGCGGGGGTTGCTCCATGCCCCAGGGTGAGCCGTGGCCTGGAGCGGTGGCAGGAATCGCGTCCGGTCGCGCGGGGAGCGTGCCGCCCTGCTCCAGACGTGCATCCAGCCCCCGCCGTGTGCGAAGCTCCGTCGATGCCCGAGCCCGTCGTCTCCCTCCGGGAGGTGCACAAGTCGGTGCGCGAGGGCGCGACCGTGCGCACCATCCTGGCCGGCGTCGACCTCGACGTCGCGCCCGGCGAGGCGGTCGCGATCCTCGGCCGCAGCGGGTCCGGCAAGTCGACCCTGCTCAACCTGATCGCCGGTATCGACGAGGTCGACCGCGGCAGCGTGCACACGGCCGGCCTCGACGTCGCCGCGGCCGGCGAACGCGCCCGCGCGGCCCTGCGCGCGACCAGGGTCGGCTTCGTGTTCCAGGCCTTCCACCTCCTGCCGACCCTGACCGTGGCCGAGAACGTGGCCCTGCCGCTCGAACTGGCGCGCGTGCCCACCGCCGCGATCGCCCCGCGCACCGCCGAACTGCTGGCGCGCATCGGCCTCGCCGACCGCGCCAAGGCCTTCCCCGACGTCCTGTCGGGCGGCGAGCAGCAGCGCGTCGCGGTGGCGCGGGCCGTGGCGCCGCGACCCGCCGTGCTGCTGTGCGACGAGCCGACCGGCAACCTCGACGATGCCGCGGCCGCGACGGTGCTCGAGCTGCTTGCGAGCGTGCGCCGCGAGGTCGGCTGCGCGCTGGTGCTGGTCACCCACAGCCAGCAGGCGGCGGCGTTCTGCGACCGGCGGCTCTGGCTCGACGGCGGCGTGCTGCACGCAGCGCGCCCCGGGGCACGGCCGTGAGGTTGCTCCTGCGCCAGGGGCTGCGGCATCACCGGCGCCATCCGCTGCCGACGCTGCTGACGCTGCTCGGCATCGCCGCCGGCACCGCGCTGCTCGCCGCCGTGCAGCTGGCGCAGCGCAGCGCCGAACAGGCGTTCGACCGCACCCTGGCGACGGTGGCCGGCCGGGCCACGCACGTGGTCAGCGCCGGACCTGACGGGCTGCCCGTCGAGGGCTACGCCGCCCTGCGCGCGCGGCTCGGCGGCCGCGGCGTGGCGCCGGTCGTGCGGGCGATCGTGCGCGTGACAGGGCGCGGCGAACGCCTGGTCCTGCGTGCGGTCGGCATCGACCCCCTGGCCGACGCCGACCTGCGGCCGTGGGCCGGGGTCGGCGGCGGCGAACAGGCGCCGTTGCCGGTCGGGCCGTTGCTGACCACGCCGGGCGGGTTCGTAGCCACCGGCGAACTGCTGCAGCGCCTCGGCATCGGTCCCGGCGACGCGCTGCCGGTGGCCGTGGCCGGGCGGCCGTTCGCCGCCACCTGCGTCGGCGCGATCGCGCCGCCGCCGCTGGTCGCCGCCGGTCTCGCCGACGTGCTGCTCGTCGACATCGCCACGGCGCAGGAGTGGAACGGGCGGCCCGACCGCATCGATGCGCTCGATCTGTGCGTCACCGACGCAGGCGCTGCCGAGCGCATGCTCGCCGCGGTCGGCGAGGCATTCGGTCCGGGCGCGCGCGTCGAGGCCGCCGGCGCCCGGCGCGGCGGGCTGGCGCAGCTGGCGCGCGGCTTCTCCGTCAACCTGACCGCGCTGAGCCTCCTGTCGCTGCTGGTCGGCGCGTTCCTGGTGCACGAGACGATGCGGCTGTCGGTGGTCGCGCGGCGACCGCAGTTCGGCGTGCTGCGCGCGCTCGGCGCTCCGGGCCGCGCGCTGGGCTGGGCGGTCGCGGTCGAGACGGCCGTGCTCGGCGCCGTCGGCAGCGCCACCGGGGCGCTGCTCGGCGTCGTGGCCGCGCGGGCGTTGCTGGGGCCGTTGGTGCGCTCGCTGAACGACCACTACGCCACGTTCTCGCCGGTCGGACTCGCCGTCGATCCGGGCACGCTGCTCGCCGCCGCGCTGGGCGGCACCGCCGTCGCCGTGCTCGCCGGCCTGGGCCCGGCGCGCGCCGCCGCGCGCGGTGACGCCGTGCGCGAAAGGCGGAGCGCGCGCCGCCGGTCGGCGCCGTGGCGTGCCGCTGGCCTGGGCATTGCCGGCGGCCGCGGTCGGCGCGCTGCTGCTGGCGACCACGGGCGGCCGCCTGGCGCAGGCCTACCTGGGCCTGCTTGCCGTGCTGGTCGCCGCCGTGGTCGTCGTGCCGCACGCCTTCGCCGGGCTGGTCGCCGTGGCGGGGTGCGCCGTCGCGCGCTCGGGCCCGTTCGTGCGCTACGTCGCGCGCGGCACCGCGGCGGCGAAGGACCATCTCGCGCTGCCGGTCGCGGCGATGGTGCTCGCCGTGGCGACGACGATCGGCATCGCCACGCTGGTGGCGAGTTTCCGCGGCAGCGTCGCCGGCTGGCTGGGCCAGGTGCTGCCCGCCGATGTCTATGCCTCGGTGCCCGGTGGCGTCGAGGAGCGCGGCGCGGCGATCGAGCCGGCGATCGTCGCCGCGCTGGTGACGGCGCCCGACGTGGCGGCGGTGACGACCTACCGCCGCAGCACCGTGCGCGTGCGCGCGGCCGGCGGCGAGGACGACCTCGACGTGGTCGGCGTGCAGCCGACGCCGGCCCTGGTCGCCGGCTGGCCGCTGCTGGCGGGCGACGACGCGAACGGCCGCGCCGCGTTGGCCTCCGGCCAGGGCGTCTGGGTGTCCGAGCCGCTGGCGTTCCGTTGGCGGCTCGCGGTCGGCGATCGGCTGACGCTGGCGACCGGCCGCGGGCCGGTCGAGGTCGCGGTCGCGGCGACCTACCGCGACTACAGCAAGGAGCGCGGCGAAGTGATCACCGGCGACGCCTTCTGCCGCGAACACCTCGGCGCCGGCATCACCGCGCTCGGCTTCGAGGTGCGGCCGGGCGCCGACCCGCGCGCCGTCGCCGCCGAACTGCAGCGGCGCGCCGCGGCCGCGGCGCCGCAGGCGGTGCAGGTGCAGGCGCAGCGCGACATCCGCACGACGTCGCTCGCCATCTTCGACCGCACGTTCGCGATCACCGGCGTGATGCGGCTCCTGTGCCTCGGCGTCGCCTGTGTCGGCATCTATGCCGCGTTCGGCGCGCTGCAGCTCGAGCGCGGCCGGGAGGTCGGCCTGCTGCGCGCACTCGGCGCGCGGCCGCTGCACATCGGCAGCGTCGTGCTCGGCCAGACGGCGCTGCTCGGCGCTGCCACGGGCGTGATGGCGGTGCCGCTCGGCGTGCTGCTCGGCCAGCTGCTGGCCCACGTCGTCAACCGGGTCTCGTTCGGCTGGACGTTGGTCGCCGTCGAAGTGCCGCTGCTCGCCGTGTTCGAGGCGCTGGCGCTGGCGCTCGGCGCCGCGCTGCTGGCCGGGGTGGCGCCGGCGTGGCGCTTCGCCCGCATGCGGCCCGTCGAGGTGCTGCGGGAGGCATGACGATGCGCGCCTGGGTCGTCCCGCTGCTGGTGCTCGCGCCTGCCTGCGGCGAGGCGGCGGCGCCCGGCGGCCTGCCGCCGCTGGCGGTGCAGGACGCGCTCGGCGGCGGCGATGTGGCCGGCTTCGCGCGGGCCGAAGCGGCGCCACAGCTCGAGTTCCCGCGCGACCACGGCGCGCACCCTGCGTTCCGCACCGAGTGGTGGTACCTGACCGGCAACCTCGACGCCGCGAACGGGCGGCGCTTCGGCGTGCAGCTGGTGTTCTTCCGCCAGGCGCTCGCCGCGGCGGCGCCGGCGCGCCCGGCCCGCCTGGCGGCGCGCGAGCTCGTGCTCGCGCATGCCGCCGTCACCGACGTCGACGGCCGACGCTTCCACCATGCCGAACGGTTGGCGCGAGCGGCGGCGGGCCTCGGCGAAGTGGTGGGGCCGGCCGCCGGCGAGCCCTTCCGCGTGGTCTGCGCCGACTGGTCGATGCGGGCGATGCCGGACGGCGACGGCTTCCTGCCGCTCGAGCTGCGCGCCGGCGACGCGGCGTTCGCGTTCGCGCTGCGGGTCGAGCCCGGCAAGCCGCTGGTGCTGCAGGGCGAGCGCGGCCTCAGCCGGAAGAGCGCCGAGCCCGGCAACGCGTCGATCTACTACTCGATGACCCGGCTGCCGCTCGCGGGCACGGTCGAGGTGGGCGGCGAACGGCACGACGTGCGCGGTCTCGGCTGGCTCGATCGGGAGTGGTCGACGAGCGCGCTCGGCCCCGACCAGGTCGGCTGGGACTGGTTCTCGCTGCAGCTCGACGACGGCAGCGAGCTGATGTGGTACCAGCTGCGCCGGCGGGACGGCAGCGTCGACCCGTGGAGCCGCGGCAGCCTGATCGGCGCCGACGGCAGCGTGACGCCGCTCGCGGCGGCCGACCTCACGGCGGCGCCGACCGGCGTCTGGACGGCGCCCGACGGCCGCGCCCGCTATCCGGCCGGCTTCCGGCTGGCGTCGCGCACGCCGGCGTTCGACCTCGTGGTCGAGCCGCTGCTGGCCGACCAGGAGCTGCACGTCGTCGTGCGCTACTGGGAAGGCGCGGTCGCCGTGCGCGGCACGCGCGCCGGCCGGCCGGTGCAGGGCCGCGGCTACCTGGAGCTGACCGGCTACACGCTGCCTCGGTGAAGGCGCGCCGACCGGCGGGCTGCCGATCGGGCTCCCGCCAGCCGTCCTGGTCTCACGGACGTTTTGGACCGTGTGCAACAACGTTGGCAGACGATTTGGACCGTGCTACAATTCCTCAGTGCCCGCTGCCGTGCCGAGTCGGAGCCTGCTGCCGGTCGTGCAGCGGGACCTGGATCGCAAGATGGTGTTCGTCGCCGGACCGCGGCAGGTCGGCAAGACGACCATGGCGAAGGCCATGCCTGGACTCGGCGATGGCTACCGCAACTGGGACATTGCCACCGACCGCTCGCGGTTGCTGGCGGGCGAACTGCCCGCGAGTCACCTCTGGGTGCTCGACGAGATCCACAAGTACCACCGGTGGCGCAACTGGCTGAAGGGACTGTGGGACGGCCGGCGTGCACAGCAGCGGATCCTGGTCGCTGGCAGCGCGCGCCTGGACCACTACCGCCGCGGCGGGGACTCGCTGCAGGGTCGCTACCACCTGCTGCGCCTGCATCCGTTCTCGTTCGCCGAGCTCGGCATGGAGTCGACGCGGGAGTTGCGCTCGCTGGTGACGTTGGGTGGCTTCCCGGAGCCCTTCCTCGGCGGCTCGGAGCGGGAGGCGCGCCGCTGGTCGCGTGAGTACCGCACCAGGCTGGTGCGCGACGAGGTCGTCGATCTCGAGCGCGTGCTGGATCTCGGCGCGCTCGAGCTGCTGATGGGGCGTTTGCCCGAACTGGTCGGCTCCCTGCTGTCCATCAATGCGCTGCGCGAGGATCTGCAGGTCGCGCACCGGACCTTGGCGCGCTGGCTCGACGTGCTGGAACGCGTCTATGCGATCTACCGCCTGTCGCCGCTGGGCACGCCGAAGGTCCGGGCGATCAAGAAGGCGCAGAAGCACTACCACTGGGACTGGTCCGTGGTCGCCGACGAAGGCGCGCGCTTCGAGAACGTCGTCGCCAGCCACCTGCTGAAATGGGTGCACTGGCAGCAGGACGTCGAGGGGCGCGACTACGAGCTGCGTTACTTCCGCGACACCGATGGCCGCGAGGTCGACTTCGTCGTCGTCGACGGCCGACGGCCGATCCTGCTGGTCGAGACGAAACTGGGCGACGCTCCGGTCGATCCCGGCGTGCGTTACCTGCACGCGAAGTACCCGGCCGCCGCTGCCTGGCAGGTCTCGCTCGCCGGCACCAAGGACTTCGTGTCGCCCGAGGGGGTGCGCGTGGCTCCGGCCGCCCGCTTGCTGGCGGAACTCGTCTGAGCCCGCGCGATCTCAGCCCGGCGGCTGCGCCTTCTTCCAGTCGTCGGTGAGCAGGCCGGCGAAGCCCCAGTCGGCCTCGGCGATCTCCTGGATCACCACGTGCGTGTGCTCGGGCTTCTTGCCCAAGACGCGCACCAGCGAGTCGGTGACGTCCTTGACCAGCTGCGCCTTCTGCTCGCGCGTCGCGCCGCGCGTGATCTGGATGTTGACGTAGGGCATGGCGGTACTGCGGGCGAAAGGCGTCAGGCCTCGACCTTCGACACGACGGCCTTCGCCTGGCCCAGGGGGCGGCCGAACCTGTCGGTCGGCGGCGTCTCGACCGGCTGGTAGAGCATGTTGCGTCGCTGCGGCACGAAGCCGGCGTCCTTGATGTGGCGCTCGATCTCGGGGATCGACGTCGGGTGGGTGCAGCCGGCCGAGCTGACGACGTTCTCCTCGAGCATCGCCGAGCCGAAGTCGTCGGCGCCCATCGAGAGGCCGACCTGGCAGGTCTTCATGCCCTGCGTGACGAAGCTCGACTGCACGTGCGGCACGTTCTGCAGGTAGAGCCGCGCCAGGCTCAGCGTGCGCAGGTACTCGGCAACGGTGGCCTTCTGGCCGCCGCGCTCGGCCAGCAGCTGCGTGCCGAGCGGCGTGTGGTCGGGCTGGTAGGTCCACGGGATGAACGCCGTGAACACGCCGGTCTCGTCCTGCAGTTCGCGCACGCGCTGCAGGTGCTCGATGCGCTCGGCGTCGGTCTCGACGTGGCCGAACATCATCGTCGCCGTGCCGCGGCCGCCGAGCAGCGCCCACTGGCGCATGACCTCGAGCCACTGGTCGGTGGTCGCCTTCTTCGGCGCGATGACCTTGCGCACCCGCTCGACCAGGATCTCGGCGCCGCCGCCCGGGATCGAGTCGAGGCCGGCCGCCTTCAGGTCGACCAGCACGTCGCGCACCGGGCGCTTCTCGAGCTTCGCCAGGTGGGTGATCTCCGGCGGGCTCATGCCGTGGATCCACACCTGCGGGTAGCGCGCCTTCAGGTCGCGGAACAGCGCGGCGAACCAGTCGGTCTTCAGATAGGGGTGGTGGCCGCCCTGCAGCAGCAGCTGGATGCCGCCCTGGGCCAGCAGTTCCTCGACCTTCTGGTAGATCGCCTCGCGCGACAGCACGTAGGCGTCCTGGTCGTCGGGACGGCGGTAGAAGGCGCAGAAGCCGCAGTCGGTGACGCAGACGTTGGTCGGATTGACGTTGCGGTCGACGATGTAGGTGACGCGCACCTTGCCGTCCTGGTGCGGCGGGTGCAGCCGCAGGCGCACGTCGTTGGCGAGCAGGCCGAGCGACGGCTGGTCGAGGCCGCGGTAGAGCAGCAGCGCCTCGCCGGGCGTGAGGGCGCCGCCGGCGAGGGCCTTCTGGCTGGCGTCGCGGAGGCGGGCGGGATCGAGGGCGACGACGGACGTCATGGGGGGGCGAGAAGCTACGACGGACCGGCGGGAGCCGAAAGGGAACGGCTGCGGGCCCCGGCGAATTCCCGCCGCCGGACCCTATCGTTGCGGCGATGGCCCCCGACGATCGCGCCGCCGATCTGCTGCGCGCCGCCGCGGCGGCGGCCGGCCGCATCGTCGTGCTGACCGGCGCCGGCGTGTCGGCCCCGAGCGGCATCCCGACCTTCCGCGGCGCCGACGGCTTCTGGACCATCGGCAGCCGCAACTACCGTCCCGAGGAGCTCGCCACCGCGGCCGCGTTCGCCGAGTTCCCCGACGAGCTGTGGGCGTGGTACCTGCAGCGGGCCGCGGCCTGCCGGGCGGCGCAGCCGAACGCCGCGCACCAGGCGATCGCGGCGCTGGAGCGCGCGTTCGGCGACCGCTTCGTGCTGGTGACGCAGAACATCGACGGCCTGCACCAGCGCGCCGGCAGTTCCCCGGCCCGCACGCTCGAGATCCACGGCAGCCTGCACCGCTGGCGCTGCAGCGACGGCTGCAGCCCACCCGAACCGCTGCCCGCGGACCTGCCGGCCGACGGCGATGGACTCGCGCCGGCGACCGCGGCGCGCCTGCGCTGCCGCTGCGGCGCGTGGCGGCGGCCGCACGTGCTGTGGTTCGACGAGTTCTACGACGAGGCGAACTACCGCTTCGACAGCGCCCTGGCCGCCGTCGACGCGGCGGCGCTGCTGCTCGTCATCGGCACCACCGGCGCCACCAACCTGCCCAACCACATGGTCGAACGCGCGGCGGGGCGGGGCGTCGCCGTGGTGGTGCAGAACCTGGAGCCGAGCCGCTTCACGGCGCTCGCCGAACGGCTGCCGCGCGGCGCCGTCGCGCTCGGCGATGCGGCGGTCGAGGTGCCGCGGCTGGCGGCGCTGCTCGGGGCGTGATCGGGGCCCTGTTACCGGCGCTGGCGCGGTGGCTACCGCGACCACCATGTGTGCCCCCCGGACTGCTGGCAAGCGTGGATCTGCCCCCACTGGATGGGGTACGCCGCGCATTCCACCCCAACCCGCAGCGCCTCGACCGCCAAGCTCCACGCTTGCCATCAGTTGCCTTGTGGTGCTTGCCGCGTCCTGTTCGCGCAAGGGTACGGCGCCACCGGAGGTGTTCGCCGCCGCGACGATCGGGCCCGAGGGCGGCGAGGTCGCCGTCCTGGGCGGCAAGCAGGCCGGCCTGCGGGTGACCGTGCCCGCCGGCGCGCTGACGGCGGCGATCGAACTGCGGGTGGTCGACGCCGAGGTCGCGCTGCCGGCCGACCTGCTGGCGACGAGCTACGTGCCCGATCCGGCCCCGGCGTTCCGGCTGGAGCCGGTCGACGTCTACCTCGAGCTGCCGGCTGCGCTGCAGTTGCCGTACCTGCCGCAGCGGCTCACCGGCATGGCCCCGGGCAACGTGCGCGTGCGGCAGCAGCGTGCTGCCGGCACCGTGGACCACGAGCCGACCGCGGTCGACGCGGTCGTCGGCCGAGCCGAACTGTCGCTGCGCACCTTCGGCCGGTTCCAGGTCGTGCGTGGTCCCCAGGCGGCGGGGCTGTCGGCCTACCAGCCGCCGGTGGCGAACCCCGTGCCGCTCGAGGGCGGCTGGTCGTTCGCCGTCGAGGAGGTGGCCGCCGATTCGCCGTTCGCGGGCCCGGGCGCCGTGCAGTGGCGTCTCGAGGGGCCCGGCTTCGCCGAGGCGCTGTGCTTCGACGGGCTGCAGATGACGGGCCGCGAGGCGGCGCCGCATTGGCGCGAGGTCTGGAGCGCGCCGGTGACGGTGTGGCAGGACGTGGCGCTGGTCGTGCCGCAGGCGACGACCTTCGTGGCGCAGGTCCATGCGCCGGTGTCGATGCCGTCGTTCGGCGGCCTGCTGACGGTGTTCGGGGCGCAGTCGTGGGACCTGCCGCGGCGCTGCGGGGACCAGTGGTTCTACGACGTCGTCACCCTGCGGCTCGCCCTGGCCTGGAACCGCCACGACCTCGGCACCGGCCAGCGGGAATACCGGTTCTGGTTTGCGCCCGGGATCGGCCTCCTGGCCCTTGGCATCGACGGCGTCGTGCACGAACGGACGTCGCCGTGAGGCGCTCGCCGCGGGCGCGGTCGGCGCGCCGGCGGCGGGGCCCGGCGGCTAGACTGCGGCCGTGCCCGAGGAGTTCGACTTCGCCCTCGCCCGTGACTTCGGCACGGCGCTGCTGATCGGCGGGCTGCTCGGCGTCGAGCGCGAGAAGCGCAACACCCGCGCCGGCCACGGCCACGCCGGCCTGCGCAGCTTCATCCTGCTGTCGCAGGTGGGCGCGCTCGGCGGTTTCCTCGGCCAGCGGCTGGGTTCGCCGTGGGTGCTCGCCGCGGTCGTCGTCGCCGTCGCCGCCGTGCTGGTCGCCGGCTACCAGGCCGCCGTGCGTCGGCATCCGGACAGCCCCGGGCTCACGACCGAGATCGCCGGCATCGTCACCTGCCTGCTGGGTGCGCTCGTCGTCACCGGCCATCGCGAACTCGGCATCGGCCTCGGCGTCGTCACCGCGGCGCTGCTCGCCTACAAGCAGCCACTGCACGACGCCGTCGGCCGTATCGGCTGGCCGGACGTGCTCGCCGGCCTGCGGCTCCTGCTGGCGACGTTCATCGTGCTGCCGCTGCTGCCCGACGAGGCCATCGACCCGTGGGGCGCGATCAACCCGTACCGGCTCTGGCTGCTGGTGCTGCTGATCTCGGGGCTGTCGCTGGTCGGCTACGTCGCCTCGCGTTGGCTCGGGCGGGGCCGCGGCATCGCCATCACCGCGGCGGCCGGCGCGCTCGCCAGCTCGACCGCGGTGACGCTGACGTTCGTCAAGCAGAGCCACGAACGGCCCGGCGAGGTCCGGGAACTGGCCGGCGGCATCCTGCTGGCCTGGGCGGTGATGTTCGGCCGCGTCGTCGTGCTCGCCACCGTCGTCGCGCCGGCGATGTTCGCCCGGCTGGCGCCGTCGTTCGGCGCGATGCTGCTCGCCAGCGCCGCGGGCGCCGCCGTCTGCCGGTGGTCGCGCCGGCGGGGCGCGTCGGCCGCCGCGGCCGGCGACGTCGTGATGGAGAACCCGTTCTCGTTGTGGGCCGCGAGCAAGTTCGCGCTGCTGTTCGCGGTGGTGCAGCTGCTGCTGCAGCTGGCGCAGATCCACCTGCCCAGGGGCGGCACCTACACGATCGCCGCGCTGGCCGGCCTGACCGACGTCGACGCGATCACGCTGTCGATGGCGCAGCAGGCCCGGGCCGGCGGCCAGGAGGCGCATCAGGCCGTGGTCGCGATCGCGATCGCCGCCGTCAGCAACACGCTGGTCAAGGCCGGCATGGCGACGTTCCTCGGCAAGGGGCTGGCGAAGCCGGTGCTGCTCGGCGCCGGCGCGATCCTGGTCGCGGGCGCGCTGGCGCTGCTGGTGGGATGAGGCCGCGTGGTCGGCAGGTCAGCTGGCGAGCTTCGCCAGGTCCGCGGCCCTGTTCATCAGCGCGTGCAGTTCCCGCAGCAGCGCGTGGCGGTTCTGCCGCAGCGCCGACTCCTCGGCGTTGACCATCACCGCGTCGAAGAACGCGTCGACCGGCGCCCGCAGCTGCGCACAGTCGAGCAACGCCGCCTGGTAGTCGCCGCCGTCGAACTTCGGGCCGGCGGTCCTGGCGGTGCGCTGCAGCGCGGCGAACAGCTCCTGTTCCTCGGGCTCCACGAGCCGTGTGGCGTCGACGGCCGCGCCGGGCGCGGCGTCGCTCTTCTTCAGGATGTTGCCGATGCGCTTGTTGGCCGCCGCCAGCGCCGCCGCCTCCGGCAGCGCCGCGAACGCGCGCACGGCGGCGAGGCGCAGCGGCACCTCGACCAGCCGCTGCGGCCGCTGGCTCAGCACGGCGTCGACCTCCTGCGCCGTGTAGCCGCGGTCCTTGCCCAGCGACGCCAGCCGGTCGAACACGAACTCCACCAGCGCCGCGGTCGGGTCCTGGATGCGGCCGCCGAAGGCCGGCACGGCGAAGCCGAGCAGCTGGTCGAGCCGCAGCGGCAGTTCGCGTTCGAGCAGCAGCCGGACCACGCCCAGCGCGTGGCGGCGCAGCGCGTACGGGTCCTTGTCGCCCGTCGGCACCTGGCCGATGCCGAACAGGCCGACCAGCGTCTCGAGCTTGTCGGCGAGCGCGACCACGGTGCCGGTGGCGCTGCGCGGCAGTTCGTCGCCCTGGAAGCGCGGCTTGTAGTGGTCCTCGATCGCCTCGGCGATCTCCACCGGCTCGCCGTCGTGCAGCGCGTAGTAGCGGCCCATCGTGCCCTGCAGCTCGGGGAACTCGCCGACCATCTCGGTCAGCAGATCCGCCTTGGCGAGGCTGGCGGCGTGGTCGGCGGCCGCGGCCAGGGCCGGCCCCTCGAGCGCGTGGCCGATCTGGCGGGCGATGGCGCGCACGCGCTCGATGCGTTCGCCCTGCGAGCCGAGCTGATGGTGGTAGACGACCTTGGCCAGGCCCGGCAACCGCGACGCCAGCGTGCGCTTGCGGTCCTGGTCGAAGAAGAACCTCGCGTCGGCGAGCCGCGGCCGCACGACGCGCTCGTTGCCGGTCACGATCGCGCCGGGATCCTGCGGCCGGATGTTGGCGACGATCAGGAACCGGTCGGTCAACTTCCCCTTCGCATCGAGCAGCGGGAAGTACTTCTGGTTCTGCTTCATCGTCAGGATCAGGCATTCCTGCGGCACCGCGAGGAACTCGCGCTCGAAGCGGCACGGCAGCACGTGCGGCAGTTCGACCAGCGCGGTCACTTCGTCGAGCAGCGCCGGGTCGTCGATCGGCGTCAATCCCTCGGCGGCGGCGCGTTCCTGCAGCTGGCGGGCGATCGTCTCGCGGCGGCGCGCGAACGAGGCGATCACGGCGCCTTCGTCGGCGAGCTGTCCCTCGTAGGCGTCGGCCGACCGCAGCGTCAGCACCGGCTGCGGCGCCGCGAACCGGTGCCCCTGCGTCGCGCGGCCGGCCGCGAGGCCGAGCGCCGTCACCGGCACGACCTGCTCGCCGTGCAGCGCGACCAGGCGGTGCGCCGGCCGCACGAATCGCACGTGGGTCCAGCCGTCGGCCTGCTGGTAGGTCATCACCTTGGGGATCGGCAGCTGCTGCAGCGCCGCATCGAGCGCCTGCTGCAGGCCGGCCGCCAGGGTGACGCCGGGTTCGATGCGCGGCAGGAACAGCGTCTCGTTCTTGCCGTCCGGTGCCCGCACCAGCTGCGGCATGGCGGACTCGTCGGCGCCGATGCTGGCGAGCTTCTTGCGCAGCGCCTCGGTGGGGCGGCCGGCGGCGTCGAGGCCGACCTTGACGGGCATCAGCTTGACCTGCACCGCGCGTTCGGCGCCGCAGGCGGCGACGCCGGTGACGTGCACGGCGAGCCGCCGCGGCGTCGCGAAGGTCGTCGCGACCGCGCCCGGACCGGCGAGCTGCTGCGCCTGCAGGCTCGCGAACAGCACGCCGCCGAAGGCCTCGCCGAGCCGCCGCAGCGACTTCGGCGGCAGTTCCTCCACGAACAGTTCGACCAACAGGCTGGCGGTGCTCATGCGGGCACCAGCCCCTTGCCGTCGGCGGCCAGCTTCGCCAGCACCTCGTCGGCCCAGGCCCTGGGCGCCATCGGGAAGCCGAGCCGCGCCCGGCTCTCGAGGTAGCTCTGCGCCACCGCCCGCGCGAGGTTGCGGATGCGGCCGATGTAGCCGGCGCGCTCGGTGACCGAGATCGCGCCGCGCGCGTCGAGCAGGTTGAACGTGTGCGCGGCCTTCAGCAGCTGCTCGTAGGCCGGCAGCGCGAGCTGCTGCCGCATCAGGTGCTGGCTCTGCCGCTCGTGCGCCGCGAACGCCGCCAGCAGGAACTCGACGTCGCTGTGCTCGAAGTTGTAGGCGCTCTGCTCGACCTCGTTCTGGTGGAACACGTCGCCGTACTTCAGCCCGTCGGCGAACTCGAGATCGAACACGTTCTCCTTGCCCTGCAGGTACATGCACAGCCGCTCGAGGCCGTAGGTGATCTCGCCGGTGATCGGCCGGCAGTCGATGCCGCCGACCTGCTGGAAGTAGGTGAACTGCGTCACCTCCATGCCGTTGAGCCACACCTCCCAGCCCAGGCCCCAGCAGCCGAGCGTCGGGTTCTCCCAGTCGTCCTCGACGAAGCGCACGTCGTTGCTCTTCAGGTCGAAGCCGATCGCCGCCAGCGAGCCGAGGTAGCGGTCCAGGATGTCGGCCGGCGACGGCTTCAGCACCACCTGGAACTGGTAGTAGTGCTGCAGCCGGTTCGGATTCTGGCCGTAGCGGCCGTCCTTCGGCCTGCGGCTCGGCTGCACGTAGGCGGCGCGCCACGGCTCGGGCCCGAGCGCGCGCAGGAACGTCGCCGTGTGGCTGGTGCCGGCGCCGACCTCCATGTCGTAGGGCTGCAGCAGCGCGCAGCCTTGGCGGTCCCAGTAGTCCTGGAGGCGGAGGATCAGCTGCTGGAACGTCGGCATCGGCGGCGGGCGATCCTACGGACGACGGCGCCGATTTTCCGGCGTGCGCCGGCGCCGTTCACGAGCCGCCGGCGGCGAGGTCGCGGGCGAAGCGCGCCGCGTAGTCGGTCGACAGCGCGTCGCGCTGCTTCCGGGTGCCCGGCTGCACGCGGAACGGCAGCGGCGGCGCGCCGCCGTCGGTCAGGAAGGCCGCCACCGCGGCCAGCACCGCCGCCGGGTCGTGGTCGAGGTCCTCGTAGCGGAGCCGCAGCGGCGGCGCCGGCAGGTGGCGCACGAACAGCTCGAGCCATTCCTCCTGCTGCCGCAGTTCGTGCCAGTCGGCGCGGATCGCCGCGAAGTCGTACGGCGGCCGCGGCGGCGGCGCCCCGGGCGTCGTCGCCGTCCAGACGCCGGTGTGGCGCGCGAAGTAGTTCGACACCGCCTGGGCGACCTTGTCGTCGCGCACCAGGTGCAGCACGCGCAGCCGGTGCTGCTGCAGCCAGGCCAGGAAGTCGGCCGCGGGCAGGCCGGAGTCGAACGCGGCGAACAGCGCGTGCGCGATCAGCTTGGTGCCGAACCAGCCGTGCGCGACGGCGAGGCCGCGCAGGGCGTCGAGGTGGGCGCGCAGGTCCAGCAGGCCGAGGCGGGCCGCCTCGCACAGGCCCTGGTCGAGGTGCTCGTCGGGCTGGCCGAACCCGAGCGCCGCCAGCAGCGCGCACAGGTGGTAGCTGCCGCTGCGCGGCGTGCAGAGGATCACGTAGCCATGCGCGGCGGGCTCGATCGGCGCGTCGATCGGTCGGCCGGCGGCGAGGCGCGGCAGCAGGTCGCCGGCGAGGCCGTGCACGCCCGTCCCCGGATACCGGCGGCGCAGCGCAGCCGTGTGCTCGGCTTCGTGTCGGGACCAGACCACGAGCGAACGCACGCCGTCGAGGGCGCCCGCCGGCGGCGCGTCGACAGGCCACGGCCCGCGCGCGGCGGGCGCCAGCGTCGCGAGCAGCGGCAGGCTCGCCTCGTCGCCGAGCACGGCGGCGTCGCGGCCCAGCGAGCGCAGGTGGGCGGCGGCGCCGTGCTCGGCGAGGCTCGACAACAGCGAGGCGGCAGCGTCTGGCATCGGGGCGGTCGCGGCGCGGCGCCGGTGCCGCGCAGCATGCGCTGCGGGCCGCACCGCGCAAGGGCGGCGCGGCCGCCCGGTCAGCGGATCTCGATCCGCATCGCCGTGCTGCCGCGCACCTCGCCGTTCGGCGGCAGCCGGAACCACTGCGCGTGCAGGTCCAGCGGCGCCAGGTTCTCCGGCAACGGCAGCGCGACGAACGCGTCGCCGTCGGCGTCGGTGATCACCGCCCGCAGGTCGATCCAGTGCGGCGACGCCGGATCGACCAGCAGGTCGCAGCCGCCGGTGAAGCCGAACGTCGCCAGCGGCACCGCGGTCGGTTGCAGCGACAACGCCAGCAGGGCGATCTGGTCGGGGAACTGGGAGCGGAGCCCCAGCCGCGTGTTGTCGCTGCCGATGCGCCAGCGCTCCGTCCAGCTCACCTGTCCGGCGCCGCAGCTGGTGCCGTAGAAGCCGATCGGCGCCGCCGCCGGGTAGTCGTAGCGACCGGCATAGGCGTACCAGGTGAGCGCCGAGCCCGACCACGTGCGCAGACCGTAGTGCACCGCGAAGCGCTCGTGGCCGCCGTCGAAGGCGACCGACGCCGGGCGGTAGACGATCTGGCCGGCGCTCGGACCGGGGCCGGGCAGCGTCGCCTGGCGCACGATGCGGCCGCGGTAGCCGAGCAGCTGGATCGAAGGCACGCCCTGCGCCGGGCCGTGGGTCAGCATCCAGTGCGAGCCCGTGTGCCAGTCCGCGGCGAGGCCGCCGAGGTACAGATCGCGCTGGAACGAGCCGCCGACGTTGACCGGCGGGTGCGCCTCATGCGTCGCCGAACTCGACCAGTCGAGGCGCTGCACGTAGACGTTGTGCCCGCCGTAGCTGGTCAGCTTGCCCGGGTAGCTGGATACGGCTGCGGTCGCATAGGCGACCAGCAGGCGGCCGCCAGTGCCCTCGACGCGGGGCTGCATCTGGTGGAAGGGGCCACCCTGTGGCGACGGGATGGCCAGGGAGTGCATGACGAAGTTGCCATGGTAGTTGAGGCTGATCGCGCGCACCCGCCAGCGCTGGTTGCTGGGCGACCAGTACTGCCAGGCGATCGCCCACAGGTTCAGCCCGCTGGCATTGTCGCGGCCAACCCACGGTTCGTCGTTGTCGATCGGCTCCGCCGCGGTGCCGCCGTTCGCGAGTGGGAACGGAGCGCCCTCGGTGCCGGTCTCGCAATCGATCACGCTGGCCCAGACCTCGGTGCGGTCGTAGCCATTGCTGGTTTCTCGCAGGCGCACGAGCAGGGCGCGGGCGGGGGAGCTGGTGGTGGGACCACGCCGCCCGCCGACCCGCGGCGAGCGCTCGGTCGTGTTGGCCGGGTGCGTGGCCGTGCGCACGGTCGGCGGTCCCAGGCTGTCGGCGCCGAGCGTGAACCACGAGATCGACGGGCTGCTGACGGTGGTGCCGCGCGACCAGGCGACGACGTAGCTGCGGTTGGTGCCGACCTCGGCGACCGAGACGTCGAACGCCTGCACCGCCGGCGCCGCGTCGCTGTAGACCAGCTGCGAGGTCACGAAGTCGTGGCGGCTCTTCCAGACGAACAGGTCGCCGTCGGTGATCGACGCCCAGCGCACCTCGGCGCGCACCATCGTCGACGTGGACGCGGCGTCGACGCGATCGATGCAGGAGTCGGTGATGCCGGATCCCGCCGGCAGCGGGCCGGTGGCGATCACGTAGACGTTCAGCAGCGGGTCGACCAGCAGCGGGAAGCGCAGGGTCGCCAGTTCCGCCGCGGGCAGACGCAGTTCGATGTGGTCGCCGTCGAAGGCCGTGGTCATGGCCTGGCGACGGCCGTCGGCGTCGATCGCCAGGGCGGTGCCGTAGCGCAGCTCGGCGCGCCGCTCGGGATCGGCGAACACCAGCGGGGCGACCCGCGGCTCGCGCGCCGCCGCCCGCAGCGGGCTGTCGATGCGGCCGCGCACGACCAGGTCGCCGCTGGCCGGTCTCGCCGCCAGCACGAAGCTCTGCTCGACACCCTCGGGGCGCACGTCCCAGCATTCGGTCACCAGGCCGGCGACGGCGGCGAGGCGCGCCTCGCCGTGGGCAGGCCGCGCGGCCTCGCCCTGGCGCAGGTCCACTTCGCCGATCGCGACCGCCGTGGTACGCCACGTCCACGGCAGGTTCCGCGGCGCCTGCTGGCCGAGATAGGGCACCAGCGTGAACGCGCCGTCGACCCAGCCGCACTTGAAGTCGGTTCCGGCGGCCCAGGCGCCGAGCGGGGTGCCGTCCGGCAGCTGGCCCTGGTCGCGCACCGGGGCGATCGCGGCCGGCAGCGGATCGGCCTGCAGCAGGTCCTGGGCCGGCAGCACGCGGGGGACCGCCGGCAGCCAGAGGAGGAGGAGGAGGGAGAGTCGTGGAGTCTTCATTGGAGGATGCGCGGCGGATGCCGTCCCCTCCAGGAAGACCACCGTCGCGCGGCCGTGACGCGGCCGTGCCTCCCGCTCAGGGATCGATCGGTCGCGCTGCGCGCAAACCGGCCAGGGAATTGGCGTTGTGGCCGAACGTGACGGCGCGGTAGGAGCTGGTCGCGCGCACCGCCGGGTCGGCGTAGCTGCCGCCGCGCAGCAGGTGGGCGCCCTCGGGCCGCGGCGGATCGCCGCGCCGCCCGTCGCCCGGCCGCACGGGCACCTCGAGCCGCTGCGGCGCATCGAGGCACCATTCGCTGTAGTTGCCGACGACGTCGTGCAGCCCGAACGGGTTGGCGCGGAAGCGACCGATCGGCGCCATGAACTGCACGCCGTCGTCGAGTTCGGGCGTGATGGCCATGCTCTGCGGCGGCATCCACACCGCCTCGCGGCCACCCAGGTTGGCGGCGCCCTGCAGGCTGGCGACGGCGTCGCCCGTCCACCAGCGCGTGGTGGTGCCGCCGCGGGCGGCGTGTTCCCACTGCGCCTCGGTCGGCAGGGCGAGGCCGAGCCGCCGCAGCGCCAGGTCGGCCGTCGCCCAGTCGAGGTTCTCGACCGGGTGCAAGGCCGACAGCGGTCCGTCCGGCGTCGCCGCGCCGACCGGGTAGTGGCTCGGATCCCGGCCGAACACCCGCTGCCACTGGCCGCGGGTCAGTTCGTGCTTGGCGAACAGGAACGGCGCCAGTTCGACCTCCTGCAGGCCGCCGAGCGCGATCTGCGGCGGTTGCACCTCGTAGCGTGGCGCCGTCGGGTCCTGGTCCTGCGCGCCGATCGTGCAGCGCCCGCCCGGCAGCAGGACGAGCACCAGGGCGCTGCCCGCCTCGAGCTGCAGCCGCCCGTCGGCGCCGCGCGCCGGCGGGCGGCCGGTCTGCAGCACGGCGAACTCCTCGAGGCCGGAGTCCGGATCGGCGCCGAGCGGCACCAGCCCGAGTTGCGGCCGGAGTTCGAGGCCGGCGAACCGCGGGTCGGCGCGCACGGCGTCGGCGGCGCGTCGCCACTCGGCTTGCACGGCGTCGATCGTCGCCTCCCGCACGTCCCGCGCGAACGCGAGCCGTTGCCCGACCGAGGCGACGGCGCCCGCGGCGCCCGCGAACGCCTCCAGTTCGGCGGCCAGGGCCTGCAGCGTCGTGCGCAGGAAGCGATGGGCTTCGTCGGCGGCGCCGGCATCGCGCCCCAGGCGCTGCCGTTCCTCGCCTCGCGCCAGCAGCGCCTCGGCGCGCACGAGCCACCGCTCGTAGGCGGCGACGCGGTCGGGCGTGGCCGGCCAGGCGGCGTCCGCTTCGGCCTGCAGGTCCTGCAGGTGCACGACGTCGGCGAGCCCGAGGAAGCGCCGCAGCGTCTCGGTCGCCGCGGCCTCGGCGCGGTGCGTGCGCGCCAGCAGCACGAGGGTCGTGGCCAGCCCGCCGACCAGCGCCACCAGCGCCATGGTCGCGAGGGCGACCGGCAGCCGATGGCGCTGCACGAAGCGCCGCAGCCGGTGGGCGGCGCTGGGCGCGCCGACCGACACCGGCCGGCGGGCCAGGAACGCGCGCAGGTCGGCGGCGAGCTGGGCGACGTTGGCGTAGCGGCGGTCGCGGTCCTTCTGCAGCGCTGCCTGCACGATCCAGTCGAGCTCGCCGCGCACCGCGCGCGCGAGTCCAGGATCGCGCACGACGGCGCTCGGTGGCGGCGCGTCGTGGCGGCCGATCAGCTCGACCAGTTCCGACATGCCGGCGTGCCGCCAGCGCGCGCGGCCGAGCGGCAGGTCGCCGGTGATGAGTTCGTAGAGCATCGTGCCGAGCGCGTAGACGTCGGTGCGGGTGTCGACGTCGGCGCTGCCTTCGGCCTGCTCGGGGCTGGTGTACTCCGGCGTGCCGAGCAGCGCGCCGGCGCGGGTGTGGCCGGCGGGGGAGTCGTCGCCGAAGGCGCGGGCGAGGCCGAAATCGATGATCTTCACCTGCGGTCGCCCGTCGACGTCGGCGACCAGCACGTTGCTCGGCTTCAGGTCGCGGTGGATCACGCCGCGTTGGTGCGCGTGCTGCACGCCATCGCAGACCTGCAGCAGCAGGGCCAGGCGTTCGGCCAGCGGCGCCGCGCGCCGTTCGCACCACGTCGTCAGCGGCACGCCCGGCACGTACTCGGTGACCAGGTACGGATCCCCGGCCTCGGTCGCGCCGGCGTCGAGCACCCTGTTGATGCACGGATGGTCGAAGCGCGCCAGCACCTGCCGCTCGGCCTCGAAGCGGCGCAGCACGTTCGCGGTGTCCATGCCGCTGCGCAGCAGCTTCACCGCGACGCGGCGCCGGATCGGCGCTTCCTGCTCGGCCAGCCAGACGACGCCGAAGCCGCCCTCGCCGATGCGCTGCCGCAGGCGGTAGGGGCCGATGGCGCGCGGCGCCGGCGGCTCGGCGAGGCCGGCCTCGCTCAAGGCGCCGTCGGCGCGGCGCAGCCGGTCGCGCAGCCGCTGCAGCGCTTCGCGGTGGGCCGGCTCCTGCTGCAGCAGATCGCGCCATTGCCGGTCGCCCGCCGCCGCGTCGTCGGCGAGCAACGCCGCGAAGGCGCGCTCCTCGAGCGCTTCCGGCAGCGGCGCATCGTCGGACGGCATCGGCCGCATCATCGCCCCCGCCCCCGGACGCTGGCTAGGATGCCGCGCGCATGTCCGATCCGACCCGCGACCTGGTGGCCGCCGCCTCGCGTGGCGAGGCGCCCGCGGTCGACGAACTGGTGGCCCGCCACCTGCCGCGCCTGTTCGCCTACGTGCGGCTGCGCATGGGCCGCCAGCTGCGCGGTCGCGAGGCCTCCGCCGACCTGGTGCAGTCGGTCTGCCGCGAACTGGTGTCGCACTTCGGCGAATTCGAGTACCGCGACGAGGCGCAGTTCCTCGGCTGGCTGTTCACCACGGCGCTGCGCAAGGTGCAGGAGAAGCAGCGCTACCACGGTCGGGAAGCCCGGGCGCCGGAGCGGGAGGTGCCGCTGGCGGACGACGGCGGGCTCGACGCGGCGGACTGGCTGACGCCGAGCCGCGACGCCGCCGGCCGCGAACGACTGCGGCGCGTGGCGGCGGCGCTCGAAGCGCTGCCCGACGACCAGCGCGAGGTCATCGGTCTCGCGCGCATCGCCGGCCTGCCGCACCGGGAGATCGCCGCCCGCATGGGGCGCAGCGAGGCGGCGACGCGGCAGCTGCTGGGCCGGGCCTTGGCGCGCCTGGGCGACCTGGTCGGCGACGACGGGTGGTCGGGCGCGTAGACGGGGCACGGTGGGCGGGAAGACCGCGCGGCCGCGTCCGTGACGGCGATCGTCGCCGCCCTGCGCCTCCCCCGGCGCCGCCGTCACGCGGTTGAGGTTGCCGGCCGCATGCGTCTAGCATGGCCGGCGAATGACCGTGCCGTCGTATCGCTGGGCCCTGCTCGTCCTGTTCGCCGCCTGCCAGAAACCCCAACCGGCCGATCCGCAGCCGTTCCTCGCGCTCGGCATCGCTCACGCGCGTGCGCCGGAGGCGGGGCTCTACTGCTCCGGGCAGCCCACGGCCGAGCAGTTCGCGCGCCTGCAGGAGGTGGGCGTCACGCGCGTGGTCAGCCTGCGGCTGCCGACCGAGGAGGGCACCGGCTGGGAGGAGGAACGGGCGCAGGCGCTCGGCCTCGAGTTCGTGCGCCTGCCCATCGCCGGCGGTCCCGACCTCACCGTCGACAACGCCAAGGCGATGGCGAAGCACCTCGAAGGGGTGTCGGGGCCGGTGCTGGTGGCGTGCGGCACCAGCAACCGCGTCGGCGCGCTGTTCGCGCTCAAGGCCCGCTTCGTCGACGGCAGGTCCCCCGACGCGGCGTTGGCGTTCGGCAAGGCGTGCGGCCTGACGAAAGCCGAGCCGTTGGTGCAGAAGCTGCTGGCCGAGTAGACGACGGCCGCGGCCATGGGGCCGCCGCCAAGGCCGCGGGATGGGGGGGCGGGTTGATCGGACCCCGGGGGGAGGTAGCCTTTCCCGACCTGCCCGGCCTGGATCCCCCGTCTCCTCCCAGGCTCGAATCCCCGTCCCGTTCCGCGAGGTACTCGTGCGCCTTCCGATTCCCACCCTCGCCGCCGCCGCGGCGATCGCCTCCCAGTTGCCCGCGCAGTGGGTGACCTTCCAGGACCAGACCTCGACCCGCCTCGTCGCCCCCGTCGCGGTGGGTTCGGGCGACACCCAGGAGAAGGACTATGCCTGGGCCGACTTCGACCAGGACGGCGACGTCGACCTGTTCGTCGCCCGCAAGCAGCCGTTCACCTCGCCGGGCAAGTTCCCGAACGTGCTCCTGATGAACGAGAACGGCGTGCTCACCGACCGCACGGCCCAGTACGGCAGCGCGTCGCTGGTGCCCGGCAGCCAGGGCATGCTCGATGCCACCAACGACCGCGACGCCGTCTGCGTCGACGTCAACGGCGACGGCTGGATCGACATCGTCACCTGCACCACGCTGACCGCCTCGGACCCGCAGTACATCCGCGTGCCGCGCGTCTACATCAACCTCGGCAACGACGCGTTCGGCAACTGGCAGGGCTTCCTGTTCGACGACCCGCTGCGCATCAGCGACGCGCCGTGGGGCGGACAGCACCGCTTCTGCTCCGTCGCCGCCGGCGACATCGACAACGACGGCGACATGGACCTGTACTTCGGCGACTACCAGCAGGGTGGTACGCGTCCGGTCGACATCGACGATCGCCTGCTGCTGAACAACGGCAGCGGCTACTTCACCGACGTCTCCTCGGCGCGCATGACCTACGAGATGCTCGAGTCGTCGTTCGGCATGAAGGTGGCGATGGTCGACATGAACGGCGACGGCTTCGTCGACATCCTCAAGGACGACGCGCTGAACGCGCCGCAGGCCGTGTCGATCAGCTACAACATCGGCGCCGCCAATCCCGGCTTCTTCGGCGCCTACCAGCTCGCCTACGGCAACGCGCCCTACCACTTCGCCGTCGGCGACCTGAACAACGACGGGCTGCCGGACATGATCTTCAGCGACGACGGCCAGGACCGCTACAAGCTGATGACCGGCGTCAGCGGCGGCATCGCCACCTTCGGCCCGGACACCGCGTTCACCTACATCGGTGGCGGCGGGGACGACGGCTTCGGCGGCAACAACCTGATCGTCGACCTGAACAACGACGGCTTCCAGGACGCGATCATCTGCGACGTCGACGTCGACATCTCCGGCTGCAGCCGCCGCACGCACATCTTCCAGAACCTCGGCAACGTGCCGAACGTGACGATGCGGGAGGAGCAGATCGCCGGCGCCGTGTGCGGCATCCCGACCAGCATGCTGGTCGGCACCTTCGACATCGCCGTGTTCGACATCAACGGCGACGGCTGGAACGACATGGTGATCGGCCGCTGCAGCGGCACGCAGGTGTGGATGAACATCCCGCCGACCGGCATGTCGTTCAGCTATCCGGGCGGCCTGCCGACCATGGTGGCGCCGGGCGGCATCCGCTCGTTCACCGTGCAGGCGACCGGCATCGGCGGCGTCGTGCCGCAGCCCGGCAGCGGCGTGCTGCACTACTCGGTCGACGGTGGTCCGGTGCAGACGCAGGCGATGGGGGACCTCGGTCCGGGGCTCTACCAGGCGACGCTGCCGGCGATGCCGGCGTGCACGCGCGAGGTGGCGTTCCACGTCAGCGTCTCCGGCGGGGTCGCCGGCACCTTCACCGATCCGCCGACGGCGCCGACGGCGCGCCACCGCGTGGTCTCGGCGATCGGCACGGCGGTCGTCTACGAGAACAACATGGAGGGGCCGGTCCCCGGCTGGACGGTCGTCAACACCAACCTGACCGGCGGCGCCTGGGAGGTCGCGGTGCCGGTCGGCACCACGAACCTCGGCCAGTGGGCGGCGCCGTTCGAGGACGCCGAGGCCAGCACCACGAACGGCCGCTGCTGGGTGACCCAGAACGGCCTGCCGGGCGGCTCGGCCGGCGCCGCCGACGTCGACGGCGGACCGACCGACCTGTTCTCGCCGCCGGTGAACCTGGCCGGCACCGACGGCTTCATCTCCTACCGCCGCTGGTTCTACAGCGCCGGCAACGACGTCATGGAGGTGCACGTCTCCGGCGACGGCGTCAACTGGGTGCTGGTCGAGACGATCGGCGCCACCAACAACAACCAGTGGCTGGCGTCGTCGTTCCGCGTCGGCGACTTCATCGTGCCGACCGCCACGGTGCGGGTGCGCTGGCGCATCCAGGACGTGCTGCCCGCGCACGTCGTCGAAGGCGCCGTCGACGTGTTCCGCGTCGAGGCGTTCACCTGCTCGATGTGCCAGGAGAACGTCGGCCTGATGGGCCCGGGCACGGCGACGTTCTCGATCTGCGGCGGCGACCTGTCGCTGGGCACCAGCGCGACGATCGCCGTGCAGGGCACGCCGCCGTTCGCGACCGGCGTGCTGATCGCGAGCCTGTTCAACTTCGCCTCGCCGTGGAACGGCGGCCTGCTGGTCGACACCATCCCGCCGATCATCCTCGGCATCGGCATGGACGGCGGCGGCAACCTGATCGTGCCGGGCGGCCTGCCGGGCGGTCTGGGCGACTTCGCGCTCTACGCCCAGGTGGTCTACGAAGACCTGGCGCAGCCGCTCGGCTGGGGCATCACCAACGCGGTGCGCATCCAGTTCAAGCCGTGAGGCCGTGCGGCCCCGCCCACATCGTGGGCGGGGCGCCGGGCGGGCGGGGCGCTGGCGACCTGCGTGCGGTCGCCCCGGTGCCGGGGTCCACGGGGCCTCGCGCACCCTGGCCGCCCCCATGGGAGCGGACACCGGGATCCTGCTCGGCGTATGTGCCGCCTTGGTGGGGATCCCGCGTCGTCTCGGCATCTGCTACCCTTCCCCGCGCTCCCGCTGGCTCGACGTCGCTGCCCTGACGTCCGGCCGCGCCTACCGACACCCATGCGTCTCCTCGCCACCTCCTGCCTGTTCGTTTCCCTTGGCGCGCCCGCGGTGCTGGCCCAGACCCCGCAACCGAAGATGGGGGCGCCGCTGCACGGCCTGACCGCGGCGGAACTGCAGCGCTTCGACGCCGGCCGCGTCGACTTCATGCGCCCCTTCCAGGTCAGCGACGGCCTGGGACCGATCTTCAACCAGACCAACTGCGCCAGCTGCCACAACAACCCGGTCGGCGGCCCGGGCAGCATCAAGGTGTTCCGCTTCGGCCTCTACGACGAGAAGGGCGTCGGCTGGGACCCGCTGGAGTCGCTCGGCGGCTCGCTGCTGCAGCTCAACACGACGAACATCGCCTACCAGGAGGTCATCCCGCCGGAGGCGAACGTGATCGCCCAGCGGGTGACGCCATCGGTGCTCGGCGACGGTCTGATCGAAGCGATCGACGACGCCGACATCCTGGCCAACCAACTGACGCCACCGAGTCCCGGCATCAGCGGCCGTGCCCACCTCGTCGTGCCGCTGGAGACCCCCGGCGGGCCGACGCGCGTCGGCCGCTTCGGCTGGAAGGCGCAGGTCGCGACCATGCTGTCGTTCTCCGCCGACGCGGCGCTGAACGAGCTCGGCATCACCAACCGCCTGCTCGGCACCGAGAGTGCGGCCAACGGCGTGCCGCCCGGCGCCTTCGACACCGTGCCGGACCCCGAGGACGGGCCGGACGGGCAAGGCCTGCACTTCATCGACCGCATCACCGACTTCCAGCGCTACCTGGCGGCGCCGCCGCAGACGCCGCGCTCCGGCATGCAGGGCGAGGCGATCTTCCATTCGGTCGGCTGCGCCGACTGCCACATCGCCCAGTTCACGACCCGGAACGATCCGTCGCTCGAGGCGGCGCTGCGCAACAAGGTCATCAAGCCCTACTCGGACTTCCTGCTGCACGACATGGGCACCGCCGCCGACTTCATCGGTGACGGCATGGCGGACATCCAGGAGATCCGCACGCCGCCGCTGTGGGGCGTGCGCACCCGCGATCCGCTGTGGCACGACGGTCGTGTCGTCGGCGGCACCTTCGAGCAGCGCATCCTCGGCCCGACCGGGGTCGTCGCGCTGCACACGGCGTTCGGCAGCGAGGCGCGGCCGTCGGCGCTGGCGTTCCAGGCGCTGCCGTTCGCCGACCAGCAGAAGGTGGTCGCGTTCCTCGATTCGCTCGGCCGCGCCGAGTTCGACTGGAACGGCGACGGCGTGCGCAACCGCCTCGACCTGGCCGCGTTCCGGCTGGCCCGCAACGGCGGCCCCTACACCGCCGACAGCCCCGAGGCCGTGTTCGACTTCGACCAGGACGGCGACGTCGACGCCGCCGACCTCGCCGCGTTCCGCCTCGTCTACGAGGAGGACTGCAACGGCAACGGCATCAACGACCTCGAGGACGTGCTCAGCGGCACCCTGGCCGACGCCAACGGCAACCTGATCCCCGACCTGTGCGAGTTCTGCCAGCCCAACCTCGGCTTCGAGGGCGGCGGCACTCTGGCGATCACCCTGTGCGGCGATGACCTGACCACGCCGAACTCGGTGGCGACGTGGGAACTGACCGGCGCGCTGCCGAACGCGCCGGTGCTGGTGGCGTTCTCGTTCACGGCGAGCCCGTACCAGTTCGTGCCGGGCGAGTACCTGGTGCCGACCGAGCCGCTGCTGTTCCTGGTCGACTTCCTGGTGTCCGACGCGACCGGCGGCCTGCGCATCCCGCTGTATGGCACCGGCAACACGCCGACGCTGACCTTCGTGATCCAGGCGGCGACCTTCGACGGCAACAACCTCGACCTGTCGAACGCGCTGGCGTTCACCGTCGGGCCGTTCTGATCCCGCCGCCGGGGTGCCCGGCGACCGGCCTGCCGACTCGAGGCTCGACGATGCCCGACCTCCTGACCGCGGCCACGATCGAGGCCCGCCTGCAGGCCGCGATCGAGGCGGCCTCTGGCGCCGGCCGGCGCCTGGTCGCCCTGCGGCAGGCCGATCGCTGGCCTGACGCCGCCGTGCTGGGCGACGTCGCCGACCAGGCGGCGGACGCGTTCCTGCAGGGCTTCCTGCGCGGCCGCTGGCCCGCCGATGGCATCCTGTCCGAGGAGACCATGGATGCTCCCGACCGGCTCGCCCGGCCCGCGGTCTGGATCGTCGACCCGCTCGACGGCACCAAGGAGTACCGCACCGGCCGGCAGGATTGGGCGGTGCACGTGGGCCTCGCCGTCGACGGCGAGCCGGTGCTCGGCGCGGTGGCGCTGCCGGCCCTCGACGCCGTGCTCGCCGGCGTCTGCGTCCCCGGTCGCCAGCGCCTCGAGGTGCGCGGGACCCGATCCCCCGCCGCCGATCCCGGGCCGGACCGTTCCGGGCCGCTGCGTCTCGCCGTCAGCCGCAGCCACACGCCGGACTGGATCCAGCGTTTCGCCGGCGCGCTCGGCGACTGCGTCTTCGTGCCCATGGGCAGCGTCGGCTTCAAGGTGTCGCTGCTGCTGTTCGGCGACGCCGACGCCTACGTGCACAAGCCCGGGCTCAAGGAATGGGACACCTGCGCGCCGGAGGCGGTGGCGCGCGCCGCCGGCTGGGAGGTCTGCCGGCTCGACGGCAGCCGCCAGCGCTACAACCAGCGCGACCCGCGCAACGACGAGATCGTCGTCTGCCGGCCGTGGCTGCGCGAGCGCGTGCTGGCGGCGCTGGCCCTGCACCCGCCTGCGGGCGGCTGAGCGTCAGGGCCCGGCGCGCCTGGCCCTCCGCCCGGCCGCAACCGCCCGAACGGGGGTGCGCCTGCTTCATCCGTGCCGTCGCCGCGGCTATCGTCCTTGCCCCCATGACCGAGCCCGGAAAGGTGCTGGCGACGTTCTCCGTGAACGGCGAGCCGCACGAGGTGGCGTTCGCGCCGCACAAGACCCTGCTGGAGGTGCTGCGCGAGGAGCTGAACCTCACGGGCACCAAACACGGCTGCGAACTCGGCGAATGCGGCGCCTGCACCGTGCAGGTCGACGGCACGCCGGTGCTCAGCTGCCTGCTGCTCGCCGTCGACGCGGTCGGCAAGCAGGTTCGCACCGTCGAGGGGCTGGCCCGTGGGCCCGAGCTCGACGAACTGCAGCACACGTTCGCCGACCTCGGCGCCGCGCAGTGCGGCTACTGCACGCCGGGCATCCTGATGGCCGCCGATGCGTTGTTGCGCGACAACCAGCGGCCGTCGCGCGACGAGATCAAGCAGTGTCTGGCGGGCAACCTGTGCCGCTGCACCGGCTACCTGAAGATCTTCGAGGCGGTCGAACTGGCGGCGGCGCGCCGCCGCGGCGAGGACGCGCAGCCCAGCAAGGAGTCGATCCATGGTGCTCGATGACCCGACGTCCCGTCCGGCACCGGCCGGCAAGGCGCGCACCGACGCGCCGTGGCGGCACGACGCCAGACCCGACGAGCTGAAGCACATCGGCAAGCCGATCCGCAAGGTCGACGCGCGCAGCAAGGTCAGCGGGCTGACGAAGTTCGCCGACGACCTCGTGCTGCCGCGCATGCTGCACATGAAGCTCCTGCGCAGCACGATGGCGCACGCCGAGATCGTGCACATCGACACGCGGCGCGCCGCGGCGCTGCCGGGCGTCAAGGGCATCCTGACCGGCAAGGACATGCCGATCCCGTTCGGCATCCTGCCGGTCAGCCAGGACGAGCACGCGCTGTGTCCCGACCGGGTGCGCTTCGTCGGCGATCCGGTGGTGGCGATCGCGGCCACCGAGGAGGAGATCGCCTGGGAGGCGTGCCGGCTGGTCGAGGTGGAGTACCGCGAACTGCGCACCATCGGCGGCATCCACGAGGCCGCCGCCAATCCCGAGCCGAGGCTGCACGACTACGGCGTGCGCGGCAACATCCATCGGCTCGAGAACCTGGAGTTCGGCGACCTGCAGGACGGCTTCGCGCGCGCCGAGCACGTGCGCGAGGACACGTTCTTCTTCGAGGGCAACACGCACCTGCCGATGGAGCAGCACGCGACCCTCGCCCACTTCGACAAGGACGGCAAGCTCTGCGTCTGGTCGTCGACGCAGACGCCGCACTACCTGCACAAGGCGCTGGCGCGCGTGCTGCACCCGCTGCCGGCGCACCACATCCGGGTCATCGCCTGCCCGAACGGCGGCGGGTTCGGCGGCAAGAGCGACCCGTTCAACCACGAGATCGCCGCGGCCAAGATGTCGATGCTGACCGGTCGCCCGGTCAAGATCGCGCTGACCCGCGAAGAGGTCTTCTGGTGCCATCGCGGGCGCCACCCGGTGCTGATGCGCAGCAAGGTCGGCGTCACCAGGACCGGCCGCATCACGGCGCTCGACTTCCAGAGCTACCTGGACGGCGGCGCCTACGGCAGCTACGGCACCGCGAGCACCTTCTACACCGGCGCGCTGCAGACGGTCACCTACGCGGTCGAGAACTACCACTTCCGCGGTGCGCGCTTCTTCACCAACAAGGCGCCGTGCGGACCCAAGCGCGGCCACGGCACGCCGCAGCCGCGCTTCGCCCTCGAGGTGCAGCTCGACAAGATCGCCTGCGATCTCGGTCTCGATCCGGCGCAGATGCGGCTCGACAACCTGGCGCCCAGGGACTCGCTGACCGCGAACTTCCTGCGCATCGGTTCGATGGGCCTGGGCGCCTGCATCGAGAAGGTCGTGGCCGGCTCGGGATGGAAGGAGCGGCGCGGCAAGCTCGGGCGGCAGCCGAACGGCCGCTACCGCGGGCTCGGCCTCGCGTGCAGCAGCTACCTCAGTGGCGCCGGCCTGCCGATCTACTGGAACGGCATGCCGCACAGCGGCGTGCAGCTGAAGCTCGACCGCAGCGGTCTGGTCACGGCCTTCTGCGGCAGCACCGACATCGGCCAGGGCAGCGACAGCGTGCTCGGCTGGATCATCGGCGAGGTGCTCGGCATCGATCCGCTCGGCATCCGCGTCGTGACCGGCGACACCGACCTGACGCCGGTCGACCTCGGCTCCTACAGCTCCCGCGTCACGGTGATGACCGGCAACGCGGCGATGCAGGCGGCCGAGCGCGCGCGCGACCTCGTCGCCGACGGCGTCGCGCAGAAGCTCGGCGTGCCGGCGTCGCGGCTGGTGTTCGCCGATGCGCGCGTGTTCGACAGCGAGGACCCCAAGCGGGGCATGACCTGGCAGGAGGCCGTCTGCGCGGCCGAGGCCAGGCTCGGCACGATCGGCACCGTCGGCAGCTACGCGCCGCCGCCGGCGGCGGCGAAGTTCCGCGGCGGCGGCGTCGGTCCGAGCCCGAGCTACAGCTACTCGGCCGCGGTCGTCGAGGTCGAGGTCGACGCCGAAACCGGCGTCTACACGGTGCCCAAGGTCTGGATGGCGCACGACATCGGCCGGGCGCTGAACGCCGCGGTGGCGATGGGGCAGATCGAGGGCTCCGTCTACATGGGCCTCGGCGAGGCGATGATGGAGGAGATGGCCTACCGCGACCGCAGCCACAAGGGCCAGCGCATCTTCGTGCACAAGATCCCGTCGCTGCTCGAGTACAAGAGCCCGACGACGCTGGAGATGCCCGCGGTCGTCACCTACGTCGTCGAGGACCCGGACCGCAACGGTCCGTTCGGCGCCAAGGAAGTCGGCCAGGGGCCGCTGCTGCCGATGATGCCGGCGGTCGCCAACGCGGTGTTCGACGCGGTCGGCGTGCGCGTCGACGAGATCCCGGTCTCGTTCGAGAAGGTGTTCGCCGCCCTGCAGGCGAAGCAGGACGGCAAGGAGCCGCGCTACGGTCCGGCGACCGACGCGAGCGGCGTGCCGGAGGTCGATTTCGGCGACTCGCTGAAGATCAAGACGCCGTGGCAGGGCGGGGACGGCACCGCCTGGAACGAGCCCAAGCGCGAGAAGAAGGCGGCCAAGTAGGAGCAACGACGATGCTGCGACTGCCCTCGTTCACCTACCACCGGCCGAAGACCGCTGCCGAAGCCGTGCGCCTGGCCAGCGAGCACGGCAAGGCGGCGATGTACGTCGCCGGCGGCACCGACCTGTATCCCAACATGAAGCGCCGGCACCAGACGCCGTCGCAGGTGATCTCGCTGCAGGACGTGCCGGGTCTGCACGCGGTCGAGGTGCAGCCGGACGGGCGCGTCGCGATCGGCGCGATGGTGCGTCTCGCCACGCTCGAACGGCACCCGCACCTGCTCCGCCACCATCCGGCGTTCGCGCACGCGGTGCGCGAGATCAGCACGCCGCTGCTGCGCAACATGGGCACGATCGGCGGCAACCTGCTGCTCGACACGCGCTGCACCTACTACGACCAGAGCCACGAGTGGCGGGAGTCGATCGACTTCTGCATGAAGAAGGACGGCGCGATCTGCTGGGTGGCGCCCGGTTCGCCGCGCTGCTGGGCGGTGCAGAGCAGCGACACGGTGCCCGTCGTGTGCGCGCTCGAGGCCGAGGTCGAACTGGTGGGGACGGCGGGCCCGCGCACCATCCCGGCCGCCGAGCTCTACCGCGACGACGGCATCCAGTACCTGACCAAGCGGCCCGAGGAGCTGCTGACCAGGCTGTGGCTGCCGGCACCGGGCGCCTGGAAGGCCAGCTACGTGAAGCTGCGGCGCCGCGACACCTTCGACTTCCCGGTGCTCGGCGTCGGCGCCTGCCTGTGGTTCGACGGCGACGGCGTCGTGCGCAAGGCGAATGTGCGGCTCGGCGGCGCCGGGTCCTACGCGATCCCGGCGGTCGAGACCGAGAAGCTCCTGGTCGGCAACGAGTTGACCGACGAAGTCATCGCCGCGGCGGGCGCGGCGGCGATGAAGCCCGCCCGCACGATGGACAACACCGATCTCGACGTCTACTGGCGCCGCAAGGTCGCGCCGGTCTACGTCGCGCGGGCGCTGGCGGCCTGCCGCTGAGCGGCCTGCGCTCCACGCGCGTCGTTCACTTCGCGGCGGCGTCGGCAGGCCGCGGCGCGGCGAGGCGCTGCAACTCGGCGTCGTGCCCCGTGAACGTCTCCGCCAGGTGGGCGACTGCGGCGGCGTGGGCCTCGGTCGCGCCCTGGTCGTCCAGGACCCGCAGCCAGGTCTCGGCCGCCTGCCAGAGCCGCGCCCGGTTGCGGTCGCTCGGGCGGGCGCGGAACGACGGCTCGTAGCCGTGTACGGCGGCCTCGGCGGCGTTCGCCGCGGCGGCCAGGTCGCCGGCGACGCGCTCCACCTGCACCAGCACCTCCTGCGTCTGCGCCGACATCACCGCCACCATGTCGGCCATGCCCGGCTCCATGTCCAGGCCGAAGGCGAGCGCCTCGTGCAGCAGGGTTCGAGCTTCGGCGAGAACCTCGTCCCGCCGGACATCCGCCGCGGCGAGGTTCCTGGCCAGCGCGACCAGCGCTTCGGCCTTCTGCCGGTGGCCGCTCCAGTCGCGCTCGATGTCGGAGGGGCGCCGGACTTCGGCGAGCGCGGCGTCGACGTCGGCGCGGCCGGCATGGGCCAGCAGGCGGATCCGGGCGGCGGCGCGGGCGAAGGTGCCCGGCCGGATCGTCGGCGTGGCCGCCTCGATGGCCGGCGCATCTGCCTCGGCGGCCGCGGCGAGTTCGAGCGCGCGTTCCCACTGCTGGTCGTCGAGCAGCAGCGTGGCCAGGGCGCAGCGCCGTTCCGCCAGCGAGGCGCGCACCTGGATCTGCTCGGGGTGGGCCGCCGCGATGGCGGTGAACTCGTCGAGCGTGCGCTCCGTCGCCGCCTTCGCCGCCGCACGGTCGCCGGCGGCACGGTGGTTGTCGGCGCGCATCGACCAGGCGCCGGCCAGCGACAGGCGCGTGTCCCGCTGTTGCCGCAGCTCCGTCGGCAGGGCTTCGAGCAGGCCGATGCCGCGCGCCAGCGAGGCCTCGGCTGCGAGCGCGTCGACCTCGCCGCCGAGCGCGCGCGGCGCCAGTTGCACGCGGGCGCGGTTGACGTGCACCCTGCCGACGAGGTTGCGGTTCGATGCGTCGTCGAAGCGCAGCAGCATCTGGTCGGCCACCTGGGCGGCTTCGGCGGCAGTCGTGCGCGCGGGCCCGAACCGGTTGTCGGCGACCTGCACGTCGGCGAGCGCGCTGAGCACCAGCGCCAGGAGTCGCGGGCCGCCGGCCTTCGCCGGGTGCGTGGCGCAGACCCAGCGCTGGTGCTCGGCGGCGTACTCCAGCAGCTGCATGGCCTCGGCGCGCGCTCCCAGCCGCCCGCAGAGTGATCCCAGTTCGTGCACGGGCGCCAACAGGTCCTCGCGCTCGCGCTCGGCACGGCGGACCCACTCGGCCGTCAGGGGGACGTACAGAGCCTCGACCTGCGACCGCGCGGCGGCGAGGTCGCCGAGGTCGGCGAGCAGGGTCGCGTGCTGGACGGCGATGCTGGCGGCGACGCCGAACTCGCGGGTGTCGCCGCGTGAGCCGCCGAGCCACGGCGCCGCCACGGCCATGGCCTCGTCGAAGGTGCTGCGGGCCGACTGCGCGTCGTGCTGGCGCACGTTGCGAGCCAGGAGACTCAGCGCCAAGAGGTGGTTGCGGTCCCGTGTCGGATCGCCGTCGGCCTCCCCTGCGCGCCGTGCGTAGACTCCGGCGGCGGCGCGGAAGGCGGCCTCGGCTTCGGCCTGGCGGCCGAAGGCGAGCAGCACCTGGCCGCGCATCAGCTCGATGCCGTCGAGGGCCGGGTGCGGCGGGATGCCCGGAGGCAGGTGCCGCGCGCGCTCCGCCGCGGCGTCCAGCGCCCGCAGCGCCGCCGCGTTGTCCCCGAGCAGGTAGTGGATGCGACCGGCTCGTAGCGCCGCCACGGCGATGCGTTGCTGCAGCCTGGGCTCCTCGCTGCGCGTCTGGGCGAGACGTTCGTAGAACTGCAGGGCGTCGGTCAGCAGGTGCCGGCGCACGTCGTCCATCTGCGGCTCGGCCACGAGGCGCTGGTCGCCGAAGAACACCAGGCGATCGATCGCCGCCATGGCGCTGGCGAAGTCGGCCTCCGCCTGCATGGCGCTCGCCGCTGCGGCGCGGAAGGCGCGCACGCTGACGATCAGTCCGGCGACCAGGGTCAGCAGCACCGCCGCCGCCGAGGCCACGGGCAGCCGGTTGCGGGCCATGAACCTGCTCCAGCGGTAGGCGAGGCTCGGCGGTCCGGCGAGCACCGGCTCGCGGCGCAGGTGGCGCTGCAGGTCGGCGGCCAGCTCGCCGGGCATGCCGTAGCGGCGGTTGCGGTCGCGCTCGAGCGCCCGCAGCGTGATCCAGTCGAGGTCGCCGCGCAGGCGGCGGCGAAGCCGGCGGTCGTCGGTCTGCCGGCGTTCCGCCGCCCCGGTGGGCGCGGCGCCCGCGCTGGTGATGCGGCGCGAGGGCGCCGGCGCCTCCGAGTCGCGCAGCAGGCGCGGCAGGTCGCCCGAGCTGGCGCGGCGCAGGCGCGACGAATCGATCGGCAGCGTGCCGGTCAGCAACTCGTAGAGCACGGCGCCGAGGCTGAACACGTCGGTCCGGGTGTCGACGTCGAGGTCGTTCGCCGCCTGCTCGGGACTCATGTACTCGGGCGTGCCGAGCAGGTGGCCGCGCAAGGTCACGAGGCTCTGGTCGGACAGCCGCCCGCCGAGGCTCTTGGCGACGCCGAAGTCGATGACCATCGGCCATGGGCGGCCCTCCCGGTCGGCGACCAGGATGTTCGACGGCTTCAGGTCGCGGTGGATCAGCCCCTTGTGGTGGGCGTGCTGCACCGCCTCGCAGACCAGGCAGAACAGCTCGATTCGCGCGGCCAATCCGAGCCGCCGTTCGTCGCAGTAGCGGGTGATCGGCAGCCCCGAGACGTACTCCATCACCAGGTAGGGTCTGCCATCCTCGGTCTGTCCGGCGTCGAGGGCCTTGGCGATGTTCTGGTGGTCGAGCATCGCCATCGCCTGGCGTTCGACGGCGAAGCGGGCCAGCACCTCGCGCGAGTCCATGCCCGGCTTGACGACCTTGACGGCGACGCGGCGCGCCAGCGTGTCCTTCTGCTCGGCGAGGTAGACCGTGCCCATGCCGCCGGCGCCCAGCCGCTGCAGGACCCGGTAGGGGCCGATGCGCTCCGGGTCGCGGTGCGGTTCGGCGAGCAGGCCGGAGCTGCGCAGGCCGCGCAGGCGCGAGCGTGCCCGTTCGGCCAGGTCGGGCGCGCGCGCGAGGATCGGCTCGATCGCGTGCTCGCCTTCCTGCTCGAGGGCGAGGATGCACTCGGCGAGCAGGTCGTTGAGCCGCTGCAGCTGCGGGTCCGGCGCGGTGCCTTCGGAGGCGCTCATGGCGGCATGGTAGCGGCCGCGCGTCGTTCCCTACCGCGGCTCGCCGTGCGGTCCGAAGTAGCGCTGCAGGATCTGCGCGAACCGGGGATCCGCCTTCAGGCTGCGCGTGTCGTGGTCCTCGTCGAGCATCGCCTTCGACAGCTGGTGGGACGCGGAGCCGTGGCGCAGGGCCCGGTCGAGGAACGCGAAGGCGTCGTCGGTCCTGCCGGCGAGGGCGAGCGCGCACGCGGCGTTGTAGCAGCTGTTGGCCAGCGACAGCGACTTCGGGTCGGCCTGCTCGAGCTGCTCGACGGCTCGCTGGAAGTGCGTGGCGGCGACCTCGTACTGCCGCAGCTGGTAGTGCAGGGCGGCCAGCGTGTTGGTGGCGGCGAGCCGCTGCTGCGGATCCTCCGTCTGCGCCTGCCGCTCGGCTTCGGCCCGCCGCTGGTCGAACAGCGCCGGATCGCCGAACTGGTGCAAGGCGCACGCCGTGGTCACGAACAGATCCTCGTCGCCCTCGCGTTGCGCCTGCAGCGCGAGCCGGCTGAGGTTCCGCCGCAGCGCGGCCGGCTGCTCGCCAGGCAACACGTCGCGCAGGGCGCGCACGCACGCGGCGCGGAACGGGCCCGGCGGCGAGGCTTCCTTGGGTGGCGTCCGGCTCCATTCCAGCAGCACGGCCGCGGCCTCGGGCTGGTAGTCGCGCAGTTCGTCGAACTGACCGGCGTAGATCGCGTTCGTCGCCAACTTGGTGCGCACGAAGGACCAGAGGCAGCGCTGCAGGATCGCGGTGCCGCGCTCGTGCAGGCGGGCCAGCGCCTGACGGCCGACGGCGTCCTGGCGCCCGAGCTTCGCCAGCGCTTCGCGACGCTGCTCGGGTGTGCCGGTCACCGCGTCGGTCATGCACGAACTCGTCTCGGCCGGCAGTTCGGCGGCGGCGGCGGACTCGCCGGCGCCGGCCGGCGTGTCGGCGGGCCTGGGGGCGTGCGCGGCGAAGTCGCGCAGCATCGCCATGAAGCGGGCCCTCCCCTCGGCGCCGCTCCTGCCGACGTGGGCCGCTGCCAGTTGCAGCGTGGCTCGATCCACGGCGGGCTCGACGAACGTGCGCCGCAGGGCGCCGGCGCCGGCCTTGTCCTGGCTGGTCGTGTCGGGCGCCGCGGCGCCTTGCTGGGCCATCCCGGACCCACACAGCACGAGCGACAGCGCGAGCGTTCGTATACCCATGGTGGCTGCTCCTGGCGAGGATGCTCGGCGCAGGATAGCGGTGCGGCCGTGCGCCGGGGGAGGTCCCGGCCTCACTTCCAGGTCTCGGCCAGGAAGTCGAGCAGCAGCCGCCAGGAGTCCACGTCGGCCTTGGCGTCGTAGGCGAGCGGCAAGCCGAACTTGCGACCGTTGTCCGAAGCCTCCTTGCTGGTGAAGCCGTGCTTGGCGCCCGGGTAGGCGACGAAGGTCAGGTCGGCGCCCGCCGCGGCCATCTCCTGCTGGAAGGCGTCGATCTGGGTCTGCGGGATGAACTCGTCGTCGCCGCCGTGGCAGACCAGGATCCGCGCCTTGACCTGCCCCTTCGCGGCCGGCTGCTCGGTGGCCAGGTTGCCGTGGAAGCTGGCGACCGCGTCGAGGTCCATGCCGGCGCGCGCCATGCCGAGCACGATCGCGCCGCCGAAGCAGTAGCCGATCGCGCCGATGCGCTCTCGGTCGGTGTACGGATGGTGCTGCAGCAGGTCCTTCGCGGCGGTGAAGCGGGCCTTGGCGGCGGCCAGGTTGGCGAACACCTCGGCGGCGAACTTCTGCGCGTCCGCGGGGTGCGCCGCCTGCTTGCCATCGCCGTACATGTCGAGCGCGAGCGCGACGTAGCCGGCCTCGGCCAGCATGCGCGCGCGCCGGAGCACGTAGTCGTTGAGGCCCCACCATTCGTGCACGACCAGCACTCCGGGCCGCGGCCCCAGGCGACGGGCATCGTAGAAGAGATGGCCGGTGCAGCGGGCGCCGCCGGCGTCGTAGTGGAGGGTCTCGGTGCGGATGTCGTGGTCGCCCGGACCAGGGCCCGATGCGCACCCGGGGAACGCCACGCCGGACAGGACGGCCAGCCAGGATCGCCAGTTCATGGCGGCATGATCGCGCGGCGGCATCGCCCTGCAATGCGGTTGTCGGTTCCGTCGGCCGGGTCCTCCGGGCGCCAGCCGGGTCGCCTGCTTGTCGTGTCCGGTGGAGTTTCGATAATGCCGCGCGTGAAGTTCGAGCCCCAGAGCCGGCGGGAACCCCGCATCCGCCTCTTCCAGGCCGACTGGCTGGAGGTGTTCACCCGGGTCCACCCGCTGGTCGTGGTCGTGGTGTGGTTGCCCGTGATCGCCTGGTTCCTGGCGGCGGCGGTCGGCGCGCCGCCGGCGACCGGCATGACCGGCCTGCGGCTGGCGGTCGCGTTCGCGGCCGGGCTGCTGGTGTGGACCCTGGTGGAGTACGTGCTGCACCGGTTCGTGTTCCACTTCGCGCCGCGCGAGCCCGCGCCGTGGCTGCGCCGGCTGGTGTTCCTCTTCCACGGCATCCACCACGTGCAGCCCTGGGATCCGGCGCGGCTGGTGATGCCCCCGGTGGTCAGCATCCCGCTCGCCGTGCTGTTCTACCTGCTGTTCGACGCCGTGATCGTGGGCCTGCTGGCCGCCCCGGCGTGGCTCGCGCCGGTGTTCGCCGGGTTCCTGTCCGGCTATCTGGTCTACGACCTGCTGCACTATGCGACGCACCACCTGCCGATGCCGGGGGCGATCGGCAAACGGCTCAAGCGCCACCACCTGCTGCACCACCATGCGACGCCGGACCAGCGCTTCGGCGTCACGTCGCCGCTGTGGGATGCCGTGTTCGGCACCCTGCCCGCGGCGCCCGCGCCGCCCGGCCGCGACGCGCACTCGCCAAGCCGCTGACGACGGCGCGTTCAGCGCGGCGGCGGCACGCCGTCGACGCCCAGCGCCGCCCGGTAGTCGGCGGCGGCGCGCAGGTAGTCGAGCCGCGCGTCGATCTCGAGCACCTGGGCTTCCGCGAGGGCGAGCTCCCGCAGTTGGATGCGGAACAGGTCGCTGCGGCCCAGCTCGAACGCGCGTCGCTCGGCGGCGACCAGATCGCGGGCCAGCGCCGTGTTGCGCTGCGTCGCCTCGATCTGGTCCCAGGCGGCCTGCAGCGCCGAGCGGGTGTCGGCGATGTCGTTGACGATCCGGTCGCGGGCGAACTGCTCCTCGAGGCGCAGCTGGCGCAGCGCGGCGTTGGCCTGTTCGAGCCGGCCGTAGGCGTCGCGCTGCCGCAACGGCAGGCTGAGTTCGAAGCCGAGGAACAGCTCGTCCTGCTCGATGTCGGTGTAGGGACGGCCGCTCAGCGACCGGCTCGCCTCGACGACGAGGTCGAGGTTCGGCATGGTCTGGTTCTGGGCCAGCTGGCGGTCGGTCTCGACGCGGTCGATGCGCAGCTGCAGGCGCCGCAGCTCCGGCCGCTGGCGGATCGCCGCCTCGGTGTCCTCCTGCAGGCTGGCGGGCGTTGGCGGCGCGGCGAGCGCGAGATCGCCGGGCAGCCGCTGGGGCGAGGGCACGACCGGCGCATCGTCGACGTCGCGCAGGAACAGCGACAGCTCGAGCGCGGTCTGCTGCAGCAGGCGTTCGGCGCGCACCACGAACACCTGCCGCTGCGCGATCAGGCGCTCGTTGTCGGTGACCTCGATCGGGGCGAGGAACTGCCGGTCGACCGCGCGCTCGAGGTCGCCGACCCGGTCGGTCGCCAGCTGCAGCAGCTCCCGGGCGACGCCGAGCCGGCGGCCGGCGGCGACCCAGGCATAGTAGGTGCGCGCCGCGGCGCGCACGAAGTCGATGCGGGCGCGGGCGATCAGCGGGTCGGCCAGGCCGACGTCGATCTCCGCCTGCCGCACGCTCGCGCGGCGCTGGTCGATCGCGCGGTCGCGGAACAGCGGCACCCGGCCGCCGAACACCAGTTCGCCGTTGTCCTGGGTGCGGGCCTTGTCGTAGGCCGGCAGGAAGCCGTCGCTGACCCGGTAGCCGCCGTAGATCGTGTCGCCCGTCGTCAGCGGCTGCTGCAGCAGGGCGCCGAAGGTGTTCGCTTCGTAGAAGCCGAGCGCCTGGCTGCCCAGGCGGGCCGACACTCGGGTGTCGAAGCTGCCCATCGCCTGCAGCAGCCGGCCGGAGGCGAGGTCGCGCTCGAGCAGCGTGCTCAGGTAGGGCGGGTAGCGCTCGGTGACCGCGGCCAGCACCTCGTCGAGCGCGAGCGGCCCGTGGGGTTGCGGTCGCTGGGACGGTTCCACCGGTTGGGTGTCGGCCGCCTCGGCGGCGGCCGGCGGCACCAGGCCGGAGCCGACCGGCGGCCGGAAGCCGGGATCGAGCGGCCCGGGCTCGTAGCGGTCGAGGGCGCAGCCGCCCAGGAGCAGCAGCAGTCCCGGCAACGACAGCGTTCGGTCGGCGCGGGTCATTTGCCCTCGCCGGCGCCCTTGCCGTCGGCGCCGCCCGGGTCGGCAAGGCTCGTGGCCGGCCGCCGGACCGTCGGCGGGAAGCCGTTGAGCTGCCGCCAGATCTCGAAGCCGAGCGAGACGCGGTCGAGCACGATCCAGCCCTTCGTGCGCACGCCCTGCCGCAGGTAGGGATCGCCGGGCCATTGGTGCGGGTTCTCGGCCATGCTGACCTTCTCGAACGTCAGCACCCGGCGCAGCCAGTCGACGACCGGCCCTTCGGGCTCGCGGAACGGCCGTTCGTCGGGCAGCACCATCACGCGGTAGAACCCGCGTCCGTCGTCGAAGCGGTCGACGAAGGCGACCCGGCCGCCGAACGTGCCGATCGCCGCCGACGGCCAGCCGACCCATTGGATCGCCGGCCAGCCCTCGAACTGCAGACGGACGTGCCGGCCCGCATCGATGAAGGTGATGTCGTTGCCGTCGATCCACAGCTCGACGGCGAGCTGGCGCGTGGCCGGCACCAGCATGGCCAGCGGCGTGCCCTGCTTGACGAAGCCGCCGCCCTGTCCGTTGGCGAGCAGGTTCTGCACGAAGCCGTCGATCGGCGCCGTCAGCTGCTGCTGCTTCTGCCGCTCCAGATCGCGTTGCAGCCGCAGGATCGCCCCCTCGGCCTCCGCCACCTCGCCCTCGGCGGCGTCGCGGTCGGCCTTGGCCGACTGCACCTTGGCCTGTTCGTCGCGTTCGACGCGCAGGCGGGCGCTGCGCCGGGCCCGTTCGGTGGCCTCGGCGGCGGTGACCGCGGCCTGCCGGGCGACCAGTTCGGCCTCGGCCACGGCCAGCTGCTGGCGGGCGTTCTCGAGTTCGATGCCGGCGCCGATGCGGTCCTCGACCAGGCCCGACCACATCTGCAGGTTGACGCGGCGGAACTTCGCGTTCTCCTCCGCCGCGCGCAGCGCCTGGCGCGCCACCTCGACGGCCTGCTGCGCGGCGACGATCTCGTCGTCGGCCATCTGCATCGCCGCCTCGCGGGCGCGTTCGGACTCGCCGATGCGGGCGTCGTAGGTGTCGCGTTTGCGCCGGGCGGCGTCGCGCTTGCGCGCCGCGGCCTCGAGCTGCTCCTGCAGGCGTTCGAGGATGCGCGGATCGTTGTCGGCGAGGTCGACGATCGGATCGCCCGCCTGCACCTGCTGGCCCTCGCGCACGTGCCACTTGAGGATCACGCCGTCGGTGCGCGCCTGCAGCGGCATCGGTCGGTGCACCGGGTCGTACTCGATGACCCGTCCCTCGCCGCGCAGGTTCTGCTGCCATGGCGCGAAGGCCAGCACGAACGGGGCCGCCACCAGCAGCACCAGCAACAGGTGGCCGATGCGGCGCGCGAACGGCCGGCGGCCGGCGAGCGCCAGCGCCTCGAGCTGCAGCGCGGGGTATGGGTGGTTGGGGCCGCTCATGCGTCGCTCCCGCGTGGCCCGGCGGATGGCGCGCCCTCGGCCTCGAAATCGATGTGGCGGTCGCAGGCCGCGACGACGTCGGGTTCCTGCGTGACGATCAGCACCGTCCAGCGGTGCCGGCGGTCGAACAGGTGCGCCAGGACCCGCTTGCGCACCGTCGGCGTCAGCACGTCGATGGCGCCGTCCAGCAGCAGCAGCCGTGGCTCGCCCAGGATCGCGCGGGCGAGCATCAACCGGCTGGCCTGTCCGCTGGACAGCGGTTGGCCGCGGTTCGACAGCTGGGTGTCGAGGCCGAGCGGCAGCTCGAGCACGTCGTCCCACAGGCCCACCGCCTCGAGGGCGTCGCGGATCTGGTCGGGGCCGATGTTCTCGCGGCCGAAGCGCAGGTTGTCGAGGATCGAGCCCTCGACGAGCTCGGTGCCGTGCACCAGCGCGAACACGTCGCGCGTCGAGTCCAGGCGCAGTTGCCGCAGGTCGAGGCCCTCGACGGTGACGTGGCCGTGCAGGGGTTCACGCAGGCCGAGCAGCACGTCGAGCAGGTAGGAGGCGCTGCCGCCGGTCGAGCCGACGAGGGCGATGCGTTCCCCTGGTCGGACCGACAGGTTGAACTCGTGCAGCGACTGCGGGCTGGCGGGATGGCCGCAGGTGACGCCGTGCACCTCGATGCCGACGCCGCCGCCGCCCGCGGGCAGCTCGGCCCCCGTCTGGCGCTCGAGCGGCAGGTCGATCAGGTGACCGAGCTTGTCGGCGGCGGCGCAGGCGTCGTACCAGTCCTTCATCACGTCGGCGAACTTGGTCACGTTGGCGACGACCGCGGTCACGATCAGTTCGCTGGCGACGAGCTGGCCGGGGGTCAGCTGCTGGTCGATCACCAGCCAGCCGCCGATGCCGAGCACCGCGGTGCTGGCGATCACCTGCAGGAAGAGGGTGCTGCAGACCTGCCGCAGCCAGATCCGGTAGTGGGTGCGGCGGGCGTTGACGTACTTGCCGACGAGCAGGTCGGTGCGCTGCCGCGCGAACTCGGCGCCGCCGTGGGTGCAGAACGCGGTCGTGTGCCGCGCCATCTCCTGCAGCCAGGCGGCGACCTCGTACTTGGCGATCGATTCGCCGATCGCCGTGCGCACGCCGCGCCAGCCGAGCACGAAGACGATGAACAGCACCGCCAGCAGCAGGAACGCGGCCAGGATCAGCAGGAACGGGTGGTAGAAGGCCAGCACCGTCATGCCGACGCCGCTCTGCAGCATGACGTTGGTGGTGCCGATCACGAGCTTCGACGTCGTCTTCTGCAGCGTGACGGTGTCGAAGAAGCGGTTCACCAGCTCCGGGCCGTAGCGGGTGTCGAAGGCGCGGATCTGCACCCGCGGCAGGCGCCATGCCAGGTCGCCGGCGACCCGGACGAAGATGCGTCGCTCGATGACCTCGGCGACGTCGATCTGCAGCGCGCGCAGGATGCCGTGCAGCACCAGGCAGCCGAGCAGCACGCCGACCAGCACGACCAGCGGGGTCAGCAGCGTGCCGAACATGATGTTGCTGACCAGCGCGTCGACGGTCAGCGGCACGGCCAGCGTCAGCACCGCGCCGGCGGCGCCGTAGACGACGATCGTCACCACGTCGCGCGCTTCGGGGCGCAGCAGGCTGAAGTAGCGCAGCCATGGCGGCATGGAGCCGTGGGGCGACCCGTGCGGGTGGGCCCTGGTCGGCGCGCGAGTGGCGGGGGCGTCGATCATCGGCGGCGGGGGCGCATCGGCCGGCGTCGGCCCGCGCAAGGGTTTGGGGTGGCGCCGCTTCTAGGCGAGCGGAGGGTCCGGCTCAACGGTGGGTCGCCGGTTCCCGACACCTCCGGAACCGCCTCGTCGTTCCCCGGGCGCCCCCGGCGCTCTCTCCCCCTGACGGGCCGGGGGGCTCCGGCCCCCCGGCTCGCGCGCGGTCACTTGATCTTGTGCACCGTGCGCACGCCCAGGCTGTCGTTCTCGCCGTGGCAGACGCTGCAGGATTCGGCGCCGCCGAAGCTGGTGTTGGCGTCCATGTGGGCCACGGCGGCCGTGTCGCTGTGGCAGGACGAGCAGGCGACGAACCAGGCGCGGGTCGGCAGCGCCTGCTGCGGGTGCAGCCGCGCCGCCGGCAGCGTCCAGGCCGTGTTCTCGCCATGGCACTTGGCGCAGTCCTGCACGCCGCCCGGCATGCCCGGGAACACGCCGTTGTGCCAGTTGTGGACCACGTGGCGGAACTCCACCGTGGTGCCGAGCGGGTTGCCGCCGGTCGGGTTCTCGTAGAGCAGCGTGTTCTCGGCGCCGGCGGTGCCGTGGCACTGCAGGCAGGCTTCGACGCTGCGGCGGCTGCCGCCGTGGAACTGCAGGTTCTCGTGGCAGCCGTAGCAGGCGTTCGGGTCGATGCGCTCGACGTCGACGACCTCGGTGGCGGAGCCGAACAGCAGCTTCACGACCGTCGAGTCCGCGCCCTCGGTGTAGCCCGTCGTCTCGCCGAAGCGCACGACGTTGAGCGAGCGGGCGCCGTGCACGTCGAGCGTGTAGGTGCCGCTGAGCAGCGGCAGCCCGGTCCAGTCGCCCCAGTCCTCGCCGAGCACCGGCGAATCGTCGAGGGCGCCCGGATACACCGACGGGATCACGAAGTCCGTCGAGTAGGTGCACAGGAACGAGGCGTCGCCGAAGGCGACGCCCTCGGTGAAGATGCCGGTCACGGCGTCGAGCGTGTAGTCGCCGGTCGGCACCCCGGTCGTCGTGACCACCTGCACGGTGGCGCCGATCGCGTGGGCGATCTTCAGGTTCGGCTTGTAGTTCTGCCGGAACTGGGAGCCGAACCACAGCCGGTCGCCGTCGACCCACTGGATCAGCATGTACTCGCGCAGGCCGGCGTCGGCGTTGTCGAGGACGATGTAATTGTCCTTGGCGAACAGGGCGCCGTCGCCGGGCGTGACGTCGACGAAGTTCTGGGTCACGGTCGCCGTCGCCGCGAGGTTCGAGCTGTTGCCGAGGCCGGTGATGCGCCGCAGCGAGGTGGTCGCGCCCGAGACGTTCCAGTGCGGGGCGCGCGACGTCGCGAACGTGGTCTGGAGCGCCGTCTTGTCGATGCGCTCGTAGAACACGATCTCGGGCATGCGGAAGGTGTAGGGGCCGGTGCCACTGAAGTAGGCCTGGCCGAGGCGCTGGTAGTTGATCATCTGCGGGTTCGTCGTCGGTCCGCTGAGGATCATCTCGATGCGGCTCAGGCTGCTGGCCGCCACCGGCGTGCCGGCGTTGTTCTTGGCCTGGAACGTGACCTCGATCTTCTCGCCCGGCTCGAAGCGACCGTTGCCGTTGCCGATGTCGGTGACCTTGCTCACCTCGAACACGAGCCCGGTGGCGATCGCCGGATCGACCAGCGGGTGGAGGTGCGCGTCGACGACGTCGAGCGGCGTGCCGCTGACCCGATGGCATTCCTTGCAGGTGGCGTCGTCGCGCTGGATCGGCATCGTCTGGCCGTTCGCCGTGTAGAGGTGATCGGGCACCCAGTCGTCGTGGCACGAAGCGCAGGCGGCGATCGTCGGCTGCGACCAGATCAGGTCGCCCTGCGCCGGCGCCGGCAGCGGGCCGTCCCCGTCCGGGTCGCCGTGGCACTTCGAGCACTCGACCGGCATGCGCCGCATCGAGTTCTCGAGGCCCTGTCGCCGCGCGCCTTCGGTCGTCGGCGGCGTGTTCAGCGCCGTGAAGCCCTGGTCGCGCGGCATCGGCGCGTAGAAGCTCGGCCACGCGGGGAAGGCGACGTGCGAGAAGTCGTGGACGGTGTCGTTGAAGCCGACCAGCTGGTACGGCTTGGGCGTCGCGTTGTAGTTGCGCGAGCCGTCCGGATTCGTCGTCACGCCGAGCACCGAGGGCAGGTACTTGCCGGCGTGGATCTTGTGGATCATCACCTTGAAGTCGATCGCGGCCCCGGGCGTGCCGCCGGCCGCGCTCGCGGTGTTGCGGTCCTCGGCGCCGGTGGTGTGGCACAGCAGGCAGTTGGTGATCTGGTTGCGGTTGTCGCCGTGGGCGCGCAGCTCGGTGTGGCACTGGTTGCAGTTCGCCAGCGTCACGACCTCGCGCTTCTCGATCGTCGTCGCGTCGCCGAGCAGGAAGTCGAACGTCGTGTTGCCGGGGTCCCGGTAGGTGACGCCGTCGATGACGTAGTCCTTGCGCAGCTCGAGGCCGACCGTGTAGGTGCCCGACAGCAGCGCTTCGCCGGTGAGTTCGCCGAGCGTGATGTCGTCGGTGTCGTTGAGCGGCGCCAGGTAGGTCTGCGGCAGCGGCACGGCGAACGTGTAGCTGTAGGCGCCCAGCGCGGTCTTGACCGCGGTGGCGATCACGTCGGACTGCGAGGCGATGACGCGCTGGTAGTTGAACGTCGGGCCGGAGACCATCGCGGCGGCGCGCGCCATGGTGGCGAGTTCCAGCGGCTCGCCGTTGTCGCGCTTGACCGTGAAGTCGACGGTCAGCCGGTCGCCGGCGCGGGCGCGGCCGCTCGGGCCGCTGCCGCCGCGCACGGCCTGGATCTCGACGACCACGCCCGGCAGCGGGTCGTTGGGGCCGACCGTGGGCTCGGGCGCGGTGCCGATCTCCGGCGACGAGTTGTTGTCGTCGCAGCCGGCGACGGCCAGGGCCAGCGCACCGGCCAGCAGGGCCTGGGTCCAGCGGCGGAAGGGACTTGCGAACGGGAGGGTTGTGGGGCGTGGCGTTGTCATGGGACTTCCCCGCGAGGCGGGGAATGACGGAAGGATGACGAACAGCATGGCGAGCCGAGCACCGGCTTGGGAAGGGCCGTAGAGCCGGTTGCCGCGCGAAAATGTGCGTAAGCACAAGGTCGGGGCGGTCGGCGGCGGCGGGTTCCGGCCGCCACGGCCACACCGCCGCCGCGGCTCAGCGATGGCAGGCGGTGCAGACGTGGCCGCCGTCGGGGTGCGGCAGCGGCTGGCCGTTGCCGTGGCAGAGGCGGCAGTTCATCGACGGCACGTGGTCGGGCGGCAACGGCCGTGCGGTCTCGTGCGCCGGCGCCGCGCGGTGGCAGGTCGCGCAACCGGTGTCGGCGAGCGGCAGGTGGCAGCCGGTGCAGTGTCGGTTCTGCGGTGAACCGAAGCCGCCGCGATGGCTGCGTGGCGCCGCCTGCTGGTGGCACTGCTGGCAGCTGTCCTGGGTGTGGCAGACGAAGCAGCGCGAGCGGTCCATCGACGCCTGCAGCCCGTGCGTGCGCAGCCGGAAGTTGTTGTTGTGGCCGTCGGGCGGCATCTGCTGGTGGCAGCCGAGGCAGCCCTGCGCGTCCTGGTGGCAGAGGTCGCAGCGGTCGGCGCTGCGTTCGCTGCCGGCCCGTACGAGGTCGCCGTGGCCGCGGATCCAGTTGCGGTGATGCGACGCGGGCTGCCAGCGCTCGTCGATCTCGGCGTGGCACTCGCCGCAGGCGTTCGCCTTGCCGTGGCGGGCGTGGCAGTCCATGCAGGCGGCCTTCTGCACCAGCGGCGCCAGCGGCACCTCCTCCCGCCGGGCCACGTCGCCGTGGCAGGCCGTGCAGTCGAGCTTCGCGTCCAGCGTGTGCCGTCGATGCGAGAACTGCACGTCGGCCGGCACCGAGCTGTCGGCCAGGGTGCGGTAGCGGCTGCGCTCGTCGTAGAAGGCGGCGACGCGGCGCTCGGGCGGCTTGTCGGCGTCGAAGCGGTCGTGGCACGCGGCGCAGAGTTCGGGCGGCGGCATGCCGGGACGTTCGCCGCCGACGGCGCCCGGATGGCAGAACGTGCACGTGAGTTCGTTGTCGATCACGTGCACCCGGTGCGGGAACGACGGCTCGGTGCGCCGGGAACCGGGCAGCGACAGGCAGGCGGCGACCGCCAGCCACGCGGCGAGCGCCAGCCACCAGGGCCAACGGGGCCGTGGCCGGGAGGATCCGGGCATCAGAAGGTCCATGTCATTCCCAGCCGGAAGGTGTGCCACTCGTCGAAGTCGTCGCGCTCGTAGTCGTAGCCGCCGTCGACGCGCAGGGCGACGTCGACGCGGTGGTCGAGCCGCAGGTAGTAGGACCGCACGTGCAGCCGTTCGCGATCGGCGATCGGATCGTAGCGGAACAGGTCGTAGGCGGTGCCGAGCACCAGCCGCAGGTCCGGGTTGGGCCGGTACTCGAGGTCGCCGGCGACGGTGCGCATGCTCTCGCCGGTCGAGTCCCACAGGCTGCCGGAGACCGTCAGCGACAGGCCGCGTGTGCCGAGGTCGAGCAGCGTGAGGTCGGCGTGCAGGCGCTCGAACTCGCGGTTGAACCTGCCCTCGTCGCTGGATTCGTCGAGGCGGCGCACGTCGGCGCCGACGTCGATCGTCGCGAACGTGCCGAGGTCGGTGCCGACGGTCGCCGACACCTGCTGGTAAGGCCGGTAGTCGGCGGCGATGTCGAAGTAGAGGTCGAGTTCGGTCACCTGCGCGCGCTGCGTCGTCAGCAGGCCGCGGTAGTCGACGGTGAAGCGCACCGCCGACTCGACCTCGCCGCGGGCGCCGAGCTGCAGGTCGCGCGCCCGGCCGTCGACCCAGGTGTGCAGGCCGTTCAGCTGCACGGCGCCGAGCGCCTGCCACCAGCGCGCGCCGATCAGCCCGTTCTGCCGGTCGACGGCCAGGTACTCGTCGCGCAGGTCCATGCCGTCGAAGCGCACGCGGGCGCCAGTCCAGGGCTGCAGGCCGAAGGCCATGCCGAACACGGCGTCGCCGCGCGACGACGCCTCGAACTGGTGCACGGTGACGCCGCCGTAGGCGGACAACCAGGCGCGCAGGCTGCCGAACCGTTCGCTGTCGACGCGCAGGCCGTCGAACGTCAGCGGCACCGGCGTCTCGTTCAGGTCCTGGCGGCCGAGCCGCGCCAGTTCGACGTGCGGCAGCGAGTGGAAGTCGACGTGGGCCCGGTAGAGCCGGCCGTTCACCCGGTCCTGGAAGCTGTGGTCGAGGCCGGGGAACGGATCGTTCGCCCGCCGGCCGTCGATGTCGACGAAGCCGCGCCCCGAGAAGTGGAATGTGACGTCGTCGCGGTCGCTGCGGCCGACGTCGACGGTGAGGCGGGCGATCAGGTCCTGGTCGGTCGCGCCGGCCCCGTGGCGCACGCGGTAGCGGCTGTAGAGCTGGCCAGACCACGGCAGGCCGACCTCGGTCGGCGGCGCCGCGCGCAGTCCCGGGCCGGCGGCGCCCGGCGCCAGGGGCTCGGGTGTGCCGGTGGCGTTCGGCAGCGGCGCGGCGGCCGGCGGCTGCGCAGTCGGCAGGAGCCGCTGCATCGCCCGGCGGGCGGCCTCGGTCGGATCGACCGTCGGCGCGGGCTCCTGGCCTTGCGCGGCCGGGGCCTGCGGCTCCTGGGGGTCGGGCGCCGTGGTCGGCGTCGCGTCCGGCGGGGCGGGGGGCAGAACCGGCGGGCCGGGGGGCGGCGCCTCCTGCGGCCCGGGTTGCAGGCCCAGGCGCTTGCGCAGCATCTCGGCCGCGGCCTTGGCCTCGTCGGCCGGCGGCTTCGGCTCGGGCTCGGCCGGCTGCACCACGGCCGGCGGCTCCGCCGGCTTCGGCACGGGCTCCGGCGCCGGCTGCTGCGCCGCCAGGTAGAGCCCTGGCAGGCACACCGCTGGCACGACGGTTCGCAGGCGCCGGCGCATGGTCGCTCAGCGCTTGAGGCCGAAGGCGTCCAGGACCGCCGGGTCCTCCTCGTTCTCGCTGAGCACCACGTGGCACTTGTCGCAGCTGCCGTCGCGGATCGGGGCGCCGTCGGGCATCAACGTCGGGCCGAACACGGCGCGTCCCTGCGGCGAGCGGTGCTGGCCGTCGTGGCAGCGGAAGCAGCCGAAGTGGGTCGCCAGGTCGGGGTAGGCGTTCCAGCCGAGCTTGCGCTCCGGCCAGACGTTGCGCTGCCAGATCCGCACCACTTCCTCGATCGCGCCTTCGAGCTTGCGGCGCCGCAGCTCGTCGATGCCGCCGTCCTTGGCGTAGGCGGCCTGCAGGTGCTGGCGGATGCCGTCGGCGGCGTTGGCCCGCGTCCAGTCGGCCTCGAGCGCCGCCAGCGCCCGTTGCTTGAAGAACGGCAGCTCGCGCGGCAGCAGGCCGTGCGCGATCGACACGTCGAGCGCGTCGCCGGGCAGCTCGAACGCGTGCGCCGAGCGGTTGTGGCAGTCGTTGCAGTCCATGCGGCGCAGTTCGCCGGGCGGCGGCGGGTCGTGCGCCACGCCGGGGGCGGCGAACACCTCGCGCGTGCCGTCGGGCTTGACGACCCGCAGCCACGGGATCTGCGTGCGCTGCGCGTCGGTCGCCACGTACTCGATCGTCGCCTCGGGGTGGGTGTGCCAGTGGATGCCGACGGCGGCGCCGTCCGGTCGCGTGCCGCCGGTGCGCATCAGCAGCACGTTGGTGTAGCCGCTGACCGCTTCGTCGGTGCGGAAGTGCGGCTTCACCTTCAGCTTGGTGCCGAGGTACTTCTCGGGCCAGTGGCACTGCTCGCAGGTGACGCGTGCGTCGGCGAGGTTGTGCACCGGCGTCGGGATCGGTCGCCGGTAGTCGTCGAAGATCACGCCGAGCAGCTGCTTGGTGCCATTGAGCTTCGACTCGATGAAGCCCTGGGCGCCCGGCTCGACGTGGCACTTCACGCACTCCACCCGCGAGTGCGGCGAGCGCTGGAAGGCGACGTACTCGGGCTCCATCACCGCGTGGCACGCCTTGCCGCAGAACTCGATCGAGCTCATGTAGTGCACGCCGGTGTAGCCGACCGTGCCGACGGCGGCGAAGTTGACCGCGGTCAGCGCGACGACGGCGCGCGCCAGGTAGAGCGGCCGGTCGCTGAGCTGCGCCAGCCGTTCGGCCAGGCGCCGGCGGTAGAGGAACAGGCCGACCGGCACCAGCACGAGGCCGAGGCCGAACACCACCGGTGCCACCACCGTCGCGATGATGCCGACGTAGGGTCCTGACCAGGCGCCGCCCATGACGTGCATCGCGATCAGGGTCGCGAAGCCGAGCACGGCCAGCGTCATCAGCGCCGCGCCGGTCGAGGTGATCCAGTTGGAGCGCAGCAGGCGGTGCAGCCGGCCGAGAGTGCCGAGGCGGGGGGCGGTCGGTTCCATGGGCGACGAGGGCGAGAGAGTGCGTGCATACTCGAACGGACGGCCCGCGGCACGGCAATACGTCCTGGAGCGGGCCGGTCGCGGCGGCGCGCTTGCCCGGCCGGCGCGGCGGGGCATCATCGGTGCATGCCCGCCATCGGCCGTCCCGCGCCCCCGTTCTCCCTCCCCGACCACGACGGCAAGGCCGTCGACCTCGCCGGCCTGCGCGGCCAGTGGGTCGTGCTCTACTTCTACCCGAAGGACGACACGCCCGGCTGCACCGTCGAGGCGTGTGAGTTCACCGACCGGTTGCCGGACTTCCGGCGGCTGGGCGCCACGGTGCTCGGCTGCAGCGCCGACGGCGCGGCGGCGCACACGAAGTTCCGCGCCAAGCACCGGCTAGGCATCACGCTGCTGACCGACGCCGACCGCAAGGTGATGCTGGCGTACGGGGCGTTCGGCAAGAAGAAGATGTACGGGCGCGAGGTGGAGGGGGTGATCCGGTCGACGGTGCTGATCGATCCGGACGGCAAGGTTGCGCACCATTGGGCGACGGTGCGCGCGGCCGGACACGCCGAACAGGTGGCGCGGCGGCTCGCGGAACTGCGCGGCGGAGCGGCGGGCGGCGAGTCGGCGCCGAAGGCGCGGGGGGAGGTGGCGAAGAAGGCCGCGAAGAAGGCCGCGAAGAAGGCTGGGAAGAAGGCTGGGAAGAAGGCTGGGAAGAAGGTCGTCGCGAAGCCGGCGAAGAAGGGCGGGGTTGCGGCTCGGCGGGACCGGTCCCCACGCTGAAGGCGTCGGCGCGCGGGAGGGTGCCTCGGTGCGGAGAGGCCGGCGCGGATCGATGGGCCGGTGACGGCTGCAGCGAGAGCCGTTCCTGCTGTGGGCAGGGCTGGCTATGCTGCCGCTTCGGCGAAGAGACCGCAGAGGCTTGGCGCGAGATTTTTCTGCGACCCTGTCGGCGGCGGCCCCGCGGCGAGGCTGGATCGTGCAAGGGCAGTCCCGGGCCTGGGTTGCCGCGGTGCCGGTGATGCCATGGTGGGTTGCCCGCGAGGGTCGTTGGCGCGGTTCGCGGGCC
>JAHBXX010000030.1 GCA_019636245.1 Planctomycetota bacterium | reverse complement strand
AACGAGCACACCGCCGCCGGCTGCATGGCATTCTTGGCCCCGCTGCTCGACGGCATCGAGGCAGCGACGGGTCACAAGCCGAGGTTGCGCGGCGACGCAGGCTACTCCAGCGGCGAGGTCCTCTCGGCGATCGAGGCGCGCGGCAACCAGTACGTGTTCCGCATCAAGAACAACTCGGTCCTCGACGAGATTGCCGGCCCGTTTCTGAAGCGCCCCGAGGGCCGTCGTCCCAAGCAGCCGCGTGAGTGGGTGCACGACGTGGAGTACCGCGCCAAGTCCTGGGAGAAGTCACGCCGCGTCGTCGTGGTCGTCCAGGAGCGAAAGGACGACCTCTTCCTGCACCACTTCGTGCTGATCACGAACGCGAGCAAGGACGCATGGCCGGCTGAGAAGCTCGTCGAGGACTATCGGCAGCGCGGCACCATGGAGGGGCGCATCGGCGAACTGCAGTCCGTGCTGATGCCGGCGCTGTCGTGCACGCAGCGCCGCGACGATCGCGCAACTCGGGACGCGAGCGAAGTGGAGTTCCGCAACGCGGCAACCCTCGCGCTCTTCGCCATGGCCTACAACCTGGCACACTCGGCGCGCCTCGTCTTCGTCCGCGCCAACAAGAACCCCTGCGCGCTCGACCGACTGCGCAAGCTGCTGCTCAGGGTCCCTGCACTCGTCACCATCTCCGCTCGCCGCGCCACCTTGGCCGTCAACGCCAACGTGGCCGAGCTCTGGGCCAGATTCCTCGGTGTGCTCGCGGTGCCCAAGGCCGCGTAAGCCGCGCCGCGGCGATTCGGCGAGCGAAGCGCTCTTCGGGACGGGGGCAGGCCACGGGTCTGGGCGCGTCATGGGAAGTGCTGCCGATGGACTCCATTCTGCTGCTTGCGGCCGTTCGCTCGGCCGTCATGAATCATCTGTGCTCACCGCCGCGGACGGCGAGGGAATCGTGCGAGAGCAGGGACTCGAACCCTGAAGAGCTTGCGCTCGCGGGTACCTAAAACCCGTGCGTCTGCCAGTTCCGCCACTCTCGCGCGCGGTGACGTATCGCCAGCCGCGGCCCAGGCTAGTGCGCGCCGTGCCAACGGCCAAGCCCGCATTGAGACCGAGGCAGCGACCCGGGTCCAGGACCGGGAGCCAAGTTCCGATGGCCGTCGGCATGCCGCGCTGCGTAGTGCGGCCTTCTGCGATGCAACCGGGACGTTTCGATGCACCATCCGCACCTGCGCCATCTACGGCCTGCCATCCTCCTTCTTGCCCTCGCGGCCTGCGGCGTCGAGGGCGGTGAGCCGCGCGACGCGGGCTCGGGCGGCGGGCCGGGCGGCCCGGGCGGCACCGGCAACCCGCTCGACATCGTGCTCGAGTTCACCGTCGCCAACGAACATTCCACCGCCCGCACGGAGACGATCTGCGCCTCGGTGCCGTTCCCCGAGAACGGCTACCCGAACACCAGCAACCTGGTCGTCAGCGGCCACCAGACCGCGTGGCTGCCGCTGCAGCAGTGGGCGGGGGGCTCGGTGAAGGTCGCCCAGGCCCAGTTCACCGACACCCTGGAGCCGGGCGAGACCAGGACCTACCGCATCGCCCGCGACGAGCCGGCCTTGGCCGGCGCCTTCACGCGCAACGCCTGGGTGGCGCAGGCCGGCACCCAGCTGCAGGTCGGCGCCGAGGTGCTCGACACGTTCTCGGTTCCCTACCGCGGCTTCGCGGCCGGTCCGGGCACCGTCGTGCAGAGCTCGCCGCTGGTGCAGACCACCCGCTGGCGCACCTACCATCAGCCGGTCGGCCAGGCCGGCATCGGCCGCGACTACCTGACGTCGACCTTCTACGCCACCGAGTACCGCGACATGCCGTTCGTGGTCGTCGACTGGGTGCTCGGCAACGACTACCTCGGCGCCGACACGGTGCCGCCGGGCAACACCGACCCGAACCTGCGCGCGCTCGGCACCGCCGACGTGCGCGCCGCCAGCTTCCTGTGCCGTGGCGCCACCCAGGTGCTGCCGTACCGGCCCGAGACCGAGGCGATCGCGGCCGCGACGGCCACCGGCGACGGTTTCACCGCCTTCCGCGTGCTGCAGGACACGTTCCTGGCCGACGCGCAGACGCGCCGCTACCGCTTCCTGCTGCGCTTCGTGCCGCCGGGCGCGAACGCCGACGACGTGCAGCGCTGGCAGGAGACGGCGACGGCGATGCTGGCGCGGCCGCTTTATGCGCTGGCGACGCAGAGCACCTGGCAGCAGACCAGCGCCGCCGGTCTGCTCGGCGGCCCGATCCCAGGTCCCGCCAACAGCCGCCAGCTCGCCGAGGCCGAGTACCAGGGCTGGGCGAACGCCGGCCACTTCGGCCCCTGGGGCAGCCGCGGCGACCCGCTGGTGACGGCGACGACGGGCACCCCGCGCAACCATCCACTGTCGCCCGAACTCGCGCATGCGATCCAGGGCGGCTACCCGCGCCTGCTGCAGAAGCTCGAGCAGATGGCGTGGGCGCAGGCGATGCGGCCGTACCACCTCTGGCAGCTGCAGGTCGGCGCCGAGCAGAACATCCTGCTGTGGGACGGGACGCCGATGCTGCTCGTGCCGGGCGAGTCGCTCGGCCGGCGGTCGCTGCGCGACAGCGACCCCTACCCGCAGTACCGCGCGGCGAGCGCCGGCCAGCCGCGGGCGCACGGCTGGGAGCACTTCGACCACGAGCACTGGAGCTGCGACCTGCTGTTCGACTACTGGACGGTCAGCGGCGACGCCTGGGCGCGCGAGGAGCTGCGGCAACTCGGCCAGAGCCTCAAGGGCCTGATGCGGCTCACGGTCTACTACACCGCCAACATCCAGGCGGCGCGCGCCGAGGGATGGTGCATGCAGGGCTTCGCGCAGTGCTACCAGGCGACCCGCGACGAGGCGCTGAAGGCCTACGCGATGCGCCGGGTCGACGAGATCATCGACGTGCAGCGGCAGAAGAACCATCCGAGCCGGGCGCTGGCGTTCCAGGGCAACTACCCGGGCACCGGCTACCCGATGGACCACCAGTTCTTCATGCCCTGGCAGCACGGGGCGGTGCTGTATGGATTCCTCGGCGCCTACCGCTGCTTCGCCGAGCCGAAGCTGCTGCAGATCGCCGAGGCCGTGGTCGACACCGTGCAGTACGCGTGGGTCACCAACGTGCAGAGCCCGCAGTTCGGCCAGGTCGTGAACGGGCTGCGCTACTACGTGCCGGTCTCGCACAACGGTGTGCCGGTGCCGGCGAACTACTGGGATGGGCTGGCGGGCGGCATCCGCTTCGGCGATGCGCCGCTCGGCGGCGCGCACACGTTCCTGACCGCCAGCCTGCACCATCTGGCCGCGATGACCGGCGACGCCTCGGTGCGCACCCGGGCGCTGCTCTACGGCGGCTTGTTGCTGGGCACGCTTCCGGACGGTGGGCGCTGGAACAAGTGGAACTACTGCCTGCCGCCGCAGTACACGCCGTGACCAGGGGTCAGGCGTCGGCGCCGCCGCCGGCGGCGGTCCAGCGCACGCGCCGCCCGCAGGTGCAGACGTGCACGCCTTCGGGCACGGCACCGGCCGTGGCCCGGGCGATGGTGCGGCCGCAGCGGCAGACGACGCCGGCGAGGCGGGCCGGATTGCCGACCACCAGCGCGTGCGGCGGCACCGACCGGGTCACGGCGCTGCCCATGCCGACCATGCAGAACGCGCCCAGCTCGACGCCGGGACCGATGGTGCAGTTGGCGCCGATCGAGGCGCCCCGGCCCACGCGTGTGGCCTCGGTGTGTTCGGTCGGCGCGCTGGTTTGCAGCGCCCGCAGGTCGGGGTCGGTGGCCCGCGGCCCGCGGTCGTTGGTGAACACCGTGTGCGCCGCGACCAGCACGCCGTCCTCGATCGTCACGCCGGCGCAGACGTAGACGCAGGCGTTCAGCTTGCAGCGGTCGCCGATGCGCACGTCGTACGCGACGTAGGTCTTCTCGCCGACGATGCAGTCGCGGCCGATGCTGGCGCCGCGCCGCAGGTGCGCACCGTCCCAGACCGACGTGCCGTCGCCGATCGCGACCCCGTCCTCGACGATCGCGGTCGCGTGGATGCGAGGCGGGGGCAGCATCGCGGCATCATGCAGGCCGTGCGGAGATCACGGAAGCGCGCCGTCGGCGGGCAGATCCACCCAGGTGCCGGCGGCCGCGGAAGCGTAGGCGGCGGCCGTGAACTCGACGGCGGCGAGCGCATCGGCGGCGGTGAGGCGCGCCGGCGCGGCGGTGGCGCAGTGCGCGGCGAAGTCGGCCAGTTGCGCTGCCAGTGCTGCGGTCTTGTCGTAGCCCAGGCCCAGGACCTGCCAGTCCCCGTCGTGACGCCGCCAGCGCGACGCGCGCCAGCCGAGCTCGATCGTGCCCTGGCTGCCGCGCAGGCGGGCGAACACCGGTGTCTCCACCGGCAGCGTCCACGACAGGTCGGCGGTGCCGAGCACGCCGCCCCTGGTCTGGAACTGCACGCAGGCGGTGGTCTCGACCGGCAGCCCCCGGTCGGCGGCCAGCATGGCCTGCACGCGGGCGATCGGTCCGAGCAGGCAGCGGGCGAGGTCGGCCACGTGGCTGCCGTTGTCCATCAGCACGCCGCCGCCGGCCCGGATGGGGTCGGTCCGCCAGCCGCCCGCGAAGTCGCTGCGCGAGGTGAACACGCAGTCGTAGCGCTGCACGGCGCCGATCGCCGCCGCCGCGAGCAGCGTCCTGGCTGCGGCGACGTCGGCGCCGTAGCGGAACTTGCTCGCCAGCATCAAGCGGCGGTGCGCAGCGGTCGCGGCGGCGACCATGCGCCGCGCCGCCGCCGGGGTCGGCGCCAGCGGTTTCTCGCACAGCACGTGCAGGCCCGCCTGCAACAGCTGCACCGCGAGCGGCTCGTGGAGGTGTGGTGGCGCCGCCAGCAGGGCGGCGTCGGCGGGGGCCTCGGCGGCCCGCCACTCGTCGAGGCTGGCGAAGGTCGGCAGGGGCATCCCGGCGGCGCAGCGACGGCGCGCCTCCGGCTCGGGATCGACCAGCGCCACCAGCCGCAGCTCCGGCACCAGCGCCAGCGCCTGCAGGTGGCTGCCCGCGATCGCCCCGCCACCGACCAGCAGCAGCCGCAGCGGCTCAGCCACGCCGCAGCTCCCGTAGCGCCGCGCTGATCGCGGCGGCGACGCGGTCGACGTCGGCCAGGCGGTAGCGTTCGTTGATCGGCAGCACCACGACCTGTTCGAGCCCGCGCACGGCGCCCGGGTAGTGTTCGCGCCGGAACGGCGGCTGCGGCCCGTGGAGGCGGGGGTTCTGCTGCAGCGGCAACCAGGTGATCGGCGACCGGCGCCAGTCGGTGAACAGCGCGCATTCGAAGGCCGGCTTCTGCACGTAGCGCGGCACGCAGGCGATGCCGGCGGCCTGCATGCGGCGGCCGAGCGCCAGCGCGCCGCCGGGCACCTCGTCGGCGTCGACAGCGAAGGCGAACCGCCACCAGGCGTGCGTGCCGTAGGGCGGGTCGCCGGGCAGCCGCAGGCCCGGCAGGGGCGCGAGCCGGGCGTGCAGCGCGGCCGCAACCTCGCGGCGTCGACTCACCACCCAGTCCAGCTTCGGCAGCTGGGCCAGCGCCACCGCGCCGGCGAGTTCGCCGAGGCGCCCGTTCAGCGCCGGGAAGGTGTGGTCGGGCGCGGCGTCGCCGTAGCCCCAGGCCTTGTTGACGAACAGGAACAGGCGCCTCGCCACCGAGGGATCGTCGGTGGCGACGATGCCGCCCTCGCCGCAGGTGATGTGCTTGCCCTGCTGCAGCGAGAACGCCGCGATCGTGCCGGCCGTGCCGACCTTGCGGCCGCGCACGGTGGCGCCGAAGGCCTGCGCGCAGTCCTCGATCACCGGCAGGCCACGCCCGGCCGCCAGCGCCAGGATCGGCTCGAGGTCGCAGGGGCCGCCGAACAGGTGGGTGACGACGATCGCGCGGGTGCGTTCGGTGAGCTGGGCGCGGATCGTCGCGGCGGTGACGTTCAGGGTGGCCCGGTCGACGTCGGCGAACACCGGCACGCCGCCCTCGTAGAGGATCGGCGTGATGGCACCCATGTCGGTGATCGGGGTGGTGATCACCTCGTCGCCGGGAGCGAGACCCAGGGCGGCGATCGCCGCGTGCATCGCCATCGTCCCGCTGCTGCAGGCGATGGCGTGGCCGCGGCCGAGCCAGGCGGCGAAGTCGCGTTCGAAGCGGGCGACGAAGGTGCCGCGGGTGGAGTTCAGGGTGCCGCTGCGGATCGCGGCGGCGGCGAACGCGACCTCGTCGTCGCCGAGCGTGCGGCCGCTGTGGTCGGCGTCGCTCGGCAGCCGGTCGGCGAGCGGCGCGACCGCAGTCGCCGACGGCGCGGTGGGGGCCGCGGTCGGTCCGGCGAGCAGCGCCAGCAGAGCGGCCAGTCCATCGGCGTACGGCGAGGGGCCGACGGGGCGTTCCAACGCCCACGGCAGCTTCGCGGCCAGCGCCTCGCCGTCGTGGCCGACGAGGTGGGCGCAGCCCGCCAGGATCGCCTCCGGCCGCGCGGTGGCAGCGGCGGCGACGAGGCACGGCACGCCGAGCACGGCGGCGAGTTCCTGGTAGCCGGCGCTGTCGGTGACGAGGGCGCGCGCCGCGCGCGCCGCATCGAGCTGCTCGCGCGGGTCGAGGTCGGCCAAGGTGATGCCCGGCGGCAGCACCAGGCCGTGCCCGGCGAGGGTCGGTTGCAGGCCGGCCGCTGCGGCCGCGACCGGCAGGCCCAGCGCGCGCCCGGCGGCGGCCAGCTGCGCCAGCAGGGCCGCGAGCGGCGCCGCCTGGAGCCGGTGGGCATGCTCGAGCGCGAGCCAGATCTGGCCCGACGGCGGCACGGCGGGCAGCGCCGCCAGCGCCGCCGGCCACAGGCTGCCGACCACGTGCAGGTCCGCCAGCGGCAGGCCTTCGCGCGCGAGTTCGAGTCGTTGCGCCTCGCTGGCGGTCGCCCAGGCCTCGGCGGCGTGGTCGACGACGCGCCGCTCGCGGTCGCCGGGCGGCCAGGCGGCATGCACGCGTTGCCCGGCGTTGGCGCGCAGCACGCCGAGCCCCACGCGCCCGGCCGTGGCCACGAAGGCCGCCACGGCCGTGCCATGGCCCAGCGCCACGAGGCGGTCCCAACGCCCGCCCCCGAGGACCTCGGCGGCGAACGCCGTCGCGGCGGCGAACCGCGCCGGCGGTCCGGCCGCGGGCGGCGGCGCCTCGGCATGAGCGGGTTCCGGCAGGCCCAGGCGGCGGGCCGCCTCGAGTTCGGCCGGCGGGCCGAACCACGCCACCGCGACCGCATGGCCGGCCGCGGTGGCGGCGCGCAGCAGCGGCGCCAGTTCGGCGGCGTCGCCGCAGGCGCCGACCGGAACCAGGAGGCGGGCCAAGGGCCGTCTCAGCCCGGACCGGGCCGCTGGTTCAGGCGGACCGCGACGACGCTGAGCAGGTCGTTGACGCTCTTCTCGATCCTGTTCACGCCGGCGACGTTGTCGAGCACGATCGCCTTCTTGCTGGTCGCCGGCTGGAAGATCAGCCGCCCGCTGCGCAGCAGCAGGTACTCGACGACGTCGTAGATCTCCTTGTTCATCTCCAGGCCCTCGGTCGACCAGCGCTGGATGTCGCCGAGGTAGCCGTGGTGGTGCAGGATCTCGCGCGCGTTGACTTCGTAGTAGTGGAAGCGGCTGTTGACGAACACGACGGCGAGCAGGAAGCCGAGACCGGCGCTCAGGAAGCCGTAGAAGGCGGTGTTCATGCGCACGTCGATCGAACCGAACACGCGGCCGAGGAAGCTCGTCACCTCCCACTTGTGGTCGAGCCACAGCACCAGCAGCACGGCGGCGAGCACGCCGATCAGGATGGTGATCGACTTGATGCGCGAGAAGTCGAACGAGAACACCAGCAGGTTCAGCAGCAGCACCGCCATGAAGGTGTTGCCGAGCACGGTCTCGCCGACGAGGCCGAGCCACGACAGCAGGAAGAACACCGTCGCGGCGACGAAGGTCGGGTAGAGGAACACGATCTTCGGCCACGGCCGGATGATCACGCTCTCGGGCGGACGGTCGGCGACGGCGACGGATGCGGCGGCCGGGGCGGCGGCGGACGGGGGCGGCAAGGGCGTGCTCATGGCGGGGGCGGCCCGGCGGCGCGGCCGATGGCGGCGGAGGCCGCGCCAGCGGCGCCGCGGCCGGGCAGCGGATTCTCCGCAGCCGCGGCCGGGTTTGCCAGTGCGCGGCGCGTCAGGGGGCGGCGGTGGCCAGGCTTGCCGCGCGAGCCTCGGCGCCCGCGGCGGCCTGGACCGGCCGCTGCGACGCGAACTCGAGCAGCATCTCCGAGCCGCGACGGTCGGCGCGTCGCCGCTGCCACTCGCGCTGGTCGGCTGCGCGCAGCCACGCGTCGACCGGCGCCGACAGCGGCCACAGGCCTGCCGCCGGCAAGGCCGCGAGGCACAACACGAGGCCGGTTGGCGACCGCAGCCGCCGCCGCCCGGTGCGCGCGAGGCGGCACAGCCGGGCGAACCGGCGCAGCACTTCGCACGGCAGGCGCAGGAGCCACAGGGTGCAACAGGCCGCGAGCAGGGGCGCGACCTGGTGCCAGTGTCGCAGCGGCCAGGCGCTGGGGGTCACCAGGGCGAGCAGCGCGCGCGGCGGCAGTTCGCTGAACAGCCGCAGGGCGCCGAGGTCGTGGTAGCCGTAGGCCTCGCGCGCCAGCACGAGGCCGTGCGCGGCGAACGCCGCCGCCAGCTCGTCGCTGCGCAGGCGCCGCAGGTGGCCGGGATCCTCGAAGCAGAAGCGGTTGCCTTGCGCGGCATCGATGCCGTCGGGACGCAGCCTGCACAGACGGTGGGGCAGGCTGCCAGGGTTGCCGCACGGCAGCGCGTGCAGCATGCGGCCGCCGGGGGCCAGCAGCGCGGCGAGATCGGCGACCGCGCCCGGCAGGTCGTCGACGTGCTCGAGCACGTGGTGCGAGAAAACGAAGTCGAAGCGGCCGCGGTTCGCCCGCACGAACGCCTCGTCGAGCACGTGGAAGGCCTGCCCGTCGGCCTCCGGCCGGCTCGTGGCGCGCGCGATCGCGGCGGCGCTCGGGTCGGCGCCGTGCACCTCGGCGTCCGGCCAGCGGGCCCGCAGCAGGCCGGTCAGGGCGCCGGTGCCGCAGCCGAAGTCGAGCACGCGGGCGCCGGGCGGCAGGTCGATCGGCCCCAGTACTTCGGCGAGGCGCTGCCAGCGCTCCGCGTCCCACTCCTCCATGTAGCCGCGCCGGAAGCGCGCCTCGTAGAAGGAGCGCGCCGATCCGGCGCCGGCGAACGCCTCGACCTGCATGCGCCGGCTATCGGCCGCCGGGCCCTGGCGGGCGCAGTCGGCCTAGGCGTAGCTCTCGACCGGCGGGCAGGCGCAGACCAGGTTGCGGTCGCCGTGCACGTCGTTGACGCGCGCGACCCGCGGCCAGAACTTGTGCTCGCGCGTCCACGGCGCCGGGAACGCCGCCCGTTCGCGCGAGTAGGGGTGCTTCCACTCGGCGGCGGTGACGGCGGCGGCCGTGTGCGGCGCGTTCTTCAGCGGGTTGTCCTGGCGGTCGAGCTTGCCCTGCTCGATCTCGCGGATCTCCTCGCGGATCGCGATCAGCGCCGCGCAGAAGCGGTCGAGCTCCGCCTGCGATTCGCTCTCGGTCGGCTCGATCATCATCGTGCCCGCGACCGGGAAGCTGATCGTCGGTGCGTGGAAGCCGTAGTCCATCAGCCGCTTGGCGATGTCGCCGACCTCGATGCCCGAGGACGCCTTCAGCTGCCGCACGTCGACGATGCACTCGTGCGCCACCATGCCGTTCTGCCCGGTGTAGAGCACCGGGTAGTGGCCCCGCAGGCGATGGGCGATGTAGTTCGCGTTGGCGATCGCCACCTGGGTCGCGCGGCGCAGGCCCTCGGGCCCCATCATGGCGATGTAGGCGTAACTGATGGTCAGGATCGAGGCGCTGCCCCACGGCGCGGCGCTGATCGGACCGATCGCGTGCTCGCCGCCGGTGGGCACCACCGGGTGGCCGGGCAGGTAGGGCGCCAGGTGGGCGGCGCAGCAGATCGGCCCCATGCCCGGGCCGCCGCCGCCGTGCGGGATGCAGAACGTCTTGTGCAGGTTCAGGTGGCAGACGTCGGCGCCGAGGTCGCCCGGGCGCAGCAGGCCGACCTGCGCGTTCATGTTGGCGCCGTCCATGTAGACCTGGCCGCCGTGCTCGTGCACCAGCTGGCAGATGGTGCGGATCGACTCCTCGAACACGCCGTGCGTCGACGGGTAGGTCACCATCAGCGCCGACAGCCGATCGCGGTGCTCGGCCGCCTTGCGGCGCAGGTCGTCGAGGTCGATGTTGCCGTCCTGGTCGCAGGCGACGACGACGACCTTCATGCCGCACATCGTCGCGCTGGCCGGATTGGTGCCGTGGGCGCTGCTCGGGATCAGGCAGACGTCGCGCTGCTCCTGGCCGTTCTTGCGGTGGTGGGCGCGGATGATCGACAGGCCGGCGTACTCGCCCTGCGAGCCGGCGTTGGGCTGCAGCGAACAGGCGGCGAAGCCGGTGATGTCGCACAGCCAGCGCTCCAGGTTGGCGAACAGCTTGCTGTAGCCCTGGCACTGGTCGCGCGGCGCGAACGGGTGCAGGTTGGCGAAGCCGGGCAGCGACACGGGGTACATCTCGGTGGTCGCGTTCAGCTTCATCGTGCACGAGCCGAGCGGGATCATCGACGTCGTCAGCGACAGGTCGCGGGCCTGCAGGCGGTGCAGGTAGCGCAGCAGTTCGTGTTCGCTGCGGTACTGGTGGAACACCGGATGCGTCAGGTAGGCGCTGGTGCGACGCAGCGCGCCCAGGTCCGGCGGCACGGGGTCGAGCGGCAGCTGCAGCGGGCTGCCGCCGAAGGCGGCGAACACGTCCAGCAGGTCCTGCGACTCGACCGTCTCGTCGAGCGTCACGCCGAGGCTGCCGTCGCCGAAGTCGCGCAGGTTGATGCCCTGCTGCAGCGCGTGGGCGAGCACCTTGCGGGCGTCCTTCGGCCAGACGCGGATGGTGTCGAAGCGGGCGCCGTCCTGCACCCGGTGGCCGAGCGCGACCAGGCCCCGGGCCAGCGTCGCCGTCTGCGCGCGGATGCGGTCGGCGATCGCGCGCAGGCCGTCGGGGCCGTGGTAGACGGCGTACATGCTGGCCATCACCGCCAGCAGCACCTGGGCGGTGCAGATGTTGGAGGTCGCCTTCTCGCGGCGGATGTGCTGTTCGCGCGTGCCGAGCGCGAGCCGCAGCGCCGGCGCGCCGGTGGCGTCGATCGTCATGCCGACGATGCGGCCCGGCAGCTGGCGCACGAACTCCTTCCGCGCGGTCATGTAGGCGGCATGCGGACCGCCGTAGCCGAGCGGCACGCCGAAGCGCTGCGAACTGCCGCAGCAGACGTCGGCGCCCATCTCGCCGGGCGGCTTCAGCACCGTGAGCGCCAGCAGGTCGGCGGCGACGGTGGCGTAGCCGCCGGCGGCGTGGATGCGTTCGATCGACGGCCCGAGGTCGTCGACGCGCCCATCGGTGCCCGGGTACTGCAGCAGCGCGCCGAAGTGCCGGTCGGTGAACATGGCCGTGCGATGGTCGCCGAGCTGCACGTCGATGCCGAGCGGTTCGGCCCGCTGCCGCACCACGGCGATCGTCTGCGGGTGGCAGTTCTGGTCGACGAAGAACAGGTTGGCCGTCTCCTTGCCGTGCAGCCGGTGGCACAGGGTCATCGCCTCGGCCGCGGCGGTCGCCTCGTCGAGCAGCGAGCTGTTCGCCACCTCGAGGCCGGTCAGGTCGAGCACCAGCGTCTGGTAGTTGAGCAGCGCCTCCATGCGGCCCTGCGAGATCTCGGCCTGGTAGGGGGTGTACTGGGTGTACCAGCCCGGGTTCTCGAGGACGTTGCGGCGGATCACGGCCGGCGTCAGCGTGCCGTGGTAGCCCATGCCGAGGTAGCTGCGCAGCACCCGGTTCTCGGCCGCCAGCGCCGTCAGTTCGGCCAGCGCCTCGCGCTCGGTCTTCGCCGCCGGCGTCTGCAGCTCGCCGTGCCAGCGGATGCTCTTCGGGATCGCCCGGTCGCAGAGTTCGTCGAGCGAACCGCAGCCGAGCGTCTGCAGGATCGCGGTCAGTTCGGCCGGCTGCGGGCCGAGGTGGCGCTGCGCGAAGGTGTCGTGGCGGGGGAAGGCGGTGGGCGTGCTGGACATGTCGGTGGCGCCGACCGGCAGGACCTGGCGGCGGGCGACAGGTATAGGCAGCCGGGCAGCCGGGTTGAAGGGCTGCCGGGGCGGCTAGCGGCCCAGCTCGACGGTGCGCCGGCTGCCGTCCGGCTGCCACACGGTGGCCCGCACCGCACCCGCGGGCAGCCAGGGCGGCGCCTGCGACAGGTAGCCGCTGCCGGCCGGCACGTCGATGGCGCGGCGGCTGCCGTCGGCGAACTCCAGCACCACGCGGGCTCCGACCGGCAGCGGCCCGAGGCCAGGAGGGGCGAACGCGGGCGCGCGCAGCGACCAGGCCTGCAGCGGACCGTCGTTGTGCGCCACCAGCACGCCGCCGTCCGGGCCGACGACGAGCGCCTTGCGGTCGCCGAAGTCGACCATGCCGTGCCGCGCGGGCGGCACCACCTCGAGGCCGGCAGGGCTGCCGCGCAGCACGAGGCCGGTGCCGCCGTCGTGGCGGCCGGTCTCGGGCTCGGGGGCGTAGCTGTTCTGCGCCCCGACCAGCAGGTCGCCGAGCGCCTGCATGCCGAACAGCGGCGCGATCTGCGCCCGGCGTGGCAGCGGTTCGACGGTGAAGCGCCCCTGGCCGTCGTTGCGCAGCAGGCAGCTGGCCAGCGTCGTCACGGCGAGCTGCCCACAGCTGGCGAGCTTCTGCGGCGGGTAGATGTCCCCGAGCAGCGAACTGGCGAACGACTCGTAGGTCGGGAACTTCTCGGCCAGGAACGGCATCGCCTGGCTGCTGCAGCTGCGGCCGCGCACGGGCAGCAGCGCGCCGCCCTCGTACTTCGCCTCGACCAGGTCGCGGGTGCCGTTGTCGTCGAAGTCGCCGTAGAAGAGCCGCACCGGCTGCTCGGCGCTGGCCTTGTACTTGGTGTTCCAACCCTGGTTGCCGGCGACGTAGTCGACGTCGCCGTCGCCGTCGGCGTCCCAGGCGCAGAGGCTGTTCCACCAGCCGGTGTGCGCCGCGAGGCCGGCCGCCGCGGTGGCGTCGACGAATGCGCCGGCGCCGTCGTTGCGCAGCAGGCGGATCGGCTGCCAATGCGCCGCGACCAGCAGGTCGAGCCAGCCGTCGCCGTCGGCGTCGGTGAACAACGCGCTCGTCACCATGCCGGCGTCGAGCAGGGCCGGCGCCGCCGCGGCGGTCACGTCGACGAAGCGGCCGCCGTCGTTGCGGTAGAGGCGGCTCGGCGGCGCATCGGGGTAGGCGCCCGGCACGAGCCGGCCGGCGACGAACAGGTCGAGGTCGCCGTCGCGGTCGAAGTCGGCGGCGCAGGCGTGGCCCGACGAGTCGCGCACGTCGGGCAGCGCCGCGTCGTCGCGCACGAAGCGCCCGCCGCCCTCGTTGCGGTAGAGGCGGTCGCGCAGGGTCGCGTCCCCGGCCGCCACCTCGCTGCCGCCGCTGGCCACGAACAGGTCGAGGTCGCCGTCGCCGTCGTGGTCGAGCCACAGCACGCCCAGGTCCTCGCAGCCGGCATCGGCCTCCCACGGCCCGGGCTGTCGCCGCCAGCCGCCGTCGGCGGCCAGGAACAGGGCGCCCGGCTGCCCGCGCGCGCCGCCGACGAACAGGTCGACCCGGCCGTCGCCATCGGCGTCGCCGAGCGCCAACCCGGGCCCCAGGCGGGACAGCGCCGCCGGCAGCAGCGGCTGGTCGACGTAGTCGTCGAACTCGTTCTCGCGATGCCGGAACGGCGGCGCCGCCGCGGGCTGCAGCAGCGGCGCGGCGGCCGCGGCGCTGGCCGGGCGGCGCGGCGGCGCTTCGGGCGGCTCGGTGACGGTGTAGAGCTGCCCGGCGGCGAGGTCGGCGAACGTCTGCTCGTGCCCCGACGGCCAGCGCACGTGCAGGGCGGCGACGCGGTCGGCCGCGCCGAGGCCGAAGTGCAGGTCGGTGGTCTGGCCCGACAGGTAGCCGCGCGCCAGCGACACCTCGCGCACCAGCACCTGTCCGTCGGGCAAGGTGGCCGTCGCGCGTGCGCCGGTGCCGAAGCGCTCGCTGCGCTGGCCGCGCAGCCTGAGCACGATCGCCGCGCCGTCGCGCGTGCGGTTCTCGTAGACCGCCGCGGGTTCGTTCCAGTTGTTGACGACGACGTCGAGGTCGCCGTCGCCGTCGAGATCGACCAGGGCGGCGCCATGGCTCACGGCCTCGAGGTCGAGGCCCCAGTCGGCATCGGTGCGCTGGAACCGCAGGTCGTCGGCGTTGCGCAGCGCGAGGTTGCGCTCCGGCACCTTGCGCACGTTCTGGATCAGGTCGAAGGCCGCCTGCTGGCGCTGCTCGGCCCACAGTTGCTGCACGCGCAGCTCGAGGTCCGGATCGGTGTCGAAGCGGGCGATGCCGTTGGTCGCGAACAGATCGAGGCGACCGTCGTTGTCGAGGTCGCCGAACAGCACGCTCCAGGTCCAGTCGGTGCTGGCGACGCCGGCGAGGAAACCGGCCTCCGCGAAGCGGCCGCGGCCGGTGTTGAGCAGCAGGGCGTTGCGCATGTACTGCGGCGGCCGGGCGTGGATCAGCACGTCGCGCACGCGGTTCATGTCGCCCATCAGCACCTTCGCCTTCTTGTGCGTCGTCATGCTCATGTCGGCGACCAGGAAGTCGAGGTGGCCGTCGCCGTCGACGTCGCCGGCGTCGCCGCCCATGCCGTAGTAGGCGGTGTGCGGCAGCACCTCGGCGGCGCATTCGCGGAAGGTGCCGTTGCCGAGGTTGCGGTAGAGGCGGTCGGGCGACTCGAGGTCGTTGGCGACGTACAGGTCGGGCCAGCCGTCGCCGTCGAAGTCCCACCAGGTCGCCGACAGTCCCATGCCGTGGCCGGCGATGCCGGCGCTCGCCGACACGTCGACGAAGCGCCCGCCGACGTTGCGCAGCAGGCGGTCGGGCTGGCCCGACATGAACGTCTGGCCGCGGAAGACCAGGAAGTGCTCGCGCAGTCCGGCGGGCACGTCGTCGTCGCTGCGCAGGCGGCCGTCGCGGCGCGCCGCCTCGATCCACTGCCACTGCGCCGGACTCGGCACCATCGCCGTCACCTCGCGGCGCGTCGCCGCCGGCGCGCGGAACCCGTGCAGGACCGGCGGCGTCAGCGTCCAGCCCGCGTGCAGCGCCCGGTTGGCCAGCAGGTAGAGGTCGAGCCTGCCGTCGCCGTCGTAGTCGGCGAAGGCGGCCATCATCGAGGCGGCGACGAGGTCGAGTCCGAAGCGGGCGGCGTTCTCCCGGAAGGTGCCGTTGCCGAGGTTCTCGTAGAGCAGGTTCGGCGCCTCGAGGTTGCAGACGTAGAGGTCGAGGTCGCCGTCGCCGTCGACGTCGGCGAACACGGCCCCGGTGCCCCAGGCGGAGCCGCCGTCGACCTGGCCGGCGGCCGCGGTCACGTCCTCGAACACCAGCGGCGCCACCTGCCGGAACAGCTTGTTCGGCCCGTCCTGCGACACCAGGTAGAGGTCGGGGCGGCCGTCGCCGTCGTAGTCGCCGACGGCGAGGCCGGCGCCGTTGGTGAGGTACTGGTAGCGGTTCTCGGGCCGCAGTTCGTTGGTGAACTGGACCCCGCAGACGGCCGGGTCGAGGCGGCGGAAGCGCGGCGCGGCGCCGGCGTCGGCGGCCGGCGGGGACCGCAGCGGTTGGGCGCGGAGGCCGGCGGGCTCCGGCGGGCGGGCGGCGGGGCGTTCCTCGGTGCAGGCGACGAAGGCCGCGAGCAGCAGGGCCCGGGCAGCCGTGGCAGGTCGGATCTGCATCGCCCCATGATGCCGGAGCCGATCCGGCGGGCCGCAGGGTTTCGTGCCACCGTGGGGCCCGCGACCGCCACCCTGCAGGCACGCGAGGAATGTGTTTGGCCTTTGTTCGGGTCGTCGCTAGACTCAGGCCCCAGAACACGATGCGATCCCAAGGGAGGGACCCAAGAATGAAGACGAAGCCTGCGGAGACGACGAAGACGCCGTTGAGCGGACCGCTGCTGGATGCGATCGCCGCGATCCAGAAGGACTACGGCGAAGGTTCGATCATGCGCATGGGCGACCGGGTCGAGACGCCCGTCGACGGCATCTCGACCGGTTCGCTGGGGCTGGACCTGGCGATCGGCGGCAAGGGGCTGCCGCGCGGCCGGGTGATCGAGATCTTCGGACCGGAGTCGTCGGGCAAGACGACGCTGACGCTGCACGTGGTGGCGAATGCCCAACGGCAAGGCGGCGTCTGCGCCTTCATCGACGCCGAGCACGCGCTCGATCCCCAGTACGCCAAGCGCCTGGGCGTCGACCTCGATGGGCTGCTGATCTCGCAGCCGGACAACGGCGAGCAGGCGCTCGACATCTGCGAGACCCTGGCGCGCTCCGGCGCCATCGACGTGATCGTCATCGATTCGGTCGCCGCGCTGGTGCCGAAGGCGGAGATCGAAGGGGAGATGGGCGACAGTTTCGTCGGCCTGCAGGCGCGGCTGATGAGCCAGGCGTTGCGCAAGCTGACGGCGCTGACCGCCAAGACCAGGACGACGCTGGTCTTCATCAACCAGATCCGCGAGAAGATCGGCGTGATGTTCGGCAGCCCCGAGACGACGACCGGCGGCCGGGCGCTCAAGTTCTACTCGTCGGTGCGCATCGACATCCGCCGCATCGGCCAGATCAAGGACGGCGAGATCCCGATCGGCGCGCGCACCAAGGCCACCGTGGTCAAGAACAAGGTGGCGCCGCCGTTCAAGAAGTGCGAGTTCGACATCCTGTTCAGCGAGGGCATCAACCGGCTCGGCGAGGTGCTCGACCTCGGCGTCGAGTCGGGGTTCCTGAAGCGGTCGGGCACCTGGATCAGCCACGGCGACACCCGCCTCGGGCAGGGACGCGAGAAGGCGCGCGAGTTCCTGAAGGAGAACCAGCAGCTGGCGGCCGAGATCGAGGCTGGCCTGCTGCAGCACCTGCTGCGCCGCGGCGGGCTGCTGCCCGACGAGGCGCCGGAGGCCAAGGCCGCCGACGGCGAGCGCGGCCCGGAGGCCGTCAGGGCCGCCGAGCCGGGCGGCGCGCGTGCCGCCGAGGCCCGCGGCGCGGTGCGCGGCACCGCCGCACGGCAGCAGGCCGGCGGGGCCTGAGCCCCGCCGTTGGCCTTGGCGCGCGGCGTTGGCTACAACCTTCGCCCCGCACCACGCGCCCCATGAAACCGCTGACCGCCGCCGAGATCCGCGCCCGCTACCTGAAGTTCTTCGAGCAGAACGGCCACAAGGTACTGGCCTCGGACTCGCTGGTGCCCGCGAACGACCCGACGCTGCTGTTCACGGGCGCGGGCATGAACCAGTTCAAGGACATGTTCCTCGGCAAGGGCACCCTGCCGTGGCGGCGCGTGGCGACGGCCCAGAAGTGCCTGCGGGTGCCCGACCTCGACAACGTGGGGCTCACGCCCCGGCACCACACGTTCTTCGAGATGCTGGGCAACTTCTCGTTCGGCGACTACTTCAAGCGCGAGTGCATCGCGTGGATCTGGCAGTTCTTCCACGAGGTGTGCGGCATTCCGAAGGAGCGCATGGTCGTCACCGTCTACACCGACGACGACGAGGCGTTCGAGGTGTGGACGCGGCACCTCGGCCTCGCGCCCGAGAAGGTGTTCCGCTTCGGCGAGAAGGAGAACTTCTGGCCGGCGGAGGCGCCGAGCAAGGGACCGAACGGCCCGTGCGGCCCGTGCAGCGAGATCTACTTCGACGCCCGCCCCGGCGAACCGTATCCGGCCCGCCAGGGCCTCGACTCGCTGCCCGGGGACCGGTTCACCGAGATCGGCAACTGCGTGTTCACGCAGTTCGACCGCCAGGCGGACGGCACGCTGCGGCCCTTGCCGCAGAAGAACATCGACGTCGGCCTCGGCCTCGAGCGCATCGCCGCCGTGCTGCAGGGGGCGAAGAACAACTTCGAGACCGAGTTGTTCCGTCCCTACCTCGACCATCTCGGCGCCGCCTGTGGCACCGCCTACGGCGCCGATGCGCGGCGCGACGTGCGCATGCGCCGCATCGCCGACCACGTCCGGGCGATCACCTTCTGCATCGCCGACGGCGCGCTGCCCGGCAACGAGGGCCGCGGCTACGTGGTGCGCAAGATCCTGCGCCGCGCGGCGCGCGACGGCTACGAACTGGGCCTGCAGCGGCCGTTCCTGTTCGAGATGGTGGACCTGGTGGGCCGCCTGATGGGCGACCAGTATCCCGAGGTGCGCGAGAACGCCGGCCAGTGCCGGGCGGTGATCCGCGGCGAGGAGGAGAGCTTCCTCACCGTCTACCGGCAGGGCCTGGTGCGGCTCGAGGAGTTCCTCGCCAAGGCGCCGCCGCCCGGGGCCAGCCGCGGCTCGCCGCAGCAGCCGACGCTGGGCAGCGGCGAGTTCGCGTTCCTGCTGCACGACACCTACGGCTTCCCGGTCGACATCACGCAGAAGCTGATGGAGGAGCGCGGGCACCGCCTCGACGAGAACGGCTTCGAGGCGGCGATGGAGGCCCAGCGGCAGCGGGCGCGGGCCAGCATGGCGACCGCGGACGCGGTGTTCACCGCCAGCGTCGCCGTGAAGCTGCGCGACGCCGGCGCCACGCCGTCGGCGTTCGTCGGCTACCAGCAACTGACCGCGACCGCGGACCTGCAGGCGATCGTCGGCGATGGCGACGCACTGCTGCCGCGCGCCGGGCTGGGCCAGAAGGTCGTGCTGGTCGCCGCCGCGACGCCCTTCTACGCCCAGGGCGGCGGCCAGGTCGGCGACCGCGGCCACCTGCGCTCGCCGACCGGCACGGCCCAGATCGGCAACACCACGGCGCTCGACGGCTTCCACCTGCACCAGGCCGTCGTCACCGAGGGGCACCTCGAGGCGGGCCAGGCCTGCCGGCTCGAGGTCGACGAAGCCGCACGCCGCGCGACCGAACGCAACCACACCGCGACCCATCTGCTGCACGCCGCGTTGAAGAAGGTGCTCGGCCCGCACGTCAGCCAGGCGGGCAGCGAGGTCGCGCCCGAACGCCTGCGCTTCGACTACACGCAGCCGGAGAAGCCGACGGCCGAGCAGCTGCAGCGCGTCGAGGACGAGGTCAACCAGCAGATCCTGCTGGCGATCGACGTCGAGGCCCGCGTGCAACCGCTCGACGCGGCGCGCGCGGCGGGTTTCGTCGCCCTGTTCGGCGAGAAGTACGGCGAACAGGTGCGCACCCTGCAGGTGGGCGAGTTCTCGCGCGAGCTCTGCGGTGGGACCCACGTGCGCAACAGCGGCAGCATCGGCTGCTTCCGCATCGTGGCCGAGACCGCGGTCGCGGCCGGCACGCGCCGCCTCGAGGCCGTCACCGGCCTCGCGGCGCTCGAGCTGGCGCGACAGGAGCGCGCGCAGCTGCACGCCCTCGCCACCGGCCTGAAGGTGCCCACCGGCAAGGTCGTCGAGCGGGTGCGCGAACTCGCCGACGAACTCAAGCAGGTGCGCAAGGAGCTCGAGAAGGCGCTGGCGCCGGACCTCGATGCCGAACTGGCGCGATTGTCCGCCGCCGTCGTGAGCGAGCACGGCGTGCGCACGGTGGTGTTCGAACGGCCCGGGCTGCAGGCCCGCGACGCGCAGGAGCTGTTGAAGCGGGCCCAGAGGCAGGGCGAGCCGTTCGCGGGCGTGCTGTTCAGCGCCGGCGGCGGCGACGTGCAGGTGTCGGCGGCGGTCAGCGCCTCGCTGCACGACCGGCTGCGCGCCGGCGACCTGGTGAAGACCCTGGCCGGGCTGCTCGGCGGCGGCGGTGGTGGCCGGCCCGAGTTCGCCCAGGGCAAGGGCCGGGACGTGGCGCGGACCGGCGAGGCCATGGCGGCCGCGGCCGCGGCCCTGCAGGCCGCCCGGACGCGGTGAGGCCGGAGCGCGGAACCGCGCGCCGGCCCGAACGCACGTTGACTTCGCCCCGCGTCGCCGTAGTCTTCCCGCCCTTTCCAATCGTCTGAACCCGTGACCGCAACCCCTGCCGGGGCCGGCGCGAGCACCCGATCATGGCAAATCCGAAGAGAAAGCTGAGCCGCGCCAGCAAGGGCCACCGGCGCGCGCACCTCGCCCTGACCCGCGCGCAACTGGTGCGGTGCACCCACTGCGGCGCGATGATCCGTCCGCACACGATCTGCAAGGCCTGCGGCCACTACCGCGGTCGGCAGATCCTGGCGGCGGCGAACGGCTGACACCTGCTCGGCGGCGCGGCCACGTTCGCGACGGTGGCCGCCCCGAACCGGCGCCGCGCCGGGACACGTTGCGGTAGCGTCGCACCTCGCGGAGGACTCCGGTGACGAAGGTTGTGCTCGATGCGCTCGGTGGCGATCACGCGCCGCAGGAGGTCGTCGCCGGCCTGGCGACGGCGCTGCGCAAGCAGATTGCGCGTCCGGAGCAGGTGCTGCTGACGGGCCCCCGGGAGCGCGTGCTGCACGAACTCGCCGCGCACGGACTCACCGACGCCGGCATCGAGGTGCACGACGCGCCCGACGTGCTCACCGGCGACGAGACGCCCACCGACGCGATGCGGAAGAAGCCGCGCAACAGCATCGCCGTCGGCATCGAGCTGTTGAAGAGCGGCAAGGCCGGCGGCTTCATCAGCGCCGGCTCGACCGGCACCGTGGTGGCGGCGGCGACCCTGGGCCTCGGGTGCCTGGAGGGCATCCGTCGGCCGGCGATCGGGGCGATCATCCACGGCGAACGCCACCCGTTCCTGGTGCTGGACGTCGGCGCGAACCCGCAGCCGAAACCGCACCACCTGGCGCAGTACGCGCTGATGGGCTCGGCCTACTACCGCGGCACGCTCGACGTGGCCGAGCCGAACGTCGGCATCCTCAACATCGGCAGCGAGGAGCTGAAGGGCAATCCGCTGGTGCGCGAGGCCAGGGCGCTGATGAAGCAGCTGCCGATCCGCTTCCGAGGCAACGTCGAGGGCGTCGAGGTGTTCACGGGCGACTGCCACGTGGTCGTCACCGACGGTTTCACCGGCAACGTGCTGCTGAAGGTCAGCGAGGGCGTGGCCGAGTACCTGCTGCGCGAGGTGTTCGGCCTGCTGCAGCGCGTCGGTGTCGAGGACCCGAAGATCGCCGCGGTGCAGAAGGAGATCATGCCGCGCGTGGACTTCTCGGAGTACGGCGGCGCCCTGCTGCTGGGGGTCAACGGCGTGGTCACGATCTGCCACGGGCGGTCGCGTGGGCCGGCGTTCGCCAACGCGATCCGCTTCGCCCTCCGCGCCCTCGAGGCGGAGGTCAACCAGCACATCGTGCAGGCCGCGCGCGCGCTGGCCCTGCCGACGGCGGAGCCCAATGGCTCCTGAGCCGGGGATCCGCCCGGCGGGCGGGGTCGTGCGCGCGTCGGGCCCTTCCGGCCGGGAGCTGGTCGCATGGCGGCGTTGATCCCCGTCGGCGTGGCCGGGCTCGGCCGCTACGTGCCCGAGCGGCGGCTGACCAACCACGACCTCGAGCAGATCGTCGACACCTCCGACGAGTGGATCGTGCAGCGCACCGGCATCCGCGAGCGGCGCATCGCCGCCGACGGCGAGGTCACGAGTTCGCTGGCGCTCGAGGCCGCGCGCGCGGCGCTCGCCGACGCGGGCATGGCGCCGGAGGAACTCGACCTGGTGATCTGCGCCACGGTGACCGGCGACCAGCCGTTCCCGGCGACCGCCTGCCGGCTCGGCTTCGACCTCGGGGCGGCGCGGGCGGGCGGGTTCGACCTGGCCGCTGCCTGCAGCGGCTTCGTGTTCGCCTCGCAGGTGGCCGCGGGCTTCGTGCAATCCGGTCAGTTCCGCAACGTGCTCGTCGTCGGCGCCGAGGTGCTCAGCCGCATCCTGGACTACCGCGACCGCAACACCTGCGTGCTGTTCGGCGATGGCGCCGGCGCCGCGATCTACACCTCGCTCGAACGCGCCGGCCGCGGCGAGTTCCTCGGCGGTTCGATCGCGATGGAGGGCGGCGCCGAGAGCATCCTGGCGCAGCCGGGCGGCGGCAGCCGCCACCCGGCCACCGCCGACAGCGTGCAGCAAGGGCTGCACTTCATGAAGATGGGGGGCACGCGCGTGTTCCGCTTCGCGGTGCGCGTGTTCGCCGAACTCGTGCAGGGCGTGATCGACCGCCACGGCCGCGAAGCCCTCGGCGTCATCGTCCCGCACCAGGTCAACCAGCGCATCATCGAGTCGGCGATGGAGCAGATCGGTCTGCCGATGGACCTCGTGTTCACCAACATCGATCGCTACGGCAACACGTCGGCGGCGTCGGTGCCGATCGCCTTGCGCGAGGCCTACGAGGCCGGCCGCCTGCAGAAGGGCAAGCTCGTGGTGATGCCAGCCTTCGGCGCCGGCATGGCCTGGGGCCACCTGCTGCTGCGCTGGTAGTCGCCGCCACCGCGCCTCCGCCTCTTCGTTCCCGGACCCATGCCGATGCAGTTCCAAGGCAAGCTCGCTCTCGTCACCGGCGCCTCGCGCGGCATCGGCCGGGCGATCGCCGTCGATCTCGCCCGGCAGGGCGCCGACGTCTTCTGCACGTCGACGAAGGCGGGCGGCTGCGCCGAGACGCTGGCGGCGATCGCCGCGCTGCCGCCCGGCAGCGGCCGCGCGGCCGCCCTGGTCGCCGACGTGGCCGACGCCGCCGACGTGCAACGGCTCGGCGATCTCGTGACCCAGGGGGTCGACGGCATCGGCGGCCGCCCGCCGGACTTCCTGGTCAACAACGCCGGCATCACCCGCGATGGCCTGTTCCTGCGCATGAGCGAGGCGGACTTCGACGCCGTGCTCGGCACCAACCTGCGCGGCGCCTTCCTGGTCTGCAAGGCCTTCGCGCGCGCGATGGCGAAGGCGCGCAACGGGCGCATCGTCAACGTCGGTTCGGTGGTCGGCCTCACCGGCAACGCCGGCCAGGCGAACTACGCCGCCAGCAAGGCCGGACTCGTCGGCCTGTCGAAGTCGCTGGCGCAGGAACTCGCCGGCCGGGGCATCACCGTCAACGTCGTCGCCCCGGGCTTCATCCAGACGGACATGACCGCCGCCCTGCCCGCCGAGGTCCAGGCGGCGATGCAGCAGCAGATCCCGCTCGGCCGCCTCGGCACCCCCGAGGACGTGGCCGGCATGGTCACCTTCCTGTGCAGTGATGCCGCCGCCTACGTCACCGGGCAAACGCTCGTTGTGGACGGCGGCATGACCCGCTAGCTACTCTCTCGGGATCGCGGCGGCAGCCCCGCCCGATCCGACCTTCCCTAGTTACGAGGCAAGCAAGTGTCGAAGACCGACAACATCGAAGAACGCGTCCACAACATCGTCTGCGAACAGCTGGGCACGACCCGCGACAAGATCACGGCCGAGACTTCGTTCATCAACGACCTCGGTGCGGACTCGCTCGACACGGTCGAACTGGTCATGGAGTTCGAGGACGAGTTCGAGATCAACATCCCGGACGAGGACGCCGAGAAGATCATGACCGTCGGCGATGCGGTGAAGTACATCACCGGCAAGCTGGGCTGAGCCGGGCCGACGGCGGCCCGCGCCCCGCCCTGGGGCACGACCGCCGGCGCCGCCCTGCCCCGGCGCGAGCCGCGCCGGGGCGGGCACGCCGCCCACGCCGGGCCGGTCGCCGCACCGCCCGGGTCCACCCCCGATCGCAATCCACTCAGAACCACAGCACCCACCATGGCGAAGCGACGTGTCGTCGTGACCGGCCTCGGCGCCGTGTCGTCCCTGGGCCTCGACCTGGCGACGAACTGGCGCAACCTGCTCGGCGGCGTGTCGGGCGCGGGGCCGATCACGCGCTTCGACACCAGCAAGCACACCTGCAAGTTCGCCTGCGACGTGTGGGACTGGGACACGGAGAAGCACTTCCCGCGCACCGAGTCGAAGCGCCTCGACCGCTTCACGATGTACTACCTGGTCGCCGCCGACGAGGCGATGCGGATGGCGGGACTCGACATGGGGCGCGAGGATCGCACCCAGGCGGGTTGCATCACCGGCACCGGCATCGGCGGCATCCACGAGATCGAGGCCTCGAAGCTGCTGCAGGTCGAGCGCGGCGCCGATCGCATCAGCCCGTTCTTCATCCCGAAGATCATGGCCAACGCGATGGCCGGGCAGGCGGCGATCCGGTTCGGGCTGCAGGGCACCTGCTACGTGACGTCGTCGGCGTGCGCGAGCGCCAGCCATGCCATCGGCCTGGCGCTGCGCACCATCCAGTGGGGCGAGGCCGACATCATGCTGACGGGCGGCTCGGAGGCGGCGACGACCGAACTCGGGCTGGGCGGCTTCTGCGCCCTGAAGGCGGTGTCGACGCGCAACGACGATCCCAAGCGCGCCTCGCGCCCGTTCGACCGCGACCGCGACGGCTTCGTCATGGGCGAAGGCGCGGCGGCGATCGTGCTGGAGGAGTACGAGCACGCACGACGCCGCGGCGCGCCGATCCTGTGCGAACTGCTCGGTTACGGCTCGACCGACGACGCCCACCACATCACCGCCCCGAACGAGGACGCCGACGGTCCCAGCCGGGCGATCCAGATGGCGCTGCGCGACGCCGGCATCGCCGCCGACCGCGTCGGCTACGTCAACGCGCACGGCACCAGCACGCACCTGAACGACAAGATCGAGACGGCGGCGATCAAGCGGGTGTTCGGCGAGCACGCACGCCGGCTGTGCGTGTCGTCGACGAAGTCGATGGTGGGCCACCTGCTGGGCGCGTCAGGCGCGATCGAACTCGCGGCCGCCTGCCAGTCGATCCACACCGGCATGGTGCACCCGACGATCAACTACGAGACGCCCGATCCGGACTGCGACCTCGACTACGTGCCCAACGAGGCGCGCGAGGTGCGTCTCGACTGCGCGATCAGCAATTCGCTGGGCTTCGGCGGGCACAACACCTGCCTCGTGGTCGGCCGGATCTGACGCCGGCCAGCGCCCCCGGGCGGCTGTTCGCGGACGGGTCGCCATCCGGCCCGTTGCGGAAGGCGCTGGCGGCCTGTAGGGAAGGCATCTCCCCTCTCCCGTTCGCTGCCTGCCAACCGGCCCCCAAGGAGTCCGACGTGAAGAAGAAGCTCAAGGACGCGCTGCACCGCTACAAGGTCGAGGCCTTCAAGATGACCCACATGAGCGCGGAGGAGCAGCGCGAGGTGGGGCGCGAGATCCTCGAGCACACCGCCCAGGCCCTGCAGAACGCCTACCACTTCCATTTCGACAAGAACACCAGCCCGCACCGCGTCGAGACCTTCCAGATGATCAAGTCGGTGGTGCTCGAGACGCTGCTGCCGCCGGTGGTGGAGAAGGTGATGCGGCGCATCACCGTGCTCGAGCACCAGAACATGCACCTGGTGAAGCTGCTCGACGAGCTGATGGAAGCGCTGTCGGAGGAGTGAGGTGCGGACCGTCCTGGCCGGCGACCTCGGCGGCACCAAGTGCCGCTACGCCCTGGTCGGCGAGGACTTCTCCGTGCACCGGGTGCAGCACGTCGCCACGGTGCGCGACCGGGACGAGTTCCTGCGTGGTCTCGACCGGGCGATCACGGCGGTGCTCGCCGAGCTGCCGCCGGGGCTCGAGCCGCCGCGCGCCGCCGGCTTCGGCACGGCCGGGGTCGTGCCGGCCGACGGCGCGTCGATCCTGCAGGCGCCGAACCTGCCGCTCGACGGCTACCCGTTGGCCGGTCACGTAGCCCAGCGTTTCGGCCTGCCGACCACCCTGCTCAACGACGGCCGCGCCAGTGCCTGGGGCGAGTTCCTGCGCGGCAACGCCGCCGGCCGGGATCCCCTGCTCTGCCTGTTCTTCGGCACCGGGGTCGGCATCGGCCTGATCGTGCACGGCAGGCCCTATGGCGGCGGGGCCAACGCCGCCGGCGAGATCGGCCACACCACGTTCGCCCCCGGCGGCCGCGCGTGTCCGTGCGGCGGGCGGGGGCACTTCGAAGCCTATTGCGGCGGTCGCGCGATCACCGAGCGGGCGGCCGCCGAACTCGGTCGACCCGACGGCCCGGTCTGGACGGTGGGCGGCGTGGTCGCCGCCGCGGACCGGACCGACCCGGTCGGGGCCGCGGCCCGGACCATCCTGCACGACGCCGCGACGGCCGCCTGCACGTTGGTCGAGAACGCGTGCACGCTGCTCAATCCCGCCGCGGTCGTGCTGGGCGGCGGCGTGTGCGCCGGCTGGCCGGCGCTGCCGACGCGCATCGAGGCCCACGTGCGACAGCACTGCTCCGAACCGATCCGCCGCGACCTCGCGTTCGTGCCCAGCCTCGGCGGCTCCGACGCCATCCTGTGGGGCGCGGCCGCCGCCACCGGCGCCCTGTGGCCGGCGCGCGGATGAACGCGGGCCCGGCCTCGCGCCGCGCATCGCGGCGCCTATGCTGCCGCGGTGCGAACGCGGGGTGATGCCATGCAGGTAGCCGTTCTCGCCGGCGGCAAGTCGCCCGAGCACGACGTGTCGCTGTCCTCGGCCACGCAGGTGCTGCGCCACCTCGACCGCAGCCGCTGGCGGGTGTGGCCGGTGTTCCTCGACCGCGACGGGTCCTGGTGGCCCGACCGCGCACCGCTCGCCGGCGCGGACTGGCGTCCGGGTGACGCCGCCGTGGGGCCGCTGCGACCCGGCCGGGCGCTCGACTGGCTGCTCGGCGAGGCTGGCATCGACGTCGTGCTGCCGATCCTGCACGGCCCCAACGGCGAGGACGGCACCGTGCAGGGCATGCTGGAGCTGCACGGCGTGCCGTTCGTCGGTTCGGGCTGCGCCGCCTCGGCGGTGGCGATGGACAAGCTGCGCACGCGGCACGCCCTGCAGGCAGCCGGCGTGCCGCTGCCGAGGGCCTACGAGCCTGCGGCGCCCTTGCGTGACGCCGAGGCCGCGGCGGAGTTCGCGCGCCTCGCCGCCGCGGTGGGCACGCCCGCGTTCGCCAAGGTCGACGCCTCGGGCAGCACCTTCGGCGTGCAACGCATCGAGACCGAGGCGCAGCTGGCGGCCTTCTTCGCCGCCTTCCGCACGTCCTACCGGCGCTGGTTCGCCGAGCAGCAGGTGGTCGGCGAGGAGATCACGGTGGCGGTGCTCGGCAACACGGGGGCGGCCCTGCAGGCGCTGCCGCCGGTCGGCATCTACCCGCGCTGCGACACGTGGTTCACGCACGAGGCGAAGTACCGGCCCGGCGCCACCGACGAGGTGATCCCGCCGCGCGGCCTCGCGCCGGCCCAGGTCGCCGCGGTCCAGGCGCTGGCGGAGCGCTGCCATGCCGCCCTGGTCTGCGACGGCATGTCGCGGACCGACATGATCGTCGGCGCCGACGGGCCGGTGGTGCTGGAGACGAACACGATCCCCGGGCTGACGCCGACCAGCCTGCTGCCGCAGGCGGCGGCGGCGGCGGGCCTGTCGTTCCCGGCGCTGCTCGACCGTCTGCTGCAACTGGCGTTCGACCGCGCCCGCGGCTAGGGACGTGGGCGTGCCGACCTTCGCTGCCGTGCTGCGGACCGCGGGCGCCGGGGGCCTGCAGGCACCGGATGCGACCGCGGCGCCGGGCGCGTGGCCGTCGTTCTGGGCCTGGGCGACCACCCCCGGTGTGGTCGAGGTCGTGCTCGCGGCCGGCGTGGTGGCGGCCGTGTTCGGCACCTGGTGGCAGCTGGCCCGCCTGGTGCGCGGCGCCGACAGCCGCCGCGCGCTCGAGGACTACCTGCTGGGCGTCGAACAGGCGCTGCACGGCGACTTCCCGGGCGCCCGCGAACGGCTGCGCCGGGTGCTCGAGTCGGACCCGGAGAACCACTACGCCCGCCTGCTGCTCGGCAAGGTGCTGGCGGCGCTCGGCGAGCCGGAGGCGGCGCACCGGGAACACCTGACGCTGCAGCGGGGCTTCGCCATCGACAGTCCCGAGAACGAACTGCTGCTCGCCGCGAGCCTGCTCGCCGCCGGCCGGCCGACCGAGGCGGCGGCGGCGGCCGAACTGGCGCTGCAGCGACTGCCCGACCGCGCCGAGGGCTTCGAGTTCGTCTACCGCGCCCGGCTGCAGGGCGGCGAGTTCGAGGCCGCCGCGGCGACGGGCCGGCGGCTCTTGGGCCTGGTGCCCGACGGACCGCGGCGCCGCGAGCTCGGCGCCGATCTCGCCCGCACCTGGGTCCAGGTCGGCAACGAACGCCTGCAGCGCGGCGACGTCGCCGCCGCCGGGGCGGCGTTGCGCCAGGCCACCAGCCTGCACCCGGCGGCGGCGGAGCTGCCGCTGCTGGCCGCGCGTCTCGACGCGGCGCAGCAGGGCGCGGCGGCCGCCGCGCGCGCACGCCTCGCCGCGGCGACGGAGCACGCGCTCGTGGTCGGGGCCCGCGATCCGCTCCCCGCGCCGCACGGCCTGCCGGTCGCCACGTTGGCGGGGCTGGTGCCGGCCCGGCGTTGGACCTGCCGCGCCTGCGCGGCGCCGCTGGAGGGCGCCGTCGACCAGTGCGGCCGCTGCGGCGCCGGGGCGCCGGCGCAGCTGGCGGAACCGGCGCTGGTGGTGGGCCTGCCGTCGCCGACGCAGACGATGGACGCCATCGACCGCAACGACGCGCACGTGCAGCGCCTCGTGCGCGGCCTGCTCGACGGCGACGGCGAACCGCGCGCCGCGGCGCGCCGCGAACTGCTCGAGCTCGGTGCCCGCGCGGTCGAGGAACTGCTGCGACAGGCCTGGCCGCGGTCGGGCGCCGCGCGCGAGGCGGCGGTCGAGTTGCTGCGGGCGATGGGGCCTTCGATCACCCCGGCGCTGTTCGCCGCCAGCGACGAGCTGGAACGGCAGCGCATGCTGCCGATCGGTTCGCGGTCGCCGGCCGAACTCGTCGGCCGCGTCGTGCAGGGCTTCGACCGCTCGGCCCTGCCGCACATCGCGTCGCTGTTCGCCTCGGCACGCCCGCAGCACCGCAAGGTGCTGATCGACTTCTTCCTCGGCCTCGCCGACCTCGACGCCTTCCAGTCGGTGCTGGAACGGTTCCCGCCGCTCGAGATCCTGCACCGGCTGAACAAGGCCGACGGCGCGGTGCTGCGGCGGTTCTTCCAGGCGGTGCCGCGCGGCCACTTCGTCGCCGAGACGCTGCTGGTCGAGCCGGCGTTCTACCGCGAGGACGAACTGCTGGCGGCGATCCCCGGCGCCGCGGACCCCGAGGTGCTGCAGGCGACGCTGCGCCGTCGCGGCTCGAGCCGCACCCTGAGCAAGGCGCTGATCGCCGCCACCGACGATGCGGCCCTGGCCGGGATCGCCGAGCAGCTGCTGGTCGACCTCGGGCCGGCCGTGGTCGACCATGTGCTCGCGGCCTACACCGACCTCGAGCGCAGCGACACCCAGCGCCAACGTCTCGGCGCGGTGCTGGCCCGCCTCGGCGCCGAGGCGGTCGAGGACCTGTGCGCCAGCTTCGGGCCGGAGCCGAGCGCGCTCGACGACCAGCTGCGCGGCGTCCTGGTGGCGATCGGCGAGGCCGCGGTGCGACCCCTGCAGGACGCCTACGAGCGCTCGGGCTGGCTGGAGCGCATCACCGCCGGCATGGTCGCGCGGCACACCAACCGGCGGGCGCAGATCGTGCAGACCCTGCAGCGGCTGGGCTCGCCGGCGGCGGTGGAGGCGCTGGCCGCGCTGCGCGAGGCCGAGCGCGATCCGAACCTGCGGCTGCGGCTCGAGCAGGCGTTGCACGCGCTGGCCGCGCGTCCGCGCGAGGAGGCGCCATGAGCAAGTTCGGTCCGTGGGTGCGCCGGGTCGTCAGCTGGCCGCTCCGGCGCACGGCGCAGCTCGTGCTGCCGCGCAACCCCTGGCTGCGGGTGCTGGTGTTCGCGCTGCCGGTCTTGCTGTTGCTGGCCCTGTTCCGGCCGGCGCTGGAGGTGCTGCTGCGGCTGCTCGACTTCGGCCTGCGGGTGCTCGAACCGCTGCTGCAGACGACGCTGGGGCGGGTGCTGGTGCTGCTGGTCGCGTTCACCCTGGGCGGACTGGCCATGTACGGGTTGCTGCGCGGCCGCGTCCGCGACCTGCGCGCCAACGCGGTGCTCGGGCGGCACCTGCTGGCCGTCGCCGACCTGGTGGGCTTCGACCCGGACGGGAGCCGCCAGCGCTTCCGGCGCGTCGCGCGCCACCGCGGCCCGGTGCCGCCGCGCTACCCGCACGTGGTCGCCGACAGCAACCTGAAGCTGGCCCGGCTCGCCCTCCAGCAGGGGCGTGCCGAGGAGGCGATGGGCTGGCTGGCGCGCGTCGTCGAGCCCGGCCTGCCCGCGGAACTGCAGCGATCGCTCGCGCAGCTGCGCATCCGCGCCTTCCGCCTGCAGGGTGAACTGTTGCCCGCGGCCCTCGAAGCGGCGGTGCGCGACGCGGTCGATCGCTTTCCGAGCGACTACGTGCTGCAGGGCGAACTGCGCGACCTGTTGGCGGCGCAGGGCGATCCGCACCAGTTGGCCGCGCAGCAGCAGCGGGTCGTGGACCACGCCCCGCCGGCCGAAGCGGCACGCGAACGCCAGCGGCTCGTCACGGCCCTGGCCGCATCCGGCCAGGCGCACCTCGCCGCCGGACGGTTCGAGGACTGCCGGCGCGTGGCCAGGCGGCTCGAGACGGTGGATCCCGCCGGACCGGCCGCGGGCCTGCTGCTCGGCGACCTGCACCGGCGCGGCGGCGATCTGCGCCAGGCGATCCGCGCCTACGGCGCCACGCGTTCGCCGGCCGGGCTCGATCGCATCGCCGAGCTGCTCGGCGCGCATCCGGGCGCCGTCGAGGAGCGCGAACTGCTCGAGTGCTGCCCGCTGCAGGGAACGCTGCTGCTGGTGGCCCGGGAACTGGCGCGGCGCGGCGAGACGGCGCGCGCCGAGAGCGCCGCCCGCAAGGCCGCCGAGGTGCTGGGGCCGACGCCGACGGTGTGCGCCGTGCTGGCGGAGGTGCTGCAGCTGCTCGGCCAGGACGAGCAGGCGCGGCTGCTGCGCGAGCAGGCGATCGTGCGCTTGCTGCAGTTCCCGGCCGGCGGTGGCGGGATGGTGCCGGAGGCGGGACTTGAACCCGCACGCCCGTGAGGGCGCAGGTTTTTGAAACCTGTGCGTCTGCCGATTCCGCCACTCCGGCCGGCGCGGCGCAGCCTACCGGCGCGACGGGCCGGATCAACCGCGCGCCGCGGCGGGGAGCAGGCGGTGCGCACCAGTCCCGCGCCGCTGCACGATGCCGACCCGCTCCGCCGCCTCGAGCACCAGGCGCGCTTCGTCGAGATCGACGCCCAGCCGCTGGGTCAGCGCGAACAGCAGCGCCTCGGTGGTCACCGTCGCGGCGAGGCCGCCGAGCTGCGCGAACAGGGCCGTGAACAGCGCCGGCTCGGGGCTGGCCGCGCTGCCGGCGCCGCTGGCCGCCTCGGTCGCCGCGTCGGCGCCGCCGCAGCACGGCCCGATGTTCGTGTGGCAGCGCGCGCACTGGCCGTGGCCGTGGACCTGCACCACCGGTCCGCGGTAGCCGCAGTAGGGACAGGCCGCGGGCGCGTCGTCGGTCAAGACATGGTGACGACGAGTTCCTCGTCGATCTCGCTCTGCAGCAGGTTCTGGATCGCCATCAGCGTGCCCGACGTCGAACTCGGGCAGCTGCCGCAGGCGCCCTGGTAGCGGATGAACAGCGTCTTGCCCTCGAGTCCCATGACCTGCAGACCGCCGCCGTCGCCCGCCAGCGCCGGGCGCACGCGGTCGTCGAGCAGGCTGTTGATGCGCGACAGCAGCGCCGGGTCGCCGCCCTTGGGCAGCGTCGCCAGCGGATCGGCTCCGTCGGCCGGGGTCCCGGCTGCCGGCAGTTCGGGCGCATGACTCTCTAGGAGCCGCGTGACCTGTTCGGCGACCGCACGCCAGTCGGCCTGCGGCGTCATGCTGACGGTGACGAAGTTGTCGCAGAAGAACAGCGTGTCGACGCCCGGGATCGCGAACATGCCCTGCGCGAGCACGTCCTGCCGCGCCTGCTCCGGCTTGCTGTAGGCCAGCGTCTGGCCGGCCTTCGCCAGCGGCTGGTCGACGAGGAACTTGAACGCGTTCGGGTTCGGGGTCGGTTGGATGCTCTGGACCTTCATGTGCGTAGCAGGATAGCAGGTGGATCGGCCAGGGCCGTTGTCGTCCGCCGCGCCGGCCGCCGCAAGCCCCGGGTCGCTGTCACAGCCCGTAGACGGTGGGGAGCTTGCGTTCCAGGTGGGCCAGGAAGGACTCGGCCGACAACGGCGCGCCGGTGGCCCGCTGGCACAGTTCCGCCGGCGGCAGGCGCCGGCCGTGGCGGTGCACGTTCTCGCGCAGCCATTCCCGCAGCGGCTGGAACTCGCCCCGCGCGAGCCAGGGCGCGAGGCCGCCGAGCGCGCGGTCGGCGGCGGCCGCCAGCTGCGCGGCGTAGAGGTTGCCGAGCGTGTAGGTGGGGAAGTAGCCGAACAGGCCGCAGGCCCAGTGCACGTCCTGCAGGCAGCCGCGGCGATCGTCGGGCACCTCGACGCCCAGCTGCGCGCGGTAGAGCTCGTTCCAGCGGGCCGGCAGGTCGGCGACGGCCAGGTCGCCGTCGAGCAGGTCCTGCTCGAGCTCGAACCGCACCAGGACGTGCAGGTCGTAGGTGGCCTCGTCGGCCTCGACGCGGATCAGGCCTGGCTCGACCCGGTTGGCGGCCGCGAACGCCGCCTCGGCAGCGAAACCCGCGACGGCGGCGCCGAGGTGACGCTCGGCCAAAGGCCAGCACCACTGCCAGAAGGCGTGCGCGCGGCCGACGTGGTTCTCCCACAGGCGGCTCTGGCTCTCGTGCACGCCGAGCGACACGGGCTCGCCCAGCGGGGTGCCACGGTGGGCCGGCGCGAGGCCCTGTTCGTAGAGGCCGTGGCCCGCCTCGTGCATCGCCGAGCCGAGCGCATCGAGCACGTGGTCGCGGCGAAAGCGCGTCGTCAGGCGGACGTCGCCGCCGGTGTTGGTGCAGAACGGATGCGCGCTGCGGTCGAGGCGCCCGCGGTGGAAGTCGAAGCCCATCGCCGCGACGACGGCGCGCACGAAGGCCTCCTGCCGCGCCTCGTCGACCTGCCGCCGGGCGAGGGCGTCGGCGGGCGGCGTGCCGCCCGCGAGGCGCTCGCGCAGGGCCGTGAGCCGTGGCCGCAGCGCGGCGAACAGCGGCCGCAGTCCGGCCGCCGTCATGCCGGGCTCGAAGCCGTCGGCCAGGGCGTCCCAGCGCGGGTGCCCCGGCTCGCGCAGGCAGTCGGCCTTCTGCCGCTGCAGGTCGACCATGCGTTCGAGCCAGGGGCGGAAGGCGGCGAAGTCGGAGGCCGCGCGGGCGGCGACCCACGCCAGTTGGGCGCGGCTCTCGGTCGCGGCCAGTTCCTCGACCAGCGCGGCCGGCAGCCGCCTGGCGCGGTCGAAGTCGCGGCGCAGTTCGCGCAGGTTGGCCGCGCGATCGGCATCGCCGTCGGGATCGCGCTCGCAGGTCGCCAGCCACTCGCCAACGCGCGGCTCCGTGCGGCGTTCGTGCTGCAGGCGCGCCAGCAGGGCCAGCTGACGGGCCCGCTCGTCGCCGGCGCCGGGGGGCATGCCCGTCTCCTGGTCCCAGGCCAGCAGCGCCGCGGCACCGGTGAGCAGGTGGGTCTCGCGCAGGTGCGCCAGCAACGAGTCGTAGGCGGCGGTCATCGGGCGACGGTGTGCCGGCCGCCGGACTCGCTGGCGAGGCGTTCGAGGAAGTCGCTGCGCCCGCCGAGGGCCACGGTGTGGATGCGCAGGTTGCGGCCGGCGTTCCAGCGCCGGACCTCCCGCAGCAGCAGCTCCGGGGCGACGATCGTGCCCGAGCTCGGCTGGCCGTCGGTGAGCAGGAAGATCGTGTCGGCCTCGGGGTCGGCGAAGGCCCGCTGCAGCGCGGCGTGCACGTTGGTCGCGCCGCGCGGTTCGAGGGCCTCGACCCAGGTCGTCAGCGCCTTGCGCCGGCGTTCGTCGATCGGCTGCAAGCCGTCGGCGAAACCCTGCGCATCGGTCGCGAACGCAACCACGTTGGCCTTCGCCTTCGCCGGCAGGGCCTGCAGCACGCGCAGCAGCTGCCGCCTGGCCTCGTCGAGGCGCGTCAGGTTGCCGGTGCCGTGCGGCTGGTTCATGCTGCCGGAGACGTCGACCACGAAGACGATCCGGTCGCTGGTCACGGGCAGGTCCCAGTAGGTCGCGACCGTGCCGGCGGCGCTGCGCCGGCCCTCGCGGCGGCGGTCGGGGGCGGGCGGCACGCGGAACGTCGGGCCTTCGCGCGCCCACCACTCCTGCCAGGCGGCCGCGGTCGGGAACTGCAGACCGGTCAGCTCCGCGAGCGCGCTGGCGGCGTCGTCGCGCAGGCGCGCCTGTTCGTCGTCGAGCCGCGCGAACAGGGGCGGCACGCCGGCCGGCTGCCGCAGGGCGACGAGCAGCTCGATCGCGGCGGCCCGGACGGGCCAGGCCTTGTGGCCGAGGGCCGCCGTGGCGGCCTCGAGGCAGGCCGAATCGTCGCGTGCCGGGCAGGAGGCGAGCAGCTGCAGGGCGGCCGCCCGCAGGCCAGGGGTGCGGCCGGTCGCGTGCTGCACCAGGCCGGCCGCCCAGGCCGCGTCGCCGGCCTTGGCGGCGTGCAGCGCTTCCAGCGCGATCGCCGGCAGCGGATCGTTGGCCGCGGCGACCAGCGGCGCCAGCGCGGCTTCGGCGCGTTCGGGGGCGACGACGACGAGCGCGGCGGCCGCCGCCCGCACGACCTCGGCGTCGCCGCTGGCGACCATCGCGGCGAGCGCCGTGGTCGCGGCCGCGGCCTGGGCCGGATCGGTGAACTGCAGCGCGGTGGCGGCCACCGCGCGTTCGCCGGACCGGCGCCGCGTCGTGGCGCTGCCGACCCACGCGCTGGCGAAGGCCGGGTCGGTCAGGGCCCGCCGCCACAGCGGCTGCAGGGCCGCCGCGAACGGGTCGTCGGCCAGGGCCGCGCTGGCGAGCAGCGCGTCGGCGCGCGCGGCGTCCGGCGCCAGCAGCAGGCCGTGCACCACCGCCGCGTGCTGCTCGGGGCTCGCGGTCGCGGGCAGGCGGCGGTGCAGCTCGAGCGCCAGCGCCGGTGCCTGCTCCTGGCCGTGCTGGGCGAGCTGCGCCAGGGCCGTCGCGGCCACCAGGGGGTCCTTGTCGCGCGCGAGCAGCAGCCGCTGCTGCGCGACCGCGGGATCGTCGCTCCGGGCAAGGCTGCGCAAGGGCCCCAACCGATCGCGGCCGCCGACCTTGCGCAGCTGGTCGAGCAGGGCCTTCACCGCCGGCGGCGAGGCGGCCCGGCCGAGTCCCTGGCAGAGCGAGTTCCAGCGGCTGCTGCCGGCCCGCTCCTTGCCCAGCTGGGCGGCGAGCGCGGCGACGCCGGGCTCGCCCTGGCGCGCCAGCGCCTCGGCGGCGCTGTCCGCCAACCGCGCGTTGCTGGCCCCGGCGAAGGCCTCGAGCAGCGCCGGGACGGCGCCCTGGCGTTCGTGCCGGCCGAGCGCGCGCACGACGGCCTGGCGGTAGCCGAGTTCCTGCGCCCGGCCGAGCTCGCCGACCAGCACGGTGGTGACCTGGTCGTCGGCGAAATCGCCGAGATCGTCGACCGCGCGCCGGCGCTCGGCTTCGCCCCGGTCGCGGACCTGCTCGAAGCGGGCGAGGGCTTCGGCCGGCGTGCGCGGCCGCTGCGCCCGCATCGGCGCGGCCAACAGCAGGGCGGCCAGCGCCGCCAGGAGGACCAGGGGATGGGGGACTCGCACGGGACGCATGCTACGCACCCCCCTGGCCGTCCTGAACAGCAGCACGGTAGACTCGTGACCGCGCATGGATGGTCGCCACAAGTGTGCGTTGGGCCTCGCCCTGGTCGGTGGCGGCTTCGTGGCGGGTTGGTGGCTCGGCCGGGGCGGGCCGGCGCTGCCCCCGGGGGGCGCTGCGGCCGCCGGGCCGGCGTCGTTCGCCGACGTGGTCGAACGGGCGGCGCCGGCGATCGTCGCGGTGCGGGCCCGCCTGCGCACGGACGGCGTGGCCCCGATGGCCGCCGGCGCGGCGGTGGGGCATACCGCCGACACCCACCAGCCCGAGATCCGGCACGGTTCCGGCTTCGTCGTCGACGCGCGCGGTCTGGTCGTGACCAGCCGTCACGTCGTGCTGGGCGCGGTCGAACTCGACGTCGTCGTGCCCCAGCACGGCACCGGCGCCGCCGTCCTGGTCGGCGAGGATCCGGCGAACGACCTCGCCTTGCTGCGGCTGGTCGCGCCGCCGCGAACGCTGGCCGCGCTGCGCCTGGGCGACAGCCGCAGCCTGCGCGCCGGCGACTGGATCGTCGCCGTCGGCAACCCGCTGGGCTTCGCGCAGACGGTCACGGCGGGCGTCGTCAGCTTCGTCGGCCGCCACCTGCGGCACTCCGACCTCGGCGTCACCAGCGACTACCTGCAGTTCAGCGCGCCCGTCAACCCGGGCAGTTCGGGCGGCCCGGTGCTCGACCTCGCCGGCCGCGTCGTCGGCGTGACGACGCAGGCGGCAGCGGCCGCACAGGGCATCTCGTTCGCCGTGCCGAGCCAGACGCTGCGCTGGGCGCTCGAGGCGATGGAACGCCATCCCGATGGCCGGGCCCGCCGCGGCTACCTGGGCATCGAGTTCGCCTCCCGAGCGCGCAGCGACGACCTCGCGGCGGCAGCCCCGGGGGTCGTGATCGTGCGCGTCGCCGCCGGGGAGCCGGGGGATCGGGCCGGACTGCGCCGCGGCGACGTGGTGCTCCGGCTCGACGGCGAATCGGTGCTCGACGCGGAGCAGCTGCACGAGCAGATCGTGCGCCGCGAGCCGGGGACGCGCCTGGTGCTGGCGCTGCTGCGCGACGGCTCGATCCACGAGCCGGTCGAGGCGGTGCTCGGCGAGGTGGGCGGAAGCGCGGCGCCCGATGCCGTCGCCACGGAACTCCCCTGGCGCTGATGTCCTCGCCGCGACCGACCTGCGATGGTCTGGCCCTGCTGATGCCCGGCCTCCTGCACCAGCTCGGCAACCAGCTGTTCGCCATCCAGGGGCATGCGCAGCTGCTGCCGGCGGGCGACGCGACGCGCGGCGCGATGCTGGCGGCCGCGGCCCGGTCCACCGAGGTGCTGGGACTGTGGCGCGCCGTGCTCGAGGGTCGTTCCGCGGGGCGGTTGGACCTGGAGCGGGCGCTCGCGCTGCTCGGCGACGTCGCCCGGGTAGGCCTGCGGGAACGTGGTCACGGCCTGACGCTGACCCTCGGCGGCGCCACGGGCGAGGCCCGGTGCGAGGCGGCGGCAGTCCTCGCGGCGACGGCCCAGGCGCTGCAGGGGCTCTGCGACCTCGTGCCTGGCGGCGTCGATGGCGAGTTCGCGCTCGCCGCCGCCGCCGAACGGCGCGCGGTGACCATCCGCATCCAGTTCGTGCCCCGACCCGGTTCGCTGCCGTTCCCGATGGCCACGGCGACGCTGGCGAGCCGTTGGCCAGGGGCCCACGCCGACGGCGCCGTGCAGGGCCGCGCCCTGGCCGATGGCATCGAGCTGCTGTGCCCCGCTGCCACCGACTCCTCCGCCGCCGAAGCTTGAGCTAGTCTTCACCGGGCCTTGTCGGGACCTACCTAGCGTCCTCGTGGACAGATCCCTCCCGAGCCCTGACACGTGATCGCAGTGGCGAAACCCAAAGTCCTGGTCATCGAGGACGAGCCCGACATCCTCGAAGTCATTCAGTACAACCTCGAGCGCGAGGGCCACAAGGTGATCGCCTGCCGCAACGGCGAACAGGGGCTCAGCCGCATCCGCACCGACAACCCCGATCTCGTCATCCTCGACCTGATGTTGCCCGGCATGGACGGGGTCGAGGTGTGCCGCCAGGTGAAGTCCGACCCGGTGACGCGGGCGATCCCGCTGATCATGGTCACCGCCAAGGGCGAGGAGAGCGACATCGTGCTCGGCCTCGGCATCGGCGCCGACGACTACATCACCAAGCCGTTCAGCCCGCGGGAGCTGGTGGCCCGGGTCAAGGTCGTGCTGCGGCGCGGCCCCCTGCGCGAGCAGAGCGGCGGCGGCGAACGCGTCGTACGGGGCGCGCTGTCGATCGACCTCGGGCGGCACGAGGCCAGGGTGCACGACCAGGTCCTCAGCCTCACGCCGACGGAGATGCGCCTGCTGCACTTCCTCGCCTCGCACCCGGGGCGCGTGTTCCCGCGGGCGCACCTGTTGAGCCGCGTGATCGGCGAGGACGCGATCGTCACCGACCGCAACATCGACGTGCACGTGCGCGCGCTGCGGCAGAAGCTCGGCGAGCACGCGGCCTGTCTGGAGACCGTGCGCGGCGTCGGCTACCGTTTCGCCGACCAGGGCAAGTGACCCGCCCTGGCGGCGCGGAAGCCCGATCCCGATGACCAACCTGCTCGTGGGCGGCCTGGCGGCGCTCGCCGCCGCGCTCGCCGTCTGGGTGCAGAAGCTGCGGCGGCAGGCCCGGGACCACGCCGCGCAGATGCAGCGCTCGGAGGCGGCGCTCGTCGAAGTGCAGCGGCGGATGGGGCGGCTGGAAGCGGGCCTGTCGGGGGCCGGCGAAGGCCTGATCGTGATCGACGAGGCCGGCTGCGTGGTCGCCACGAACCAGGCCGCCACCGAGCTCGCCAGCCTGCCGCGCCAGGGCTGCCGTGGGCGGGCGCTCGGCGACGTGCTGCCCTGGCCGCAGTTGCACGAGGCGGTGGCCCGCAGCCGCGCGACCGCCGGCGACGTCGGGTTCGAACTCGACGACACGATCGGCGGCCGCACGCTCGCGATCAGGGTGCGGTGGATGCCCGGCATCGCCGGCGTCGTCGGCATCGACGACCAGAGCCGGCTGAAGCGCCTCGAGTCGCTGCGCCGCGACTTCGTCGCCAACGTCTCGCACGAACTGAAGACGCCGCTGGCGGCGATCCAGGGCTTCGTGGAGACGATCCTCGACGAGCCGGACATGCCGGTGGCGACCCGACACCGGTTCCTGGAGCGCATCGCGCGCCAGGCGGAACGGCTGACCACGCTGGTCGGCGACCTGCTGACGCTGTCGCGGCTCGACGACCGGGATGCGGCGATGCAGCCGCCGGAGCCCTGCGACCTCGTCGGTGTGGTGCGCGACATCGTGCGCGACCTGGCGCCGTTGGCGCACAAGCGTGGCCTCGAGCTCGTCGCGGCGCTGCCACCGGCGGCCCGGAAGGTGCGCGCCGATCGCGAGGCGCTGCAGCAGGTCGCGGGCAACCTGATCGACAACGCGATCAAGTACACGCCGAAGGGCGGCCGGGTGACCGCGAGGGTGGCGTCGCAGGGCGAGCAGATCCTGCTGGAGGTCGTCGACACGGGCATCGGCCTGTCGGCCGAAGACTGCGAGCGGGTGTTCGAACGCTTCTACCGGGTCGACCGCGCGAGGTCGCGCGACCTGGGCGGCACCGGGCTCGGCCTGTCGATCGTCAAGAACACGGTGCGCAACCTCGGCGGCGACGTCGGCGTGCGCAGCACCCTGGGCAAGGGCAGCACCTTCTGGGTCACGCTGCCCGATGCCGAGGCGATGCAGGACGGCTCGACGGCCGCGGCGCACTGAGGCCGCCCGGGCGGCGGCGTGCTCACTGGATCACGCCGCCGCGATGCTGGAACTCGCTGCTCTTCTGCTGCATGCCGCGGCGCGCGTAGTCGCGCACTTCCTCGGTGATCTTCATCGAGCAGAACCGCGGGCCGCACATCGAGCAGAAGTGCGCCACCTTGGCGCCTTCCTGCGGCAGCGTCGCGTCGTGGTAGCGCTGCGCCGTCTCGGGGTCGAGCGCGAGCCGGAACTGGTCGTCCCAGCGGAACTCGAAGCGCGCCCGGCTGAGGGCGTCGTCGCGCGCCTGGGCCCCGGGATGGCCCTTGGCGAGGTCCGCCGCATGCGCCGCGATCTTGTAGGTGATCACGCCCTGCTTCACGTCCTCGCGGTCGGGCAGCCCCAGGTGCTCCTTCGGCGTCACGTAGCACAGCATCGCCGTGCCCAGGCTGCCGATGATGGCGGCGCCGATGCCGGACGTGATGTGGTCGTAGCCGGGCGCGATGTCGGTCGTCAGCGGACCGAGCGTGTAGAACGGCGCCTCGTGGCAGACCGCGAGCTGGCGGTCCATGTTCTCCTTGATCAGGTGCATCGGCACGTGGCCGGGTCCCTCGATCATCGTCTGCACGTCGTGTTCCCACGCGATCTGGGTCAGTTCCCCGAGCGTGTCGAGCTCCGCGAACTGCGCCGCGTCGTTGGCGTCCTTGATGCAGCCGGGCCGCAGGCCGTCGCCGAGCGAGAACGACACGTCGTAGCGCTGCATCACCCGGCAGATCTCGCGGAAGCCGGTGTAGAGGAAGTTCTCGGCGTGGTGGTGGAGGCACCACTTGGCCATGATCGAGCCGCCGCGGGAGACGATGCCGGTGGTGCGTTCGGCCGTCAGCGGCACGTAGCGCAGCAGCACGCCGGCGTGGATCGTGAAGTAGTCGACGCCTTGCCGGGCCTGGTCCTCGATCACCTCGAGGAACAGGTCGAGGTCGAGGTCCTCGACCCGTCCCTGGACGCGCTCGAGCGCCTCGTAGATCGGCACGGTGCCGATCGGCACCGGGCTGTTGCGCAGGATCCACTCGCGGGTCTCGCGCAGGTTCTTGCCCGTGCTCAGGTCCATCACCGTGTCGGCGCCCCAGCGGATCGACCACTGCAGCTTCTCGACCTCCTCCTCGATCGAGGAACCGAGCGCCGAGTTGCCGATGTTGCTGTTGATCTTCACCAGGAAGTTGCGGCCGATGACCATCGGCTCCAGCTCCGGGTGGTTGCGGTTCGCCGGGATGATCGCCCGGCCGCGCGCGACCTCGCTGCGCACGAACTCGGGGTCGCAGTTCTCGCGGATGGCGCAGAAGCGCATCTCCTCGGTCACGATGCCGCGGCGGGCGTAGTGCATCTGCGAGAAGTTGCGGTCGCCGCGGGCGATGCGGGCGTCGATCCATGGCTGCCTTCGCCTGGGCAGGCCCTGGTGCGGCGAATGGTCCTGCGGTCCCGTGGTGTCGTAGACGCGCACCACCTCGCCGTTGGTCAGGTGGATGTCGCGCACGGGCACGGCGAGGTCGCCGATCGCGACCTTGCGGGAACCAGGGAAGGAGCGGTCGAGGGGCGCCAACCCCTGCGGCGGAACGGTCGTCATGGCTGCTGTTTCCTACGCCGGCATGATCCGGATCAGGTTCGAGGGGTGCGTCTCAGCCCGCGGCGAACGCCGGGGCGCCCCCAAGCAGTGCGCGCGAGAGGATGGCGCCCGCCGGCGGCGCGTGCAAGCCGCGTCACTGGCGGCGAGGCTGCGGGACCGGGGGCGGGGGCGGCGCCGGGGCCGGATCGTCCCCGGGCCCTGGCCACGGCGCGACGACGTCAGTCCGCGGCTCGGTGCCGCCGTCCTCGGGTGGTTCCTGCGCCGGTGCCCGCAGCGGCGCCAGGGCGATCACGGTGCGCAGTTCGTCAGGCACCTCGTCGCCGAGCAGATCGATGGCGCGGCGCGAGAGTCGCAAGGCATGCGACGATCCGGCGGCCTGCGCGAGCGGGCTGCCGCCGAAGAACATGTTCACGACGAACAGGCCGAACAACACCACGCAGGCGCCGGTCGCGACGCCGAGCAGGCCGCCGCCGAGGCGATCGAAGAAACCGAGGCCGGCCTTCTGCGCCAGTCGCTGCAGCAGGATGGCGACCAGGCTCGCCGCCACCAGCACGACCAGGAAGATCAGCACGTAGGCGAGGTAGAGCGTCGTTTCCGGCGTTGCCGGCGCGGCGGGAGCCAGCCCGGCCGGATCGGGCGGTGGTGGGGCGGTGCCGCCGACCGCAGGGGTGCGGGCCAGCCACGCGCCGAGCGGCGCGCCGAAGCGACCGGCGGCCACGTAGGCCAGCACCAGGATGGCGATGCGGCTCACCTGCCAGATCAGCCCCTTGAACAGGCCGATGACGAAGAAGACCAGGATCACGGCCAGGGCGGTGTGGTCCACCCAGCCCAGGCTGCGGACGGCGAGCAGCCACTCCGGGGTGGGGGCCGCGGCCGGATCCTGGAACACGTTCGCCAGCACGGCGCCGCATTGTGCCGCCGCGACGGCGCCGTGACGAGAGGGATTGTCGGGCCCTCGCGTTGCTTTCCCCGGGGTCTCCGGCGAGCCTTTCCCCGCATGAGCCAGCACGGAGCCCGCAGCGTCGAGGCCGCCCTCGCCCGCCTGCGGGCGCAGGTCGACGCGGATCCGCGGCTGCACGCCGAGTGCCAGCGGGCGCGGCGCGAGTTCCTCGGCGGGTCGAGCGGCGGCGCGGCCGCCGAACGGCGCTTCGAGGAGTGGTTCCTGCTCGAGCGCGACAGCGAGACGTTGGGTGCGACCCCGAGCGAGGTGCCGTCGCTGGCGGGTGAGCTCGCGGACCTGGCCGGTTCGATGGTCGGAGTCTTCCTGGTTCGCGGCGTCGACGCCGATGCCGACGAAGGCGTCGAGGCCATCGACCTGCAGGACGACCAGGTCCTCGACCTGGCGGTGCCGGCCGGCTCGCTGCGCGACGGCGACCTGCTGGTGGGGCGGCTCTACCCGGGCGCAACGGGCCAATGGACGCCGTCGAGCGCCGCCGCGGTGTTCCGGCCCGGTGGGCCGTTGGCCGAGGCGTTCCGGCGCGATGTGGACCGGCTGGGACTGCAGCGCCGGCTGCAGCAGGTGGAGCTCGAGCATCTGCTGCTGCGCCGATCCGGCCAGTCGCCGAGCCCGACCGCGGCAATCGAGGACGGCGCCCCCCTCGAGCACATCGAGGCGGATCTCGAGGCCCTGCTGCGAGCCGCCGGTTGCCGCCAGTCGGCGTCGGCCGTGAGCGCCGAGTTGAAGGCCGCGCCGCGTCCCGGCAGCGTCATCGGCCCGCTGCTCGACGAATGGGCGTTCGACACCGAGGCCGACCTCGAGGCCGTTCGGCTGCTGCTGCACCGCCTCTGGAACGCCCACCACGCCGGGCGCCAGCACGAGGAGGCCGTCGGACGGGCGCCCGCATCCTCCGCGGGGGCACCGCTGGGCGAGCGCCTCGCGCGCCTGCTCGAGGAGGGCCTGCGGCGGCACCAGGACGTGGAGGACCTGTTCGCGCAGGTGGAGCGCATCGCCGGCATCGACCCCGAGGACGAGGCCGACGACGACTCCGCCGACGAGTTCGAGACCGATCCCGCGGCCGCGGCGGTCGAGGGCGACCTCGCGCCGTTGGTGCAGGAATACCTGTGGGAGACCGGCCGCGATCGCACGCCCGCCGCGGCGACCCTGCAGCAGTGGGTCGAACTGCAGGGCAACGCGGCGGTGCCGCACACCGACCTCGAGCAGGTCAACGGCAGCGACCTGCTGCGGCTGCTCGTGCACAGCTACCTCGCCGCCGCGCCGGGGCAGCGCGCGGCGCAGGTGCGCGGCGTGTTCGCCGAACTGGAGCGCTTCTACGCGTGGGCCGCCAGCACCCAGGACCTCACGGGCACCGCGGTCCTCGCCGCGTGCCGCGCGGCGTTCGTCGACCAGGTCGAGCGTTTCGAGGCGGCTTCCAGCCTGCTGTCGAGCGCGGCAGACGGCGCCGCGGCGATCGACGCGCGCCCGGTGCTGCTGCAGGTGGAGGACGTCGGCCGCGATGGCTTCGGGGTCCGCGACGACGAGGGCGAGAACCACTGGCTGGCGGCGCCGCCGACGACGACCGCCCACCTGCGGACGGGGGACCTGCTGGTGGGTGCCGTGGCCGGCGGCGCCGGCGGCTCGGTGCTGCGCGGGCCGGTGGTGGTGTTGCCGGCCGACGCCCGCACGACGATGGAGTGAGGCCGGTCGCACGGCCGGTTGCCGCCCCGCGCCCAGCCCGTTCCCGAGCCAGCCGATAGGGCCCGTGGAGGAACCAGGCCCATGGGTTGGGAGACCGCGCTCGATCGTCTGTTGCTGGCACAGATCCACCTGGCGGAGAAGGGGGAGCAGCGTGTCGACCAGGTCCGCCAACAGCTGCTCGAGTACCGCCAGCTGTGTGGTGCCCGTCCTGGCAGCAGCTTCCTCGGCGGCTACGCGTGCACCCTGCTCGGCATCGACCTGCCCGAGGCGCCGGGCGACGCGGCGATGCGGCGTTGGGAGCTGTTCGGCACGCTGCGCGCGCACGATCGGCGCGGCGACCGTGAGCGCATCGCCGAGAAGCTGCAGGATCCCCAGGCGCTGCTCGATCTCCTGACCGACCCGACCGTGGCCGGCAACGTGCTGCCGCTGGTGGTGCGCTCGCTGTTCTGGTCGGGCGACCTCAAGCTTGCCGTGCGCGCCATCCAGTACCTCGCGGCGGAGCCGGGTGCGGCCGAGCTCGAGACCATCGTCGATGCCGCCGTCACCGACCTGCTCGGCCGCCTGGAGACCAGGGTCGATGCCGACGACCAGGAGAGCACGGCGTCGATCCTCGGCAAGATCCTCGGCATGACCGGCTTCGACCGGCTGCCGGCGGACGTGCAGGCCGGCTACCACCGCGCGCTGGCCGAGCGCCTGCTCGCTGCCAGCGAGTGGTCGCAGGCCATCGCCGCCGCCGAGCGGGCCGAGGCCATGGCCGGCGAACACCCGCGGCTGGCCAGCGCGGCGGCCCTGGTCGGCGCCCTCGGGGAGCTGCGGGAGCACGACGTGGCGACCTGCGAGCCGCGGGCCCAGCGACCTGGGCGCGAGGCGGCCCTGCAGCGGCTGCGCCACGTCGCCGAACAGCCCGACGTCGCCGCGCCCGAGGCGGTCTACCTGCGCAGCCTGCTCGCCTACGAGTGCGGCGACATGCAGGCCGCGGCGCGCGGCTTCGAACGCGCCATCGCCGGCCTGCGGCGGCTCGAGGGGCGCGACCTGCAGCTGCGCGACCGGGCGCGCTTCTACCAGGCGGCGGCGCTGCTGGCGGGTGCGGACGCCAGCGAGACGACCCGGGCCCTGCGCCTGATGGAGCAGGCGCTCGAGACCGTGCAGCCCGACCTCGAGAGCTTCTACTCGGTGCACGAGGCGCTGAAGAAGCTCGACCGGCGCCTTGCCCTGCGCTTCCTGGACGCGGTGGACATCGGCCGCGGCAGCACGCCGGACCAGATCCTGTTCGTGGCCCTCGAGTACCTGTCGCTCGGCGAGGCCCAGCCGGCCCTGGCCGCGGCGCGGCGCGTGCTCGAGATCGCCGTCGACCTCGACCAGCGCATCGAGGCGCTGCGCGTGGTGCTGACCGGCCACAACATGCTCGGGGAACGCGACCAGGCGCGCGGCTGCTACGCCGAGATCCGCGACCTGCTGCAGCAGCGCGGCCGCTTCGATGCCCTCGAGAAGCTGCTGCGCAACGAGGACTTCGTCGGCCAGGCGCTCGACCACCTGGAGATCAAGGTCGAGCTCGCCGCGGTCTACGAGGAGATGGAAGGCCGGGACTACGACCGCGCCCAGCTGCAGATGGCCATCGCCCGGTCGCTGCGGGCGCGCAAGGACGTCGAATCGCTGCAGCAGGCCCACGGCCTGCTCGAGGAAGTCGCCTGCAGCTTCCCGGAACTCGCCAAGGAGGACCTCGCCGCGCTGGAGAAGCTGCTGGCCCTCGACCACGTCGAGGCCGGCGGGGGCGATGCCGGTCGCGAAGCGACCGCGACGCTGGCCCGGGCGCTCGGCCGCCCGCCGCGCGTGCTCGTGGTCGGCGGCAACGAGCGGCAGCGGCGGCACCACCCGCGGCTCGACCGCCTGGGCGCCGAGTGGGGTTTCGCCGCCGAGTGGCTGATGACCAACTACACGTCGCCGCAGAAGGTCGTCGGCGCCATCGCCGACCGCCTGCGCAGCGGCCTGGACGTGCTGCTGCTGCTGCACTGGAACCGGCACGAGACCACCGAGCCGGCGTTGGAGCTGGCCCGCAGCGCGGGCGTGCCGGCGCGCACCGTGCACTACGCCGGCTTCACCAGCCTGCAGGTCGCGCTCGCCGAGCAGTTCCAGCGCTTGGGCATGGCGGCGCCGGCGACGGCGGCCGGCAGCGGCAAGGGCCGGAACCGAGGCTGAACCCGCGGGCGACGGGCAGGTCCTCCCCTGGCGGTAGTTCCGATAAGATATGTTATGTAAAGTCTGCTGGGGGAGCTTGCCCGTCGGTTGGCCTCATGGCGGTCCGCCGCCCCCTGGCTGCCAGACCATGGCCAGCCACGCCGTGAAGTCCGGCGACACCTGGGTCTGCAGGTCTTCCCCGAAACCGACCTCGAGATCCCATCCGGCGCCCAGGTCGAAGCGCAGCCCGGCCCACAGCAGCACCTGGTAGCGATCGGTCTCGGGCAGTCCGAAGTGGCGCAAGGTCGACGTCTCGGCCTCGACCTGCAGCAGCGCGCAGAGCCAGGGTTCCAGCGGCAGTTCGGCGGCGAGACCGACCGAGCTGACGTCGGCGAAGCGCAGCCCGGCGTCGCGGGCGGATGCCGGCGTCCCGGCCCAGGTGTGCTGCAGGTGACCGTAGAACCCGCAGCCGAGGGCCCGGTACTCGACGACGGCGCCGAGGGCGTAGTCGAACGCGCCGGTGCCGTAGCCACGGCGGTCGTTGCCCGTCGGCAGTTCGACGCCGCCGCGCAGTGCCAGGCCGAGGCCCTCGTTCGCATCGGCCAGGCGCCAGGTCAGCGTCAGCGGCACGTCGAGCAGCGCAGCGTCGTCCCGGTCGACCCGCCAAGTGCTGGCGCCCTGGTCGCCGGCCTCGATCTCGAACTGGTCGCGCGGCGTGGCGTCCCGCCCCTGGTCGGGCATGCCGAACAGGTCGTGGTAGGCGATCAGGAAGCTGTCGAGGAACCCGCCGGTGGTGTGCGCGAAGGGCAACTCGGCCCCCAGTTCGAGGTTGGCGCCCAGACCAACGCGGGTGCCGAGGCCCACCCGCAGGTACTCGCCGTCCATGTACCAGGTCTGGCCGCTGTCGTTCGCGCCGGAGAGGAACAGGCTGCTGTAGGCCGCGTCGGCGCGCAGGGCGGTCCGGCCGGCCGGCAGCACGCCGGTGGCGGCGGTCGGCAGGTGCAGCACCGTCAGCTGCGCCGGATGCTGGTTGCGCACGGGCATCGGCCCGCGCAGGCTCGGCGAGGCCACGCATCCCCACGCCGCCGGGGCGCAAGCCGACACCACCAGCAGGCGACGCATCGCCGGCAACGTAGCCGCCCAGCGTGGCACCGCTACTGCGGAAACGGCGCCTGCGAATCTGCGCGGCGCCCGGTTTCCGCGCCTTCGGCCGACGCTAGACTGCCCAACCTTGCACACCCGACCTTCCCTTCTGGCTCCCTCGCTCTGCGTTCTGTCCCTCGCCGCCGGCTGCGCCGACGGCGGCAAGGAGGATCGACCCCAGAGCGAGGTGAGGATCAGCGCCACCCACCACCTGTTCGGCTTCCGCAGCCTGGGCGGCTTCGGCAGCTTCCCCATCCGCGACACCGTCGTCTTCACCGACCGCGGGCGCCTGAACCTGTTCGACGACAGCCGCTACACGATCACCCGGCCGTCGGGCACCTCCGCGTCCGATCGCTACGCCCTCGAGAAGGACGGCACGCTCGGCATCTTCGTCACCGGCGGCGGATCCGAACCCTCGGTCCTGTTCCGCGGCGCCTATGCCCAGGCGGGACCTGCTTCGGTGCCGGCCGTGTTCCAGTTCACCGACCGGGTCGCGACGCCCAGTTCGCCGTCGCTCGGTCTCTACTACGGCACCCGCGTGGTCACCGGGCAGGTGGAGCTCGCCGGCGGCTGGCACCTGCTGTCGCTGCACGTCGTCTTCGACCAGACCATCCTGTCGCCGGAGAACGTCGGCCGCGGCGTGCGCGGCGGTGTGTCGATCGCGACCGGCGACCCCGGCACCGTGCGCGCCGTCAGCGGCACCGGCACGCAGGGCACCAGCACCCAGGGCACGTCGGCGGTGACCTTCACCGGCTCGATCCAGAACCTGCTGGACGGCGGCGCCAGCGGCGATGGTTCCTGCAACCTGACGCTCGGCTACAACGCCGACAGCCGCGTCATGTTCGCGGCCGCCACCGACAACATCGTCTACGCCCTCGATGCCGACGAGACCGACGACGAAGCCGGGGTCGTCTTCCTGGTGCGCAAGTTCGACGCGCCGGCGAGCCCGGTCGATGCGAGCCGCGTGCCCGGCAGCTTCCTGGTCGGTGGGCACACCCTGTTCGTGAACCCCAGCAACCCCGGCTCCGATGCCTTCACCGGGGTCGTGCAGCTGTCCTCGGGCGGCGGCTTCCGGCTGGACGCGGTGGGCAGCTCGGGCGCCGCCTTCGCCTACGCCGGCACCTACACGCTGTCGCCCGACGGCGGCCTGACGATCTCGATCAACGGCACCAACGAGAACTGGTTCGCGGCGATCGACCGCGACTACCAGACCCTGGCGCTGGTCGACGACTTCGTCGAGGTGCGCAGCAACAACACGCCCGAACTCAACGTGGCCCTCGGCGTGCGGCGCAAGCTGCCGTAGCGACCCGGGGCCATTCCCGGCGGCGCGCTTCCCCGGCCGACCACGGCCGCGGATGATCGGGGCCGTGCACGAAGCTCCGCTGTCGTCGATCGACCTGCCGTTCTGCCGTCGCCTCGGTCGCGGCAAGGTCCGCGAAGTGTTCGCGCTCGGCGACGACCTGCTGCTGGTGGCCAGCGACCGGGTGTCGGCCTTCGACGTGGTCATGCGCGAGGCCATCCCGGGCAAGGGCCAGGTGCTGACCGCGACCTCGGCGTTCTGGTTCCGCCTGCTGGCCGACGTCTGTCCGAACCACCTGCTGTCGACCGACGTCGACGCCTGGCCGGACGTGCCGGCCGAGTTCAAGCCGCTGCTGCGCGGCCGCACGATGCGCTGCCGGCGCTGCGAGCCGCTGCCGGTCGAGTGGGTCGTGCGCGGCTACCTGACCGGCAGCGGCTGGCAGGACTACCAGCGCACCGGCTCGATCAGCGGCATCGCCCTGCCGCCCGGGCTGCAGCACGCCAGCCAGCTCGAGCCGCCGATCCTGACGCCGTCGACGAAGGCGGCGCAAGGCCATGACGAACCGATCTCGTTCGCCGAGGTGGTGGCACGCATCGGTGCGCCGGTGGCCGAGGCCGCACGGCGGGCCGCGCTCGCGCTCTACCGCCGCGGCGCGGCGCATGCCCGCAGCCGCGGCATCGTCATCGCCGACACGAAGTTCGAGTTCGGCCTGCTCGGCGGGCGGCTGCTGCTGATCGACGAGTGCCTGACCCCCGACTCGAGCCGCTTCTGGCCCGCGGACGAGGTCCGACCGGGAGCGCGGCCGACCTCGTTCGACAAGCAGTACCTGCGCGACTGGCTGCTGGGCACCGGCTGGGACAAGTCGCCGCCGCCACCGGCGTTGCCCGCCGAGGTCGTCGAACGCACCGCGGCCACCTACCGCGACATCGAACGGCGCCTGACGGGCGTCGACCGCCGGTGACCGCCGCCGGCGGCCCGGTCGCTCCCCTGCCGCCGACCCTGGTCTGGTGTGGCGGCGAGCGTGGTCATCTGGAGGTGCTCGACCAGACCCGGCTGCCCCACGAGCGGCGGGTGCTCCGCCTGCGCTCGGCCGGCGACGTCGTCGAGGCGATCCGGAGCCTGGTGGTGCGCGGCGCACCGGCGATCGGCGTGGCCGCCGCCTACGGCCTGGTCCTCGGCCTGCAGTCGCAGGTCGAAGAAGGCGCCTTCGTGGAGCGGGCCCGCCTCGTGGCCGCCAGGCTCGCGGCCGCCAGACCGACGGCCGTCAACCTGCAATGGGCCCTCGATCGTTGTCTGGCCGCCGTCGACCGTGAGCCCTGCCTCGCGGCCGTGTGGCGCGAGGCCTGCGCCGTGCACGCCGACGACGTCGCCGCCTCGCGGCGCATCGCCGCACACGGCGCGCCGCTGGTGCGCGACGGCGCCACCGTGCTGACCCACTGCAACACCGGCAGGCTGGCGACCGCCGGCGAAGGCACGGCGCTCGGCATCCTGTTCGCCGCGTGGCGCGCCGGCCGGCGGTTCCGCGTGCTCGCCGACGAGACCCGGCCGCTGTTGCAGGGGGCCCGGTTGACGGCCCTCGAACTTGGGGCAGCGGGCATCCCGGTGCAGGTCGTCGTCGATGCGGCCGCCCCCGGCCTGATCGCGCGCGGCGCCGTCGACCTCGTGCTGGTCGGGGCCGACCGCATCGCCCGCAACGGCGACTTCGCCAACAAGGTGGGTACCTACGGCCTGGCGCTGGCCAGCGCCGCGCACGGGGTGCCCTTCCACGTCGCCGCCCCGGCGTCGACCTTCGACCTGACGCTCGCCGAGGGCCGGTCGATCCCGATCGAGGAACGGGACGCCGACGAAGTGCTGCAGCTTGCAGGGCAGTCGGTGGCCGCCCCCGGCATCCCCGCGCGCAACCCGGCCTTCGACGTCACCCCAGGCCGCCTCGTCGCCAGCTTCGTCACCGATCGTGGGGTGCTCACGGCCCCCTTCGACGTCGCCTTCAAGACGGCGCTCGGTTCCGGCCGATGAATCGCGTGGCCATGGGCACCCTCGGCAAGAAGCAGCGCACGGCGACCCGGCCGGGCACGAAGGCGCCGGCGCAGCGCCCCCCCGCCACCGGCGGTCGCCCCGCGAAACGTCGCCGCGACCAGGCGGATGCGCCCGATCGGGCCGCGCCCCAGCTGGCGGAGATCGATGCCGAGGTGCTGGAGTTCATCGAAGCGCTCGACCGCTTCAAGCGGCAGCACGGGCGTCCGTTCCCGAGCTGGAGCGAGGTGCTGATGGTGCTGCGCGACCTCGGCTACCGGCGCGACTGAGCCGGCCGCCGGCTCACGCGAGCCAGCCGAGCCCGCACGCGCCGGCCAGGGCCGAACCGGCGAGGATCCGGTACCACGCGAACGGCAGGAAGGTGTGGTGCCGCAGGAAGCGCACGAAGGGCCGCACGACCACCAGCGCGCTCAGGAACGAGACGACGGTGCCGACGACGAACGCCGGCACCAGATCGCCCTGCAGCAGTTCGGGCCGCCGCGCCAGCTTGAACAGCGAGGCGCCGTAGAGGATCGGCAGGCCGACCAGGAACGAGAACTCCGCGGCGGCGGTGCGGGACAGCCCGAGCAGCAGCGCGCCGCCGATCGTCGCCCCGGACCGGCTCGTGCCCGGCAGCAGCGCCAGGCATTGGAAGCAACCGATCCAGAGCGCGGTCCGGTAGGACATCGTCGCCAGTTCGCGGGTGGCGGGAGCGGCGCGGCGCAGCAGGTGTTCGAGCCAGAGCAGCAGCACGCCGCCCAGGACCAGCGTGCCGGCGACCACACGGGCCGAGAACAGGTGGGCGTCGATCCAGTCGTCGAGCAGCAGCCCGACGAAGGCGGCCGGGAACGCCGCGATCGCGATCTGCCACAGCAGGTTGGGCGCGCCGCGAGTCGGTCGGGCGACGGTGCGCGCCGCGTCGAGCAGCCGACGCCAATAGAGCACCAGGATCGCCGTGATCGCCCCCATCTGGATCCCGATCGAGAAGGCATTGTTGTCGAGGCCTGCCTCCAGTCCGAGCAGCCGCTGGGCGACGATCAGGTGGCCCGTGCTCGAGATCGGCAGGAACTCGGTGACGCCTTCGACGAGGCCCAGCACCAGAGCATCGAACAGCGACAGCGGCGGACCTGCGGCAGCGGCCAGCGCGGTCACAGCACCGAGCCGGGAGCGCGGAACGGCAGGCCGAACGCCTCGGCGACGCCCTGGTGTGTGCAGGCGCCGGCCAGGATGTTGGCGGCGGTGCCGAGCACGGCGTCCTGCGCGGCCTTCTGCGCCCCCATGCCGGCGAGCTTGCGGGCCCATGGGCCCGTCGCGTTGGTGAGGCCGAACGTCGAGGTGCGCGGCACGGCGCCGGGCATGTTGGCGACGCAGTAGTGCAGCACGCCGTCGACCACGTAGGTCGGATCGGCATGCGTCGTCGGCCGGCAGGTCTCGATGCATCCGCCCTGGTCGACGGCCACGTCGACGATCACGGCCCCGTCCTTCATCACCTTGAGGTCCTCGCGCCTGATCAGGCGCGGCGCGCGGGCTCCCTGCACCAGCACGGCGCCGATGACCAGGTCGGCGTGCACGATCTGTTCGCGGATCGCGATCGGCGAACTGTGCAGCAGCGTGACGTTCGCCGGCATCACGTCGCTGAGGTAGCGCAGCCGGTCGAGGTCGATGTCCATCAGCCGCACGTCGGCGCCGAGGCCGGCCGCCATCTTGGCGGCATTGGTGCCGACGACGCCGCCGCCCAGGATCACCACGGTGGCCGGTTCGACGCCGGGCACGCCACCGAGCAGGATGCCGCGGCCGCCGTTGTGCTTCTCGAGGCACACGGCGCCGACCTGCACCGCCATGCGGCCCGCGACCTCGCTCATCGGCGTCAGCAGCGGCAGCGAATGGCGATGCACCAACGTCTCGTAGGCGAAGCAGTGCGCGCCGGAGGCCAGCATCGCGTCGGTCAGCTCCCGGCTGGCCGCGAAGTGGAAGTAGGTGAACAGGATCTGGCCCTTGCGGATCAGCTTGTACTCGGCGGGCAGGGGCTCCTTGACCTTGACGATCATGTCGGCTTGGCCATAGACCTCGGCCGCGCTGCCGACGAGCTTGGCGCCGACCGCCCGGTAGGACTCGTCGGCCACCCCGGCGCCGAGGCCGGCACCGCCCTCCACCAGGACGGTGTGGCCCGCCCCCACGAGATCCAACACCATGGCCGGCACGGCGCCGACGCGGTTCTCCTGGGCTTTGATCTCCTTGGGAACACCGATGATCATGCGAGTCTGCTCCTGTGTCTGCGGATGGGGGTGTCGAGAGGGCGGACGTTAGCGACCGCCGCAGCCGGCGGCGAATTCTCGTTGGCGAACCACAGGCGTCTCAGGGGGTGGCTGCGGTGCAGGCCGCCCGCAGGCGCTGCTCGAGGTGGCTGCGCTCCCCCGCCGGCAGATCCGGCAGGCAGCGGAACGAAACCTCGAGGCTGTCGCGCGAGCACCGCACGATCGGCTCGGGCCGGCGCAGCACCCGCGGATCCGACTGCAGCAGGCCCAGCACGGCCTGCATCGAGCCGGCCGGATCGCCCGTTCGCAGGCGCCAGGTGATCGCCGCCGGCTCGCTGCGCCGCGCGGCGACCGCGCCGCCGCCGGCGGCACCGGCCGGGGGCGGCGTCGGCGCGACGCCAGGAAGCGGCAGGTCGTCGGCGAGCACGATCGGTTCGTCGCCGGGGGGGAACGAGGGCTCGGCTGCGCCGGCGGCGCCCCCTTGGTCCCCCGCGGGCTGCGCATCGCGCAGCCGTCCGACCGCCTCGCCCAGCAACGCGGCAGCCGCCCAGATCTCCTGGACGTCGGCGGCACCCTCGGTTGGTTCCGGTCGCGGCGGGGCCCGGCGTTCGGGACGGCTCATGGCGAGGACCAGGCGCCACCGCCGCCAGCAGAGCACCCCGGCGATCAGGGTGGCCAGCCCCGCCATGCCCCACCAGGCCAGGACGGAACCGCGTCGCCCGCCCAGGCTCGCGCGCTCCTGGAGCGGCTCGGCCGGGGCCGGCGCTGCCGGTTCGGTGCTGGCCGCGGGGGTTGCCTGTGCGCGGTCGACGTCGGCGCCGACCCGGAGCAGGAACTGGTCGAGGTGCTCGGCGGTGCGATCGAGCGCGCCCCGCAGCAAGGTCTCGACCTCCCGCTGGCGCGCCGCCTGGGCGGCGAGGGCGGCCTCCAGTTGCTGCAGGCGGGAGGCCATGGCGCGCAGTTCGTCGCCGCGGGCACCGGCGCCGGACTCGAGCTGCAGTGCGGTCCAGCGCTGCATCTCCTCGGTGAGCAACTGCTGCCGCTGCTGCAACTCGCGCTGGTTGCGCACCAGTTCGTCCAGCGCCTCGCGCATCGGGGCCAGCGCCCGGGCGACCTCCCCCACCTGGACAGCCGGCGCGCGGGCCGGAGCCTCGCGTCCGGCCACGAGCACCTGCCGCAACGCGCGCAGTTCGGCGGCGACTTCCGTGTCGCCCGTCGGGGGCGCGCAGGCGGTCGCACCGAGGCAGAGGCAGGTCCACCAGGCCTTCATCGCGTCACGCTCGCAGCCCCCGCCGCCGTGGCAACCAGGCCCTGACCGTTCCACGTCAGCCGCCGGGGACGAGCGCCGACGCCACCGCGCACGGGCCGCAGGTCGGCGTCGGCCAACACCAACGGCAGGTAGGCTGGTGAGGCGATCGTCTCGGTGGGATTCGCGAGCCAGACGGCCACGGTGACCCTGGGCTCGCTGCCGGGGATCGGGTAGCGGACGTGGAAGGGCGACACGCAGCGCCAGACGGTGCCCTCGCGGTCGTCCCACTCGGGTTCGAGTTCCGCGGGCGGGAACTCGGCCAGCCGATGCACGCCCGCGTGATCGCGGCAACTGATCGTCGGCACCAGCGGCACCTGCACGTAGCCGCGCAGGCGGGCGCGCGGCGCCAGGGCCAGTGTGTCCCGCGCGGCCACGCGCACCGGCAGGCGCGGTGCGGCAAGCGCGACGCTGAGTTCGCTCGTCGGCCCGAGCCCGAGCGCGAAGCGTCGCGCCTGGCGACCCTCGAGCCACAGCAGGGCGTAGCCGCCCCGTGTTGCCTCCAGCACGACTTCGGTGCGACCGAACTGGAGCCGCGTACTGCCGCCGCGCGGCGGCCGGCGCAGGGCGAGTTGCAGGGGCATCGGTGCAGCAGGCTCCATCGCGGGCGCGCCAGGGTAGCGCACCATGCGGGCGACATGCAGTGCCGACTTGCCCTGCTGCCGGCCCGGCCGGCGACAGATCGCGGCAGGCGACCAGGTTTCCCTTGCATCCGGCGTCGCCGCCGTCATGCTTCCCGGCCTGCAAGTGCGGGCGTTTAGCTCAGTTGGCTAGAGCATCAGCTCGACAAGCTGAGGGTCGCAGGTTCGACTCCTGCAACGCCCACCACTCTTCCGCTTTGCGAGAGAGGTCGAAGACCCCGTCCTGCCGGCATTTCGGATCACTTCGAGCGCCGGCAGGTAGCCACGGACGGCTGAGGTCAGACGGCCCCCCGCTGACAGCGATGTCAGACCGGAGGTCGGACCGAGAAAAGCACGCGGCCCGCGCGGGCGCAAGTGCGAGGCGTCGTCGCTGGCGCCTAGGGGCCGCTGTAGCCCGTCCGCACACGCGGGAGCTGGCGAGCAGTCGCCCGAACCGGACTCCGGAGTCGATCGCGTTGAATGCGCTTGCCAGACCGCCAACACTGACGCTAGCTTCTGCGGACCACCCCAAAACGGAGGATATCTCATGAAACACTCTGCTCGGGGTGTGTGGCTGGCACTAACGCTCTTGGTCTCGTTGGCACCGGCCAACGCACAACAGTACACCAGCCAGAAGTGGGACGGATCCGCCTGGGTCACGGCGGACAAGGGCACCTACGTCTCGGATCGGGTCACGACTCAGGCTCAGGGAGAAATCACTTGGTATGTCCTGTGGCGGGAAGGACAGAAGGTCCTCAGGATCCGGGCGGACGATCCGAGCCTCTCATCTGGAGAGAAGGATCTCCTCGATGAAGCGGAGGCGGAAGACTCCGGGGTTGAGGTCGAGATCGAGACAGGCCCGAACGTGGAGTCTGTCACAGCAGTGCCCTGATGAACCGCCCTATCTGGCTTGCGCTCGCCGCCCTTCTGGTTGCCGCCTGCCTCGGCTATCTCCTGTTCTGGCGCGGCGGTGAGACGGCACCGGATAGGGCGTCATCGCCGCAACAAGCTTCTTCGGAGCAATCTGCGGAGCGAGAACAATCGGCTGGTGTTGTCCGCGACGACGGCATCACAAGCGAGAGGATTGGCATGGAGCAGGACAAAGCGGCTTCGGCTATCCAGGTACGAGTAGTCAGTATCAACTCGGGAGCGGGAGTCCCCGGAGTCAGAGTTCTCCTGGAATCAACCGAGGGGACGACTCAGAACGTGTCGGACGATCGAGGGCAATGCAGCCTTCCAAGAACGCTCGGTGGTACATCCGCATTACTGAGGGCTGAATGTGCAACTGGCATGCTACTCAATGTTCCACGGCTGGTTGATCTGCAAGCGCATCATCATCGCATTGTCTACACGCCAGAGTTGGTCTTGTTTGGTCAGGTCCGTGACTATAATGAACAACCGGCTGACAGTGCGACCCTACATCTCGTTTCTCCTGAGGGTCTGTTGGCCAAGACCGCTCCGTGGCCTGAGCCGACATTGCTGTGTCGAACTGACTCGGCCGGCCTCTACCGGGTCGCCCTAACTCAAGGGTGGCCGCAAGGAAGCGTGCTGGTTGCAGTTTATGGCACTTCGATTCCCAGCGTCAAATCGCTTGACGGAATCCAACAAGCCGCAAGCCAAGTCGACTTTGATCTGGTCAGCGGACATGACTGGAGAGTGCTCGTAGTCGACGGCAGCGGAGCGCCAATAGGTGGCTTGCGGGTTAGCGCGCTCACCACGTCTTCGCCTGTCTTGGCGGGATGGAGACCAGACCGAGTTCCGGCGGGCGCAGGAGGCGAACTGGGCGTTGTCTCTCGGTCTACGACTACCGGCGCCGACGGGGTTGCAGTTATTGAAGACTGGCCAGAAGGTCGTGAGGCTCGGGTATCGGTTCTGGGTAGCAAGGGCATGGAATTATCGATCACTGCTCTGTCTCAGGGTAAACAGACCGAGAACGCCCGGTTCGACGTGATGCCGGATGCTACGCAATGCCTCTCGGTGCAAGTCCGCTCCAAGCGACGGGACGAAATTGAGATGACGGGAACCTGCCGCGGCCTCTCCCAGACCGAGCGAGCCGGCCTCAGACTTTCTTGGATGATTGGTGACGGAGCGAGACGTGTTGCCGATTTGGTTGTGAGTGCCAATGGCGACTTTACGGCTCGATGGAGACTGGCGGCTGAGTCTGTGCCGCAGACAATTGAAGTTCGGGTGCTGGCCACGTGGCCGGGAAACGACGAGGGTGTTGTGATTGGACCCTATTTGCTAAGCGGTATCCTGAGATGCGACGGAGTCACCATCGGAAGATGAGTGCTGGCAGGTCCTATGGGGCCACTAACGACGCAAGCACACGTGCGACGAGTCCGACGCGTTGGCGTTCCGCGCGACGCTCGGCGTGCCGGTCATCCTCGGCGGCGTGGCGTTCGGCGCGGTGACGTTCCCGTTCCAGATCCCTCGTAAGCGCCCGGTAGCCCCATCTGGGAACGACTTCA